>JAOTTP010000056.1 GCA_029864405.1 Nitrospirota bacterium
CGGAACATTTCCTTGGTAAAAATGATGAAACACAGTCCCGTCAGACTGGTCAAAAACGGGGGAAGCAGCTCAAAAAATATGTACCGATCGAGAAGTCTGATCAAGGTCTTAGACAACACAAATTAGGTGGAAGAGACGCGAAATGTCGGCTGACGATCGTGATTACCCACAGCCATTTCCAAAAATACCCCGTAAAATCAGTCTAACAGGAGAATAGTATGGAATGAATTTACTCCTGTCATTCATTGACAGATTTTGCAAACTGTGCTACATCATTCCCGTTTTTGTAAAGGTTAAAGAGAAGTGAGAAGAATATTACGCTGTGAAGCCGAGAGAGGAATGGAATCCTTTTTCGGCTTTTATTTTTATTTAATCACGCACCATCAATTTTGTAATATATATCCACGAGAACTCTAACGGGGAGGGGTCATCATGCGAAGTAAGGGAACGGTAAAATGGTTTAATGATCGAAAAGGTTTTGGATTCATTCAAGTTGAAGGGGGGCAGGATGTGTTTGTCCATTATTCCGCTCTTCAAGAAGACGGATTTAAATCCCTGAAAGAGGGGGAGTCCGTAGAGTTTGACCTAGTAGAGGGAGCAAAGGGACCGCAGGCAGCAAACGTCACAAAATCAGCAATTGGCCAACCCTCTTAAATAACTGGCGAATTTCCATCGCATTCCTCCTCATGGATCCGGAAAGGTGTGAAGATTTTGGCCTCTATGCCTCAACTTCTCTCCTTAGAATGGTAAGAATGGTTTCTGGGTCTGACATTCCTCGACTGTGACTAGCCGTCCTGGAAGGCTGAATGGTCCGCCGGCCTCTCCTTGACTTCCCTCTTTTTCTCCTGGTAGACTTTTCGCGTAAGTCATTGTATTTATTCAAAAATTTACAAATTTCGCACAACTGATTCATCAGTTTCAGGGGAACAGTATGACAAAACTTCTCGATGCCTTATTTTATGGACATCCGTTCTATCGAAACATGTCGACCGTAGAAAGTGGAGGGGAGGACTGGGGAGCAGGACAAAACCAGGATGACAATCTCCCTCCGGCACCAGCCAACATTCGGGCTATCCCTGATCATACGCGTATTACCATCACCTGGGATCCTGTTCCGCAAGCGCTGTACTACAACATTTACTTCATGACCACCAAAGGGGTTCAGATTAAACCGTGCGATTTATCCCGCCCCATTGCATCCCAAGATGACTTCATCCCGAAAGTTGGGATAACAAAAGAGAAAGCCAATTGTATTGAAGGAGCGAAATCTCCTTACGAACATAACGATTTAGCCAATAACTTCTGTTACCACTATGCCATCTCTGTCGTCACGGAAGAAGGCGAAAGTCTCTTGTCTGAAGAGGTGATGTCCATTCCCTCACCCTACCTCTCGGTGATGCAAATCGGGTGTGAAGGCGTCGACGATGGAGAATTCAAATCACCAACCGGCATTGCCGTTGATAAAGACGGGAATATCTATGTCGGCGACACAGATAATCATTCGATTCAGAAATTTGACCGATCTGGAAAATTTCTCGCGCGTTGGGGAGACGAACCCGATTCAACCGAAGGGAAATTTTACTACCCCCGTGGCATCGCCACCTCCCCGGAGGGAGATGTGTATGTTGCCGACAGCGGGAACAATCGCATCCAAAAATTTGACTCCGAAGGAAATATTATCAACGCATGGGGGAAATTTGGTTTTGCCTGGCGAGGGGCGGAAGCCGGCAAATTTGATGTCCCTTGGGGCATTACCACTGATTCCCAGGGCAACCTGTTTGTCTCGGATACCAGCAATGCCAGAATTCAAAAATTTCTGCCGGACGGCTCCCCTGTGCTCAAGTGGGGGCGTGACGGAGGATATGACGGCGCCTTCTTTTATCCTCGCGGCCTCGCAGTCGACTTTGTCGGGAATATTTATATTGCCGATGAAGGGAACCATCGGATTCAAAAGTTTGATGCACGCGGCAACTTTCTCCTGAAGTGGGGGAAAGAAGGGAATGCCCCTGGCCAATTCAAATCCCCGTGGGGAGTCGCTTGTGACCCGTTAGGATATGTGTATATCGTCGACAGTGGAAATCACCGTGTCCAAAAATTTGATTCAAACGGAACCTATCTCACCTCATGGGGGAATCGTGGATTAACCGAAGGACAGTTGAATTTCCCATCAGGAATTGCGGTCGACAAAGAGGGATACGTGTATGTGATAGACAGCGGCAACCACCGTTTAACCAAATTTGCCCCAACTGAAGAAGAACTCAATCGAGGCAAACAAGAAAAACGGGTAGCCAGCGATCTTACTGCCCCCATCAATCTTGCCGTCAAACCTGGAGATACGGAAAACATCCTTAGTTGGCTCGAAGTTTCCAATGCCGTCAGCTACAACCTCTATTTTAGTACCGAACCGGGTCTCTCTGCAGATACCTCCACGAAGATTGAAGGCGTCACCACCCCCTATATTCATAGTGGCCTCACAAATAACACGGCATATTTTTATGCCATGACCTCGGTCACTGAAGAAGACGCAGAAACCCAGCTTTCCGAAGAACAGACCGCTATTCCGGTTCTGATCGACATCTCGGCACCGCAAAATCCTGATATCGTCTTAAATCATGGGGCCTACATGACCAATAGTCCTGACATGGTCGCCACCATATCAGCTAAAGACGTAGATAGCGGCGTGGCTGCCTATTTCATCTCTGAAAATCCCATGACCCCAAGCGGAACCATGCCTGGTTGGGTTGAGGTGGAGCCTGAACAAAAATTTGGAGCCACGATTCCTTTTACAACCTCGCCAGCGGATGGCACCAAAACCGTTTACGTTTGGTTTAAAGACGCTAATAACAATGTTTCTGTTCCTGCCAGCACCAATATCCTTCTCAATACGTCCGGATACCTTTGTGTCGCGAAGTGGGGCAAACCAGGCCGTGGAGCCTCCCTCCTCCATGGCGGAGAATTTATTAGCCCTCTCTACGGATTGACGATTGATCGCCAAGGGGCCATATTTGTGGTTGATAACGGGAACAATCGCATCCAGAAATTCGACCGAACTGGCAATTTCATCCTGCTATGGGGAAATTTTGGAGCGGCAAATGGGAATTTCAATAACCCAACTGGCCTCGCATGCGATGGGAATGGCAATGTGTATGTGGCCGACACCAATAACCATCGTATTCAAAAATTTGATGGGAAGTTAGGCCATTATATGATGAAGCTCGGATCTCGTGGTAACGGCGAGGGACAGTTTAATGCTCCATGGGGGGTGGCCGTCGACCGAGTCCGCGGGTACCTGTATGTCGTGGATAGTGCCAACTTTCGGGTTCAAAAGTTTGATGAATCCGGGGAATTTATCATGCAGTGGGGAAGCTTTGGGAACGGAGACGGTCAGTTTTATTTTGCGCGAGGCATTGCGGTGGATCAAACAGATGGAACCGTCTACGTCGTTGATATGGGCAATCACCGAATTCAAAAATTCGATACCAGCTCAAACGTCCTCCCCCAATTACTCACCAGGTGGGGCGGAGGCATTGGGCCTGGCCATGCCAGCAGCGCTCAGGCACAAGAACCGGGACAATTCCGATCACCCTGGGGTGTGACGGTAGACGAATCAGGCGACGTGTTTGTCAGTGATACCGGAAACCAACGCATCCAAAAGTTTGATCGAGACGGAAATTTTATCACCCAATGGGGTGGCTTTGGCTCCCAGGATGGCCAATTCAACTTTCCCTATGGGCTTGGGGTCGACTCCAGAGGGCACGTCTATTCGGTGGATAGCGGAAATATGCGAGTTCAAGAATTCATGCCGGCAGAAGAAGCCGAAGATCATTTCCAAGAAGAAGAAACGATGGCCTTTATTCCTGAAGCAGCCGAATAGCCACGTCGCTCTAGCAGAGTCAAGGAAACAACAACACACACATATTCACCACGGACGCGAAAGGGTACCGGCACCACCCTTTCGCATCACTCATGGGGTCGTGCTGGATTCCACGGCCTCGGCATATATCGAACTGCCGATCCTGAGTAGTCCTGATTGTTTTCTCAACGACCTCCATCAGGTATAACAAGAAGCACATTGACTGCCTTTCAAAAGAAAATTATGATGAGAGGCTTTTTCGCATATACAATTCGGTAGTGGAGAGGATCTTTTCATCCCCCCCCCTGCCGGATACAAGGTCTCACGCATGTTGGAAAAACAATTACGCATAGGGCTCACTTTTGATGACGTTGTCTTGGTACCACGACACTCAAAAATCATCCCCTCTGAGGTTGATCCCTCAACCCAACTCACTCGAAATATTCGGATCAATATTCCCATTCTGAGCGCGGCCATGGACACCGTAACCGAAGGACGATTGGCCATTGCGATAGCACGCGAAGGAGGAATCGGAATTATTCACCGCGCATTATCCCCTGACATGCAAGCCTCAGAAGTCGATAAGGTCAAAAAATCAGAAAGCGGGATGATCTTGTCTCCAATCACCATCTCTCCTGATCATACGATTCGCGATGCCCACCACCTCATGGCGACCTATCGCATATCTGGAATCCCTGTGACCAAAGAGGGCAAGTTGGTCGGAATCTTAACGAATCGAGACCTTCGTTTTGAAAACCGGCTGGATCTCAAGGTTTCTCAGGTTATGACGAAAAACAACCTGATTACCGCCCCGGAAGGCACTGGGTTGGACCAGGCCCAGGCGATTCTTCATGAGCATCGGATCGAAAAACTTCTCGTGGTGAATGATCAATTTGAATTAAAGGGCTTGATCACTATCAAGGACATTCAAAAAAAGATCAAATATCCCTTTGCCTGCAAAGATGCGCACGGGCGGTTACGCGTCGGGGCGGCCGTGGGAGTCGGAGCCGATGTCGACGAACGATTGGAGCGGCTCACAAAAGCGGAAATTGATTTGATCGTCGTCGATACCGCTCATGGGCACTCACAAAGCGTCTTAGACAAAGTCAAAGACATTAAATCTCGATATCCGGACTTAGAAATCATCGCAGGGAATGTCGCAACAGCCGAGGCCACGCTCGATCTCATTAAGGCCGGAGCAGACGCCATTAAAGTGGGAGTGGGGCCTGGGTCAATCTGTACCACCAGAATTGTATCAGGAGCCGGAGTCCCTCAACTGACGGCAGTGGCCGATTGCGCCACCATCGCCAAAGAACACCAGATACCCTTGATCGCTGATGGAGGCATCAAATATTCCGGAGATCTCACCAAAGCCCTCGCGGCGGGGGCCTCATGCGTGATGATCGGATCACTCTTTGCGGGAACTGAAGAATCCCCAGGTGAAACCGTGTTGTATCAAGGCCGAACCTATAAAGAATACCGGGGGATGGGATCACTGGGAGCCATGGAACTCGGAGGGAAGGATCGCTACTTCCAGGAAGGCCGAGAATCTTCCAAATTAGTCCCTGAGGGCATTGAAGCCCGGGTTCCCTACAAAGGAAATCTGGCGGTCATGGTCTATCAATTAGTCGGAGGGCTAAAGGCAGGAATGGGGTATTGCGGATGTCGAACAATTGAAGAACTCCAACAGAACGCTCAGTTCCTTCAACTCACCTCTGCAGGATTGCGAGAAGCCCACGTCCATGATGTGGTGATTACCAAGGAGGCCCCCAATTATCGGACTGACTAAGACCTGTTTTTCCCCTAAAGTCATTCAGGTCCCACGTTGACGAATTTACCCGCACGCTCATGCACTCGCACCACGATACCATTGTCATTCTGGATTTTGGATCGCAGTATACGCAACTCATCGCACGGCGGATACGCGAATTCCACATTTTCTCTGTCATCCTCCCCGCACAGGCGACGGTTCAGGATATCCTCAACTATCACCCCAAAGGAATTATTTTCTCCGGAGGACCGGCCAGTGTCACACATGCCCATTCACCGAAAATAGACAGCCAAATTTTTGATCTCGCCATTCCCATTTTGGGCATCTGCTACGGTATGCAATTGCTCGCGCATCAATGTGGTGGGACTGTCAACCCCACACCTCATCGAGAATTCGGTCGAGCCGATCTGACCATCGACGACAACACGAATTTATTTCTTGGCCTCGATCCGGCAACCGCCTTTCCTGTCTGGATGTCTCATGGGGATTCGGTTCAACAACTTCCACCAGGATTTCAAGTAATCGCCCACACCGCCCATGCCCCGATCGCCGCCATGAAATCCTCCAAAGACACGCAACAGCTCTTTGGTATCCAGTTCCACCCTGAAGTGATCCACACCCTTCACGGGTCGACCATTCTTCAAAACTTTGCACGTCACATCTGCCACTGTGAGCCAACCTGGACCATGGGGTCATTCATCGAACAAGCCGTCACAGACATCCGGCAGACTGTCGGCAAGGCCAAGGTCATTTGCGCACTGAGCGGGGGAGTTGACTCCACAGTGGCCGCTGTCCTGGCTCACCGGGCCATTGGAGACCAATTGACCTGCCTCTTTATTGACAATGGGCTCATGCGAAAGAATGAAGTCGCACAATTACAAACGACCTTCGATTTGGCCTACCATCTGAAGGTTCGCATTGCCGACCATGGAGACGCGTTCCTGACAGCACTTGGGCGAACAATAGACCCTGAACGCAAACGAAAAATCATTGGTCGTCAATTCATCAAAGTCTTCGAACAGGAATCGGTATCCTTAGGCAAGGTCAGGTTTCTCGTTCAGGGAACGCTCTATCCGGATGTAATCGAAAGTCTGAGTGTGAAAGGTCCATCGGCAACGATTAAAACACATCATAATGTCGGTGGCTTACCGAAGCGCATGAAATTCAAACTCATTGAACCCTTTCGGGAATTATTTAAAGATGAAGTTCGTCAATTAGGATTGGAACTGGGTCTGCCGGAGGACATTGTCTGGCGACAACCCTTTCCTGGGCCGGGCTTAGCGATTCGCATCATTGGTTCCGTGACCGCCCAGCGCTTAGCCATTCTTCGTGAGGCGGATGCCATTGTCCGAGACGAAATCGATCGAGCCGGACTGTCAAGAATCATCTGGCAATCGTTCGCCGTCTTGCTGCCAATCCAAACCGTTGGCGTCATGGGAGACCAACGGACCTACGAATCGGTTATTGCCATTCGTGCCGTCACCAGTACCGATGGCATGACTGCAGACTGGGGCGTGATTCCACCAGAGGTTTTGGGAAAAATGTCCAATCGGATTATCAATGAAGTGCAAGGGATCAATCGCGTGGTGTATGACATTAGCTCAAAACCGCCAGCGACGATCGAATGGGAATAGGTATGCCTCAGGCAGAGAAAACAGTCCGTTTGCAAAAAGTCATCGCCCGTTCCGGCATCGCCTCCAGACGGAAGGCTGAGGAACTCATCCAACATGGGCTGGTCACCGTCAACGGCGAAACAGTCATGACGCTAGGGACCAAAGTAGACCCGGTACATGACCACATAAAGGTCGAGGGACGCCACCTGAAATCCCGACCTCCTGATATGTTTCTCATGCTCAATAAGCCGTTGGGATATATCTCCACGTTGCATGATCCTGCGGGTCGCCCGACGATCAAGGCCTTAGTCCCGAAACCCTCCATCCGGTTATTTCCCGTTGGGCGATTGGACTATGACAGTGAAGGCTTACTCCTGCTCACCAACAACGGTGATATTGCACAAGCCTGCCTTCACCCGACGCACCATGTCCAAAAAACATATCTCGTGAAAATTAAAGGCATCTTAGAAGAACCAGAAATCCAAAAACTTCGACATGGACTGATGTTGGAAGATGGGCCCACAGCTCCCGCGAAAGTTAAAAAGGCTGGAAAAGCCCAGGCCAATTCCTGGGTGGAAATCACGATCCATGAAGGACGCAAGCACCAGGTCAAACGCATGTTTGAGCAAATTGGCCATCCCGTCATCCGGTTAAAGCGTGTTCAGTTTGGGCCCCTGAACCTTGGGACCCTTCCTCCAGGACAGACGCGATATTTGACAGATAAGGAAGCGAACGACTTACGCCATTTACTCATCGCTCCTGAAATGCCACGTCTGCCTATCCGCGAGCCGATAAAGAGAACCGTAAAACTTCCCACATCGAGACCTACAGGTCAATTACGGCCACGCCCGGCAAACCCCAATTCCATCAGAAGCAAGAACACCCCATCGCCTGCGGGAGCGACCCGCCAAGCACGACCATGGACGCCAACTCGTCCGCCGATTAAGAGAACGGAAAAATTTCCTACATCGAGACCCACGGCTCCATCGCGCCCACGCCCGGCAAACCCGAATCCCAGCAGAAGCAAGAGCGCACCATCGCCTGCGGGAACGACTGGCCACACACGGCCACACCTCCCCAAACGTCAGCCGATCAAAAGAACAGAAAAATTTCCTAAATCGGGACCCGCGGGTCAATTTTGGCCCCGCCAGGGAAGCCCGAAACCCACCAGGAGCAAAAAGACGATCTCGACTCTTGGCACAACCGGCAAAGCACGGCCCCGCCGACCAGGCGTCACATCAAAAAGCCGATTCAAGTTTAAAACTTGAGCATTCCGTATTCTTGGTTTCATGTTCTCCCATCATAAGCTGACAGGTGTTGGAAAGGACCCTACAGTTGAAACGATCACATCATTGCGGTGAACTCTCCTTAGATCACGTGGGCCAAACCGTGACCTTGGCAGGCTGGGTGGCCAGCCGCCGCGACCATGGCGGAGTGAGGTTCATTGATCTTCGCGACCGCTACGGACTCACACAAATCGTGTTTGATTCAGAGCATGAGCCTACGGTGCATCAACTCGCCGATCGTCTGCGCAATGAGTACGTCGTCACTGTCACGGGTAAGGTGACGCTGCGACCTGAGGGATCAGCAAACCCTCACATCCCGACCGGCGCCATAGAAATACGAACTACCTCACTCATCATTCTCAATGAAGCCAAACCCCTCCCCTTTGCGCTTGACGATACCATCACCACCTCAGAGACACTTCGTTTAAAACACCGGTATCTGGACCTTCGCCGGCCAAGGATGCAAGCACTCCTTCAACTGCGCAGTCAGGTGTCGCATCTCGTACGGCAATACCTTCACGCCAATCAATTCATAGAAGTGGAAACACCGATTTTAACGAAAAGCACGCCAGAAGGCGCACGAGATTATCTCGTACCGAGTCGAGTCAACCCAGGTGAATTCTTCGCCCTTCCCCAATCGCCCCAACTCTTCAAGCAGATTCTCATGATCGGGGGAACGGATCGTTATTATCAACTTGCCCGATGCTTCCGCGATGAAGACCTAAGGCTGGATCGACAACCCGAATTCACGCAAATCGATGTGGAAATGTCGTTCGTCGATCAGGAAGATATCATAAACCTGATCGAACATATGGTTAGACTGGTCTTTAAAGAGACCAAGAACATTGATCTCCCAACCCCACTGCCTCGGCTGTCTTTTGAGGATGCGATGGGACGCTATGGAACCGACAAACCGGATCTTCGCTTTGATCTTCAATTGCAAGACCTGAGTCAATTCGCCGCAACCTGTGATTTTAAAGTCTTTCGGAGCGCGGTGGAAAGCGGGGGGATCGTGAAAGCCCTCGTCATTCCTGGTGGAAACGACTTTACCCGAAACCGGATAGACAATCTTATTGATACTGCAAAAGAATTCGGGGCCAAGGGGTTAGCCTGGGTCAAAGTTAACGAAGAGGGCAATCTGGATTCCTCTATCGCCAAATTCTTCAATGCTCAAGCCTTACGTGAAGCGCTCCCATCGGCCCAACCCGGGGACCTGCTCATTTTTGTCGCGGATCAGGCACCTATCGTCCATCAGGTCTTAGGCCGCCTTCGCCTGCTGCTGGGGGAGGAGCTACAATTGGTGGACCAAAACCGGTGGGAACCCTTGTGGGTTGTAGACTTTCCGATGTTTGAATATGACGATGCCGCCAAACGGTTTGTCGCTCTGCACCATCCGTTTACGGCCCCTCACCCACAAGACATGCCACTTTTGGAAACTGATCCTCTCCAGATTCGAACGCAAGCCTATGACTTGGTCTTAAATGGCTTCGAATTGGGGGGAGGGAGTATTCGGATTCATGCGCCACAGGTCCAATCAAAAGTTTTTGACTTACTCAATATCTCCAAAACGGAAGCTCGCGAGAAATTTGGATTCCTTTTGGATGCACTGGAATCAGGAGCACCTCCACATGGAGGCATCGCGCTGGGACTTGATCGATTGGTGATGTTGCTCGGAAAGACAGAATCGATTCGGGAAGTCATTCCATTTCCCAAAACACAGAAGGCTCAATGCCTCATGACCGAAGCTCCCTCCCCGGTCACACTTGAACAACTACAGGAACTCTCTATTCGCACGACGGCTAAGAAGCCTGATAGTCCGCTTTAAGCGTTCAGCACGTCCAGCACAATAGAATGCAAACCCGTCGCCCCAGCAGGTTGGGGTCTCGTGATTTCCGAGGTTTGGATCTTTCCCTTCGTATCGATAGCCCGGACAAATACCATGTGCTTGCCAGGTTTTGGAGGTCTCCAATCATAATTCCAGATCACCCAAGTTAAAGGAGACAGCGGGGGTTCGATTTCGGCAGACACCCAGGTTTTCTCCTGATCAAAACTGAGTTGAACCTCACTGATGCTCTCCGGTCCCCCGTAGGCAATCCCGCGCAACCGCTGTTGAGGGCCTTGTAACGACTGATAATGACCCGGGCTATCAATGCGGGAAAAAATATGAATAGTCCCAACATCTGTCCAACCTTTTTGTTGCCAGTAGCCCAGGTAGTCCCCGTTATAGACTTCGATTTCCGTAATCCACTTCACATTTTTAATCCCGTAGAGACCTGGAACAATCAGGCGAACCGGAAAGCCGTGATCCTTAGGAAGTTTTTCCCCATTCATCAGATAGGCCAACATGACATCATCTTCCATGGCCCTGGCAAAAGGAATGCTGTCGGAATACCCGTCAGCCGCTCGAAAAATTACATCCCGGGCTGTGTCTTCATCAGCTCCGATGTCTTGCAAAAGTTTTTTGAGGGAAATTCCTCGCCACATGGCGGTCCCCAAGCTACTCCCGCCTGGAAGCGTATCAATGCACATCAGGGTCACCGCCTGATCAAAGGACTCCCGGTTGAGCAGGTCACGCCATTTCATCACCACAGGGCGTTCCACCGCGCCTTTGACCACCATTTTCCATTGCTCAACATCCAAGTCGCGCGTGAAATTGTAGGAAGCATCCATGAAATTCACGGTATAAAATTTATCATTCGAGGTAAAATATGTAGTCTCTCGTGGAGGCACGGCAAACATCGACCCTAAATCACATCCAGGAAAGCCGAGCCCTAGCGAAGCTAAACCCCCTAACTTAAACAGGGAGCGCCGAGACAGACAAAAAGAGAAGGGAGAATGATGTAAAAATGGCATAGACTCTACCCGTATTATCTAATACCCTTAGGACGTTGGACAAGTTCTATCGTACATTCAAACTTACCACGGAATTTATGCGAATTGAAGGAGAAACTGCATGCGAATATTCTTAACGGGAGGAGCCGGTTTTTTAGGAAGTCATTTATGTGAAACGCTTATCCACCAAGGACATACAGTTATTTGCCTGGACAATCTCCTCACCGGTCGTACAGAGAATATCGGAGCACTCATGGGGCATCCGGATTTCTCGTTTATTCACTACAATGTCTGCGATTACCTTCATGTCGATGGACCTGTTGATGCCGTCATGCATTTTGCGTCTCCGGCGAGCCCACAAGACTATCTCGAATTTCCCATCGCCACAATGAAAGTTGGCGCATTAGGCACGCACAAAGCCTTGGGATTAGCCAAGGCCAAACAGGCCCGATTTCTTCTAGCCAGCACATCCGAAGTGTACGGAGACCCCTTGGTCAATCCACAGCCTGAAACCTATTGGGGCAACGTCAATCCCATTAGTCCGCGTGGCGTGTATGACGAAGCCAAACGATTTGCCGAAGCCTTAACCACCGCCTACCATCGCTTTCATGCCCTCGATACCAGGATCGTCAGAATTTTCAATACCTATGGACCACGGATGCGCCCCAAGGACGGGCGGGTGGTTTCGAACTTTATCGTGCAAGCCTTACAAGGGCATCCGTTAACCGTGTATGGCGATGGGTCACAGACCCGCAGCTTTTGTTACATCGATGATCTGGTCGCGGGAATCGTAGCCCTCCTCCAGGCCCCGGCAGACGAACTTCGAAAAAATCAAGAATTTCAAGATTCGGTACGTTTCGGAAAAACACAGGCCAACATTGGATCAATTCATGACCCTGTCAACATCGGTAATCCACAAGAACTCACCGTCATGGATATTGCCCAAACAGTCATCAAACTCACCAACTCATCAAGCACGATTACGCAACACCCCCTTCCCATCGATGACCCAAAAGTACGACGACCCAATATTGAGAAGGCCAAAACCCTGCTCAAGTGGGAACCTCAAGTGACCTTGGAGCAAGGCCTTGAAAAAGCCATCGACTATTTCCGCTCTCATTTCGACCTCGTAAAGTGAATCAAGGATTATGAGGTTGATCGATTGCGCGCAATCTGTGACTCACACAAGCCCTGTTCTGATCTCACTTTGATGAAACAACATGGGCTCGACAAGCCCGCGTTTCGCCAAAGCTCCGCACGCAACTGATCTGCACCAGTGGACAGAGACACCTTGCCACCATAAAATCACAATATGCAGAACATTCGTCATGACCACATACTTGAAGGCATGTTAGTCACCCTTCGTGGCTCACTTGCGGCTTGTCCGGAAGTGGCCGGGTCAGAGGTCATGACTTCAACACTCATCGCAAATTTTCTGCATTCCTATGCACCAGACAAACTGTTGACCCATCTCGGTGGTTATGGGATCGCAGCGGTCTATGAAGGTCAACATCCTGGGCCAACGGTGATGATTCGGTGTGAACTGGATGGACTTCCTGTGGAAGAAGCAGACAAAAACCAATGGCTCGTTCAAGGAGCGAACATCGCCCACCGATGTGGGCATGACGGACATATGGCCATCGTGGCGGGCTTGGCCCCCCTGCTTCATCGCACGCCACCAAGCTGTGGACGAGTGGTGCTATTGTTTCAGCCCGCAGAGGAAACAGGGGCAGGCGCACGTGCGATTATCGGTGATCCGAATTTTGAGAAGATCCGGCCGGACTGCGCCATAACCCTGCATAATCTACCTGGCTTTCCCAGGGGGCACATCGTGTATCGACGCGGGACGTTTGCCAGTGCATCTGTCGGGATGAGAGTTCGTCTCCTTGGACAAGCGTCCCACGCGGCCGAGCCGGAACAAGCTCGATCTCCTGCCAATGCGGTACGACAGCTACTTGCTGAGCTTCCCCAATTGAGCAGAGTCACGGACAATCCCTATTGTATGCTCACGCTGACTCACGCGCAGCTGGGGCTCATGTCGTTTGGGCTCACACCGGGAGAAGCGACCGTGTGCGCCACGCTGCGTGCAGCTTCTGCGGCGAGCCTTCAAACCTTGCGACGCGAAGCTGAACAGTGTGTTCGCGATTGTGCGGCGGCGGAACTGCTTTTTGCAGAAGTCGAGTGGGTCCAGGATTTTCCAGCGACAGTCAACGATGATGCCTTGGTTGATGCCTTGGAGCGCGTGTGTCACGATGCGGGAATTGTCGCAACCGAGCTTCCCAAACCGTTTCGCTGGTCCGAGGACTTTGGTCATTTTGCCGGTATTTGCCCCATCCTCCATTTTGGTCTTGGCATTGGCGAGCACGCACCAGGCCTCCATCAACCGGACTATGAATTTTGCGACGATACGATCCTGGTTGCCGTCAGTGCCTATCATGAAATGGTCAACTCGTTATTGCTTGGATACGGACCCCGCCAAGAGAAAATCGCAACCGGTACCTGAGGGAGTTCAAAAAAATTGTCCTAGCTTTTGCCTCCAAAGACGGTCGTTGTGGAAGGCTACGCCAATTAAAATCAGTGGAGAGATGTGCGAAGTGTCCAAGGGTGGGGCCAGAGCGGATTTCCAATTCATATTTCACTCCCCCCTCCGGTTGAGCACCCAGTCAGAAATAGGGACTGAACCAATGAACGTAAACGATGGAGGCGCCAACGTAAAAAGACGACGCTACCATTTCATTAGCCTCCGTTATGTATCTTGCCTATTGGCGGGAACTTCAAGAGAGGGGCGAGATAGCCCAACCTCACGGAATCTTAAGGGGTTTAGGAGGTGTTGGAGGGGTTGGTGGTGTCGGGAGCGTGGTGTCGACAATGCTTGTCGAAGGGCGCGGTGATTGAATGTCAAAATTTCGAAGTATTGCGGGCGAGGCGGTATCTTTCAAGGTTTGAGCAAGACAGGTATGCAGTTGCGCAATTGATTGCACAGTGAGGGAGCTGGGACCATTCGCATAGTCCGTGGCCAGCTTTCGGCAAATGGCCCCTTCCACGGCTTCTTTGACTTCGAACAGATCGGCCAGGGCTGATCCCGTGAAGACCATCAACCCAAGCAATGCTCCAAGTAACACCGCGTTCATCCTCATGCTCTTGGTTGCAGATCAGAGGCTAAAAAATCTGGCTGATCGTCTTGAAATTTCAATCCCATACAGTCTGTTTTTCGCCATAGAACATGATGCGGGAATCATGATACAAGATGAACATTGGAGGTAGAATGCAAATCGAGTCGGACTTTTCTACTCCCAAACCTTTCAATCTGCCCCTAGCGCTCATTTTACACTCGCCTTCTTTATGAATCCTGCTTGTTGGAGAGCGGTTCAAGCGAGGGGCGAGAGGACCATTCTGCACAATAGTCCCGGCTTTCCTGCACATAGCTGCGCATGACAAAGGCCGGACTCCCTTGAAGCTGTAAGACCGACCAATTGCTGACATAGGGTGGTCGACGCGGATCATGATGACCTCCCGCTTGCTCCAAAAAATCTGCCCAACCTTCCTTGACGACATGGCAAATGATTTCTGAGCGCCCAAACGCTCTGGTGTTTCGTGGCGGTTGACGTTTCGCCAACTCGACTAAGTCGTTGGTCGTGAAGCACGGCGCACCGCCTTCTTCCGCCATGCCATGGTACAAGCCGGCCTGCGGATCAACATTGTGATATTCCAAATCCAGACTTTTCACCCAGATTTGAGACAGGTCAGGAAACCGGATTGGTTTGATAAATCCTCAGTGTTTGACTGTTTTTGGCAAGTCCCACGTTTCTTGCTAAGTCTTGATAAAGCTTATAGAATTTCTTTAAATTTAAAACAGTGTCTGTAGAGATCGGCTGCTTAGGCTTTTCCTTAGACAATCACAACCCACAGTGGATGGAGATCGATGAATGCCGGCAATATCGATGTTCTATGGAATCATTGTTTACATGTATTTCCTTGATAACAAGCAGCACAAAATTCCACACATTCATGCCAAATACCAGGACCATGAGTCTGTCGTTTCTATTCCAGATGGAGTAACGTTGGAAGGTAGCCTCCCTGAGCTATACTCGAAAGTAGTGTCTGAAGTGAATTGAAAACACGCGGCGTCTCGGGTTGCAATTGGTGTT
>JAOTTP010000010.1 GCA_029864405.1 Nitrospirota bacterium
ATCGGGGGTCGCGATTACCCCCCTCGTCGATCGCCTGGGTGCTCTAAGGGCCCCCATGTCTCGGACCCTGACCTCCTATTGAATCCGGAACTTGCTGGGGAGTTGGAATCTTTGAAGGAACGGCTTCGTGAGTTAGAAGCGCGGGAGTCTACTAACTCGGTAGAAGGCCGGGTCTTTATCAGCTACTGCCATGCCGACGAGAGTTTTGTAAACGATTTAACATGTCGGCTGGCCAATGACAAAGTGCCACATTGGCGCGATGAGAAGGATTTACTTGTAGGCGAAGTTGTCGATGCGGCAATCTCGCGCGGAATCCAAGCTAGTGCTCTATTTCTGATCGTTCTCTCTCGGTCGTCGCTCAATAGTGGTTGGGTCAACCGAGAACTCGACGAGGCGACACATGAAGCAACCGAGGGACGGAAAATAATTCTTCCTGTGCTCGTGGCTGGTCTAGCGGTGAAGGAGTTGCCTCCGAGAATTCGTCGATTCAAATGTGCCGACTTTAACTTACCCTTTGATCAGGCTTATTCGCTACTCTTGAAATCAATAAGCGCACATCTCACACGAGAATAGTTCAGTGCCACTTAACTATTAGTTCGTGACGGACCCGGTAACGGGCCGCTCATCTGTACTGTTTGGACGAGTAGAGTTTTCAGATAGTGTCCCGTGATGGATTTTCGATTGTTGGCGATTTCTTGCGGTGTTCCTTGGGCCACGACGCGGCCGCCGGATTCCCCGCCCCCGGGCCTAGGTCGATGACCCAGTCCGCGCATTTGAGGACGTCCAGGTGATGTTCGACCATCAGGACCGTATTCCCTTCCTCCACCAGTTGATTCATATGAGTCTATGGCTTTTCTATCCAATCATGCGGTTTCCTCATAGCTGTGCTATGCTTAGAAATAATTCTGAGTGATTCCAGGAGGTGACCGCATGATCGAAAAAGTTGTGGTGAGTCCCAATATACATTTTGGAAAGCCGTGCATTGCCGGGACGCGAATTACCGTTCAGAGCGTTCTTGAACTCATCAATGAAGGGATAACGTTTGACGAGATCATCCGAGACTATTATCCCGATCTGACAGTTGAAGATATTCGCGCCTGTGTTCAATATGCCATTGCACTTGTGGCTGCTGAAGATATTCACCTCACCCCCTCCTCTGCTTGAAATTTCTTCTAGATCAGGACATCTACGCAGGCACTCTGCGCTTCGTTGAGGGTTTGGGACATGATGTGGTGCCAGTGTCTCAACTAGGACTTTCGCAGGCTGATGACGAAACATTGCTGCGACTTGCTCAAGAGCAAGGGCGAATATTCGTTACTCGGGACAGAGATTTTGGCAATCTCGTCTTTGTGAAAGCCATCGAAACGGGTGTGTTGTATCTCCGAATGACCCCTGCAACCCAAAGCAAAGTTCTCGATGAACTGGAACGAGTGTTGAGCACGTACTCTGAAAAGAAGTTACTGAAATCGTTTGTGGTTATTGAGGCGGACGGACATCGCATGAGAAAACTTCCTAGTGAATAAACTTACCTGGCTCATTCGTTCCTAGAAGACGGCCCAAATAAATTAAGGCAGCAAATCTTGGGTTGGAACTATTTGGGTGGTTGGGCTATAGGACCGAGAAGTGGTTTCAGATATTGTCCGGTGAGTGACTGAGGGGTGTTGGCGATGTCTTCCGGGGTTCCTTGCGCCACGATGTGACCTCCTGATTCGCCTCCTCCGGGTCCCAGGTCGATGACCCAATCCGCGCATTTGATGACATCCAGGTGATGTTCGACCACCAGGATCGTATTCCCTTCCTCCACCAGTTGATTTAAGACGGTTAACAGCCGCGTGATATCTTCCAAATGCAGTCCCCGGGTTGGTTCGTCCAGGATGTAGAGGGCCCCTTTGTGGTCTGAGTTGGCGGCTGATCGTTTTGGGGCGTTGGTCAATTCTCGGGCGATTTTAAGCCGTTGGGTTTCGCCACCGGAAAGGGTGTTGGCGGGCTGGCCCAGCGTGAGGTAGCCCAACCCAAGCTGCTTGAGCACTCGCAAGCCTTTAAGGGCTGAGGGGCAAGAGGTCTCGAAGAAGGCGATCGCTTGATCCACGGTGAGATTGAGCACGTCGTGAATGGAGTGTTCTTTGACTCGGATCTGCAGAATCTTGTCTTTGAATCGTTTCCCTTCACATTCTGCGCAGGGCACGTAGAGATCCGCGAGAAAATACATTTCCAGTTTTTCATAGCCATTGCCCTGGCAACGAGCGCATCGGCCTTTTCCGGTATTAAACGAAAAATGCGCGGGCGTGAGTCTGTGCGCACGGGCCTCGGGGGATTGGGCAAATACCTCCCGAATTTCTTGATAGGCTTTAATGTAAGTGATGGGATTGGAGCGTGGGGTTTTCCCGATGGGTTCTTGGTCAATGAGACAAACCGTTCGGAGATGTTCTGGTCCCGTCATCCCTTCTAGGTTGGGTTGCGGAGGAGTGTCCACCTTGAAAAAACGAGCCAGGGCTGCATAGATGGTGGCTTCTACCAGGGTGCTTTTTCCTGATCCAGAGGGGCCCGTGATACAGACTAGCGTGCCGAGTGGAATGTTGACGGTGAGGTTTTTGAGATTTTGTTCGTTTACGCCCGTGAGCTGGAGAACTTTTCCGTTTCCCGATCGACGGTTGAGTGGTAAGGGAATGGTTCGTTCCCCCCGCAAATACTGAGCGGTGAGTGACTGGGGATGCTTGAGGAAGGCGTGATAGGGGGCGGCGCAGATGACCTGTCCGCCTTGATCGCCTGAATGCGGTCCCAGTTCGACGATATAATCCGCCTGCTGGATGATTTGCGGATCATGTTCCACCACAATGACGGTGTTTCCCCGCTCAGCCAACTCTCGGAGAATCAAGCCCATGGCCGCAGTGTCTCGTGGATGGAGGCCGATCGTCGGTTCATCTAAGACATATTGTGTGCCCACCAGCTGACAGCCCAGTTGCGTCGCGAGATGAATGCGCTGAGCCTCGCCTCCAGATAAGGTCCGCATTTCCCGGTTTAACGTGAGATAGTCCAAGCCCACCCGCAGGAGAAATGACAGTTTCGATTGCAATGCATTCAACAGATCCTTGGCGATGGCTTCCTCAAATTTTCTCAGCGGCAAGGTCTGAAGCCATCGTTGAAGGTCTGAGAGGGGCCACCCGCAGACCTCGTGAATGTGGCGTTCATAGATTTTGACCATGAGGGATTCCGGCCGTAAGCGCGTTCCCTGGCAGGTTGTGCAAGGCGAAGGACTGCGATACCGGCTTAAGAAGACCCGGACATGCATCTTGTAGCGTTTGCCTTCTAGATATTTAAAAAAATCGTCGATGCCCTCGAGCTTTCCTTCTCCCTTCCAAATCAGGTCCCGTTCCGCTTCGGTGAGCTGGTTGTAGGGTGTTGTCGGGTCGAGCGCTTTCTTCTTGAAGGCTTTGAGCATTTCTTTCTGCCACCACACATTGGACGGTTTCGTCCATGGTTCGATCGCGCCGTCGAGTAGGGATTTGTCGGGATCGGGAATGAGTAACCGTTCATCGTAGCGCAAGATGTTGCCGAACCCCTTGCATTCGGGACAGGCCCCAAGTGGATGATTGAAAGAAAAGGATACAGGTCGTGGCGTCGGAAAAGTTCTGCCACATCCTGGGCATGACAGATGTGCACTATAGGCCAAGGGTTGCTCATTTCCGATGATGATGCTCGCGCGGCCTTCACTTTCGCGAAACGCTGATTCCAAGGCTTCGACCAAACGGCTCCGCGATTCGGGCTCCAAGGTCAGGCGATCCACGACGACTGACAGTTCCGATGGTAGTGGTGAGGGGAAGGTGTCGGTGTTTAAGTTGATCAGTTGCTGGTTGATGACGACACGAATGAAGCCTTGTTTTAAGAGTGACGTTTTCATGAATTCAAGCGCATCAGGATGGGGGGCGGGTTTTGGAAAACAGACGAGGGCGCGTTCCGCGGGAAAACGATTCAGTAAATCTTGGGCGACCGTGGTCGGGTGGTGGGCGATGACTTCCAGCTTGCAGTCGGGACAGGTCAGGCGTCCGATTTTGGAGAAGAGCAACCGGAGATAATCCGAAATTTCGCTGGTGGTGCCGACGGTGGAGCGCGAGGTCCGAATCGGATTTTTTTGTTCTAAGGCAATAGAGGGACGGATATTGGTGAGTCGGTCCACATCAGGCCGTTTCACGCGGTCCAGGAACATGCGCGTATAGGACGAGAGCGATTCCACATAGCGCCACTGGCCTTCCGCAAACAGGGTGTCGAAGGCTAAAGAGGATTTGCCGGATCCTGACACACCGGTGATGACGGTGACGGCGTTGTGTGGGATTCGCAGAGAAATGTTTTTAAGGTTATTTTGCCGCGCGCCTTCAATGATCAGGTCGGCATGGGGGGAACTTGAGGCTGGAACCGGCTTCGTTGTGGACATATTCTGGGATGCTGACCATTCAGATAGTGGAAATGTTGACTGATGGTTGTACCGTGTTCACCACGTCTTCGCCAAGTGGTGTCTTATAGGATGTTGAAAAAAGCCGCAGCGTTGCTCTGGTTTTGCTCTGAGGCTCAACAAGGTACGCCGAGTTCGTTTTGCGCCCTAGACTTGGTTGTGTGTGTTCCACGTCGCGTGATTGTTGGTTAGCAAGGAGGGCTTCGTTCAGGATAGATTCCCGATACAGAATGTCGGGAATGACCGCAGAGAGAATGGATTCCTGGTACTGCTTGTACATAATGAAGGGCAGGATGCGACCGGCTCGGATTACAGGCGGCCCAGGGTGTCGCCCAGCCAGACTGCAGCCAGACCAACGAAGACATGGATGATGATATTGGCAGAGGCTTTGAGCATGGCCCCGTCTTTCAGGAGTGCTAAGGATTCGAAGCCGAATGTGGAATAGGTCGTGAATCCCCCGAGAACGCCAATGAACAGAAAAATTCTGGTGTCCGTTCCTAATATATTCCTGGATTCGGCCAAACCATGGAGGAGCCCGATCAGGAAACAGCCGAGGATGTTCACGGCCAATGTGCCAATTGGGAAGGCGAGAGCCGGGCTGAGGCGGTTAAAGAACCCAGCGACCACAAATCGGCCCACCGAGCCTAAAAAGCCACCCACACCAACCCAGAGAAGTTGCGGTAATCCGTAGGGAATCATGGTGGCGAGCTAGTTAGGCGCTTTTCCTCAGGATGAAGGTGAGATGCAGGTCGTCGGGGAGCAATCTAAACATTGAGCCGTTTATGAGAGTCATGGCTCTTTTTTCTGCAGAGTTTTTGATGACGTTCTTCTAGGAGCTCGTTTTCGTGCGGTTCCTTTACCCAAGCCCTTGGTGACAGGTGGAAGAATGACATTGGGATCTGCCCAGAGGGCGATTCCCCCCAGGAGACCGGCCGTGTTGGAGACGATCGTGGCATGAGATGGCAATGCCATAGTCACCTTTTTCGCGTTGCCCCCGCCTAGGTAGAGTTGGTCGAAATTGATCACTCGATCTAATAGCTCAATCGCTTTGGCCAGACGTAGATTCCATCTTTTTTTCCCCACCATTTTCAGGGCGTTGGCACCCAATTGTACTTCGTATGTCTCTTGTTTTCGAAAGGGATGGTGGGCAATTTCCAAATTAGGCACAAGGTGCCCATTGATAAATAACGCGGTTCCAAACCCGGTTCCCAAAGTAATGACGAGCTCGACCCCTTGGCCTTTGATCGCTCCATAGCCCTGCACATCCGCATCATTGGCTGCCCGAACCGGCTTCTTGAGCTGTCGTTTCAGTTCTCTAACGAGATCGGTTCCAGGCCAGGATGCATCCAGGTTGGGCGCTGTTTTAACCAGGCCCTGATGAATCACGCCGGGAAAGCCCACTGATACCCGATCAAATCGGCCAAGACTTTTGGCAATTTCCGAAATAAGTGGCACGATGGCCTGTGGCGTAGCGGGTTTCGGTGTGGTCATTCGAACGCGTTCAGATACGGGTTGACCGGACTGATTGAGCAAAATGCCTTTGATCCCAGACCCGCCAATATCAATGGCGAGGGTAATGGTTGATGAGTGTGAAGCATTTGACTTGTTCTGCTCAGGAGTCATCAGAGTTTCTCCTCGAAGTTTAAAAAGGGATTAGAATGGTTCCCATCTATCCTTGCCGGCCGTTATACACCTCTCCGCCGTTTTGGACATATTGCTGTAAGACCGAGGATGCGTTGATTCGCCCAATATCCATGGTTACGGCAATCCCTCTCTGCTCAAGTTCAGTGATCCAATTCGCAGGTTTGGGGCCTTCATCAAAACCAACCGCTTCGGCGTCGCTCCCTCTGGCGCCACATACGAGGTGTCGAACTCCAGACCAGGAAATCGCCCCCAGGCACATGCCGCATGGCTCGCAACTGGTTACCAGCTCGTAAGGGGGAAGCCCCGTTGCTCCTAAATCATGGGATCCCACGATTTGCTGTGCCATCATCATGGCGACGACTTCAGCATGGGCGATGGCACTCTTTGACGAAAGGACGAGATTCACACCTGGTGCGACCAATTGGTTTGTGTCGAGCCGGAAGACTCCTGCCCCAAACGGCCCTCCTGTTCCATGTTGAATATTGAGTTGGGCCAGCATGGTGACCAGTTTCATGCGTGCATCCCGCGTCGAGTAGGTTTCCGGTTGCTGCCCAAGATATTCGGTGATCCAATGCGGTAACTCAAGCCGAAATGGTGGAAAGCGTGTCGGAGTCGTGCTCATGCCAAGTGGTCAAAGGGTTTCGGTGTTCGAGAGGAGAGGAGTACGGTTGCGAGGTTGTTCAGTGTGCGTGAATAAAAACAACCCGAGGGGCTAGTCTCGTAAAAGAGAGCCCCTCGGATTATGTGGCATGCACCACGGAAGGTGAACCTCATGTGTAAAATGGCCCATCAGTAGGCTAGTGACGAGTTCCTCGTTTATGGTTTGGCCGAATCTTCCAGATGAGAAGGTTGGAGATCCCTCTTGTCACTCACTTCCAAGCTCATTGGGTTGCCCGCTGGCATATGCCCTTCGGCATGCTTGTGTTGAAGCAGGGATATGATTCGGCAAAAACGAGAAGGCCCGTCAGGAGACTGAGGCGGGTTTCGCCGCCGATGAGCCAACAAAGTCCGGTGGAGTAAGGTCGTCCATGTGAGACCCCCTTTCCGGTTTGAAAGGAGAGGCCCGCTCATGTTCTCCTTTCATTCATAATCGGCTTTCATGAGCGCTGGTGTAATGCTACGCTCGTGAGAAAAATCTGTCAATAGGAGTTCTCTTGTCATCGATGTATGGGGAGGGGCGATGAGTGAATTTACGAACCAGGTCATTCTCATCACCGGGGCGTCTTCCGGAATTGGAAAAGCGCTGGCCTGTGCGTTGGCGCCGCAATCTCCCAAGCTGGTCCTGGTGGCGAGAGATCATGCACGCTTGCAAGAGGTGGCTCTCACCTGTGAAAACCTGGGCGCGTCCGCACTGGTGATTCCTACGGATGTGACGGATTCACAGGCCTGTGCGTCCATGATACAGCAGGCAGTTTCAACCTTTTCACGGATTGATGTGTTGGTGAATAATTCAGGCATATCCATGTGGTCGACCGTGGACGATATTCAGGATATGCAATTGGTTCACCACGTGATGGCGGTGAATTTTTTCGGCAGTGTGTCCTGTACAAAATTGGCGTTACCGTTCTTGAAGGCCACGCAAGGCCGGATTGTTGCGATCTCCAGTCTTGCCGGTTTGACGGGGATACCGGGTCATTCGGTGTATTGTGCCAGTAAGCACGCGATGAACGGATTCTTTGAGTCGCTTCGGATCGAATTGGCAGGGACGGGAGTCACGGTGACCATTGTGGCTCCAGATTTTGTGCAATCCGAAATTCATGAGCGAAGTGTCGGGGCTAACGGACAACCCTTTGGGCGGGTGCTACAGGGGCATGCCAGATTTTTATCTGCGGAGAGGTGTGCGGACATGATCGTGAAGGCGATGACTCAGCGGAAACGGATGGTGTTTACATCCTGGAGAGGACAGTGGGGGCGGTGGATGAAATTAGTGAGCCCGTATGTGATTGATTGGGTCGTTCGAAAGGGAGTGGCCGATGCTGATCGGCAGGCATGAGCGGCTTCTTTCGCCATGCTTAGGGCATGGCATAGGACACTCGTTCAATGTGGTGGCCTTTTTCTGTCAGCAGTGCAAGTAATCCGTCTTTTCCCGCCAGGTGGGCCGCACCCACGATGATCAAGACATTTGCCTTTTCTTTCAAGAGCGATTCGATTTGGGGAATCCAGTTCTGGTTTCGTTGGACGAGGAGTTTTTTGTAGAACAGCGGATAGGTTTTGAATGACTCCACCAATTGTTCTAATCCGTCGAGATTCCCCTGGTGCCAGTCTTTTACCATATGTAAAAAAGCTTGTTCTCGTTCCTTTGATCCGGTGATGGCGAGTGATTCTTGAAGGAGCGCATCCTGGATATTGAGCGGGAGTGTATCGAAGACATTCAATTGGTCTTGAATCGTTTCCAGTCCTCCAGTCGGTTTTCCCGCATCTTTCGCCATGCGATAGAAATGATTTTCGATTCCTAATTCAGGGCGAAAGTCTTTGGATGAGTCAAATTTTCCGCTTAACGTGAGATAGAGGACCCAGGGTTTGTATTTTTCCACTTTCTGGATGTCACCTCCCAGGGCCTCGACCTTTAGTTTGACGAGCGAATAGGTTTTTGGGGAGAGAGCCGTTTTCAGGGTGTTCCCGTTTTGAAAGGTGTACTGTTTTTCGTGTTTGGAAAATGAGTCGGGGGAAAATAATATTTCCGGATCAATCTCAAAAATGACCTTTTGAGAATTGTAATACGCGTAGGAAAAAGATCTGGTGAGAGGATAATATTCTTCGGCCAGCACATGAATCGATCCTAAGATATAGACGGTATTCCTGTCAGACTGAATTTTGTAAATCAGGCTATTGTTGTACCCATCCCCCACTACCTGGCCTTGGGCTGTCCCCGAGCCCATTACCAGAAGGATCAGGAGGAGCAGACAGCTCAGGCGTAGCTTCCGTTGTTGGTGGTGCGTTGAGTCCATTCCGATTCCCCTTAATGAAATGTGGTCATGTTCTGTTTTTGAGATGAAGAAGTTATTTCCCTTGGTGTCTAGTATTTTGATTGTGTCCTTGAGGCCGTTTGGTGACCCTTACCGGTATAGTTCATCGGTGGATAGAGAGGAAAGGTAAAATGCAGAGACTCCCGCACGATGTCGAGATTGATGGAGTTTGCCGAGGCTTCTGGTCGAATTCAGGCAGAAAGGGAATGTTCCTGCTCAGTCGATTTGCCGATATTGATCTTGTTGTCCGGATCGTGGCCTGTGCCTTGTCGGTTTCACCCGTCACACTGCTTCAGACGAACGGGGGAATCGATAGGTGCGTTGGTTAGGTTAGGAGGCTGATGTGCCTCAGGACTGCGGTGGGGGAGAGGACTCTTGTTGGATAACCTGGAAGTCTTTTTGGGTGATGAAATGACCATCGGCATATAGACGAAACTCATACCGTCCCGGCCCTGGAAACACGAGATAGGGAATGTTCACGCCAAAGTCATGGGTCGCTAAGCGGTTGGAAATCTCAATTGGCGGGAGGGACCCTTTGCCGACGATCTGGTCTTGATCAAGGTACACCAGTTGGATGTCGAATGCGTATTTGCCTTCCGCATCCGTGAGCGAAAAATAGACGCCGACTTGTGGATGCTGGCAGGGAAATGTCTTGGCCCAGAGATGCGTAAAGGCCCCAATGATACTTTTCTTTCCTGTCAGACTATCGATGATAATGGTGTCACACACGAGAAATGCGTGAATGATTGGTTTGATGAATCCCGCCATATTATTCGTCCTCAATGCCTGCCCACATGATTAATCTGAAGTTCCTCATATGGTGATTGGCCAATTCTAGAGTTGTTCTTTACTAGTCAAGAAACAGTCGGGTCAGTCCCACTCCGGCCAAGTATAGCCCGATCGCCAACCCATATGCCGGCCAAAACCCTAACTTGGGGACGAAGGCAATCATCGTTCCCACATACACAAACCATGGTGGGGAAAGCCAAATCAGGTGTTTGGCAAACGAGACGGTCGGCGCGGATCCTGCGTTGACAAAGATGAGGATGAAGGTCACTCCACTAATGATCGGCAGAGTGCTGGCCAACGCGGCCAGGAACCCTCTCCCATGACTTCCCAGATAGGTGGAGACACTCACTAATGTTCCGCCCAGGATAAAATACAACCCATATCTGACCCATTCCGGCATCGCCCCTCCTCGTGTCATGTGTGTGATTACTGTTCATGAAAGGCCTCAATGGCCTCCTGTCGAAGCCTGTCTCCCTGGCCGGTATACCTGGGGGAAAAATGAAAGACGACCAATTGTTGCACCCCGGCTTTTCGTCCAAGGATTCCTGCTTGACGGGCCGTGAGGTGGTAACGGTTAGCGGCCTTTTCCCGGTCTGCCTCTAAAAATGGGGCCTCGCAAAATAGGGTATCGGCCCCCAGGCATAACTGAATAATCTTTTGCTCATTGTCTGCATCATATCGGCAATCAACGACATAGGCGATTTTTTGCCCTCTGGTGATGGTCGTAAATTCTCGTTTCACGGTCCCCACATCAAATGTCCGCTCTTCCTTCCGGTGTTCAACATACAACGTGGCCGAAAAGGTATGCGAATCGGATGCGCCATCCCAAATCAATTGCTTGACTTCCTTGAGCCACGAGCCAACCGGAAGTCCCGCCTCATGGAGTCGGACTTTATTGATATTGATGTGAAAGGGCTCTTCCAGGGCAAATGCCAGGGAGGGGATGCGATGGTTGAGAGCCACGGCCTTGACGAGAAGAGCGGGTTCCTGGAGAACCGTAAAGATCTGTGAATGATCGCCAGGGATTGGGGCTTCGAGCTGACAGAGGAACGCGTCTTTCGCATGAAAGTGAGCCGGTTGGATGTGGGTGAGGTGATATTCCTTGACCTCGATGGTCAGCGGGTAACCGTCAACGAGATTCCAGGTATAGCCGCGAAGTTTGCCCTGGATATTCTCAATAAGGCCTGGTGGACCATGCAGCCGAAGGTGTTTTCCGCGACCCAGGGCCACACGAATGAGCCGGTCAAACCCGATGAAGTGATCCATGTGCGTGTGAGAGATGAAAATATCCTGTGCCCGTAAAAGTTGGGATGGGCTCAACGAAATATTATCGCCTAGATCAAAGAGTAGCGCCCGACGGCTCCAACGAACTTCAACATAGAGACCGGGGTCTCCAAAGGGATGATTCACCAAATGAGGCGAAAACGAGGGTGTCACGCCAGCATCCCCCGTATGATGAGGTAGAGAAGAATCACTTCCACGGCGTGGGCGGTTATGACCGCATAGAGATTGTGCATTCGCATCCATAGCCATCCCCACACCAGGCCATCCCACACCGCAATCCAGTGTAAATCACGGAAGGTTGTCACCATAAAGGGATCACACGAAAACGTTAGAGCCGATATGGATAACGGGAGTAAGGCCTGTAGGCGAAGCCTGGTGGCCGAGGGGTGATCGGGTTTGTGTGCATGATGAAACCATACCAGTAATCGGCCCAGGAGAAATCCGCGGAAATTCAATTCAACCGCCATAGCAATCACGATGATAAACCAGGGTACCATGATCCAGAAAGGTACCTGTGCATGGGGAGTCTGTGAGAGAAAACGTATATCCACCCCCAAGGTGGGAATGACGTAAAGGATGGCCACGGTATTCACCGTTCCCAAGGTGAGGCCGGTCACGATCCCCCAGAGAAGTCCTGGTTGAATGTGGTGAAAGGCCAACCCAAGCTTGTGGAGCTGGTCCACATTTCTATACGCCCACACGCTTAAGGCTCCATAGGCCATCAGTTGTGGAGCAAATTGGACGGCAGGTTGCAATTGCCAGTTCGCGGGTAAGAGGTAAAACCCGATTGTGGCGAAGATCGGGAGGAAGGCTAATCCTGAGGCTCGTTCTTTCTGGGGTATCACATGCGTGCAATGGTCGTGGAAGGTATTACGGGATCGGGATGAATAGGTACTGAACTCTTGACGCTTATTGATGGCGCAAGGCCTCAGCGGGATCCAATTTTGAGGCTTTCATGGCGGGAAACAGGCCGAATCCCACCCCGACCATGACCGCAAAGGCAAAGGCAATGGCAATTGCGGTGGGTTGAACCACCGCCCCCCAATCTCCGCCGCCCGGCATGGCCTGGGCGACTAAATCCCCAATGCCATAGGCTGCGAGAATGCCTACGAGAATGCCAATGCATCCGCCAATCACACTGATGGTGGTGGACTCAATGAGAAATTGCAAAAGAATGTCCTGCCGTCTGGCCCCGATGGCCTTCCGTAATCCAATTTCCCTGGTTCGCTCTGTGACGGTGACGAGCATGATGTTCATAATGCCGATGCCGCCGACGAGCAGGGCAATCACCGCAATGCCCCCAAGAACCAGCCGGAAGGTCAAAATCGTTTGGTCCAGCGCAGTAAGAAATTCTCCCTGATTTCGGATATGGATGTCATCCACACCGTCATGACGTTGAACCAGAAACTGATGCAGGGCCTGAGAGATTTCATCCATGCGCTGCCGGTCAGGAACATGAATGATCATCGATTGGATTTTGTCGGTTCCTTGGAAAAACCGCAGCCCCGTGCTGATAGGGATAATCACCATTTCATCGTAATCGTGCCCGTAAATCTCCCCCTTGGGCTCCATGACGGCTATCACCGTAAACCGTTGATCCCCGATTTTTACATCTTCTCCGATGGCGGATTGAGATCCAAATAGGACTTCGGCGATGGTGCGTCCTAACACCACGGACCGGCTCCATTCCTTGAGGTCGGTTGATGTAAGAAATCGTCCAGACTCGGGGCGAAAGTTTCGGATCGGGCTATATTCGGGAGCGGTGGCGGTAACTTCTCCACTGTAGTCGCGATCCCCCGCTTTCAACTGGCCATCCAGCTCAATAATTGGAGCGACAAGAAGATCAGGGAAACGTGTCTGAATGGCTAGGGCATCGTCATAGCGGAGTTCGGTATTTCTCCCCGCAAAGAGCTGCCGTTCTTCAACCGTCAACCGTTTTTTCCAGACAAACAGTAAATTGGTCCCCATGCGCTCAAGAGAATGCACCAGCCACACTTGTCCGCCTTCGACAATAGCGATCATGGTAATGACGGCGGCCACACCAATAATGACTCCCAGCATTGTGAGCCCTGAGCGAAGAGCATTCCCCGAGAGATTTTTGAGCGCGTCCAGAAAAATTGAACGTAACACGATCTTATCCCAGCACTGGTAAGGGCTGATGGATGGATTCATCTGCCACGATTCTGCCATCGGCCAACGTAATGCGGCGTTCCGCCTGATGTGCGATGAGCGGATCATGTGTAATCATCACGATGGTTTGCCCCTGACGATGAAGTTGTTCAAAGAGGGCAAGAATATCTTTGCCTGATTGACTATCCAGGTTCCCCGTGGGCTCATCGGCCAGGAGGAGGGAGGGGCTGTTAGCCAACGCACGAGCGATTGCCACGCGTTGCTGTTGGCCTCCCGATAACTGATTGCTGTAATGACGCAGGCGGTCTTCCAGACCGACTCTCGTTAATAATTCGCGCGCTTTGTCCTGTTGGACTGTTCGTGAGGCGCCGGCATACATCAGAGGAAGTTGAACATTTTCCAATGCTGTTTTTCGTGCAAGTAAATGAAAGGTTTGAAAAATGAACCCGATTTTTTTGTTGCGGATGCCGGTGAGCAGGGAATCGGGCAGAGTGTTGACATGGTCACCATCCAGCCAATATTCCCCACTCGTGGGCTGGCTTAAACATCCGACAATATCCAGGAGTGTCGTTTTCCCGCTTCCGGACTGACCGATAATGGCGACAAATTCTCCCTGATCAACTTGAAGCGTAATATCGACCAATGCCGGCACGTCGACCTGTCCGGCTTTATAGGTTTTAAAGATGTTCTTGAGCAAGATCAGCATAGTGAGGACCTCTTGCCACCCTACCGGCGAGCCTCTTCCTTTTTAAATGAAGGGACGACGACCTGATCATGCTCTTGGAGCCCTTGGGTGATGATGGCCTGCGTATCAGTCCTGAAGGCGACACGGACTTTGCGGGTCTGGGGTTGTCCCTCCGACAATACGTCCACCACGTCATCGCCCTTTTCGACCCGCAACACTTCAAGCGGAACTGTCAGAACATCATCCAGTCGTTTCGTTTCGATATCGATGTTGGCCGTCAGCATGGGTTTTAGCGAGGGATGAGAGTTTTCGATAGCAATAGACACTTCATAGGTCACGAGATTGTTTTCTTTCACCCCTTGAGCGGCAATGGCCGTGACCTGGCCTGAAAAGAGTTTTTCCGGTAACGCATCCAATCGAATGTCGACGGGTTGACCTACCGAAACTCTTGGAATATTGACTTCGTTGATTTTGGCTTTGACCACCATGTGGGACAAATCAGCAATGCGCATGAGGATCGTCCCGCCGCCGAAGGTGGCTGTTCCGGAGGTAATGATTTCACCGGTATGGACGAGGACTTCCAGGACAGTACCTTGGGAGGGCGATCGGACCTGAAATTCTTCAGGTCGGGTTTTTGAGGCCGAACCCTCGCGGTATCGTTCAAACAATTCTTTGTTTCCGCCTAATGCCAATAAGAGTTGTCGTTCGGCCAATTCCAGACGAACGAGGGATTGTTGATAGTCACGTTGAGCCAGTTCCAATTCCTTTTGAGGGATAAACCCTTTGTTGAACAAGGACTCCGCGCGAGCCCACTCACGGTGGGCCATGTCGACGTTTAACCGTTCTTCCTGGATTCCGGACCGAAGCTGGGCCACCTGTCGGGCCTGGCTCGATTCCTGTCGAATAATCGCCAAGACGTGATTCTTTTGGATCTCTTGTCCTGCCGTCACAAATAATTGAGCGACTTCACCGGAAAATTGAGATTTAATTTCGATGGTCTGAAATGGCATGATCGTTCCCGTCTCAGACACCTTCGTTTGCAGCGAGGTGCGGACGACTTCGACCAGTTTGTAGGATGGGGTCTCCCCCGAGGGTTGGTCGGTCACCCGGAAATAATAGGCAATACCAAGAATCACTCCGGCGAGTATGATGATGAGAACCCACGATGTTTTGTTCATATTTTTACTTGTATGGTAGCAAGTCTAGCGAAGGCCTGGGAAATGAAAAGGCAGGTAAGGGGAAAATTGGGGATCATACAGAATTTATGGTTCTGGCCTTACAGCTTGACGAGGTGTATCGAGCATCCCTCTTGGGGGTCGCTCGTAAAACGTGAGGGCAGGTGAAGGCATCGCACGTGTGTTCCCCACTCTCGTGCCCACGTGATGTTCTGTGTTGCCGGGTTTCGCCCCGGCAGGCGAGGCCATTTTGTTCCGGCAAAAGGCCCCAAAACCATTGACGCCCCGTCTGGCCTCATTGGAGCGGACGGACGCCAGCCTGAGGAAAGCGGACCAACTCGCTCCGCTCAAACAAGGCCCGCCAGCTGAGGAGAGCGTCCCTCCTTTGGGCCAGACGGCAGGCGTCGGAGCAAGGGGGACGAACAGTTCAGTGACGCACATGAAACAGCGATGAGGCCTATATTCTGTATGATCCAAAATTGGCAGCACGTGAGTGAGAGTGTTGTCCATTTGGCGTGCAGAGGCATTATCCATTTCTGACAAAAGAGCGAAAAAGAGTGCTGTTCGGCAAGGTCTCCCGAAATGAGGAGTGGTGTACCAACCGGGTATGTGAAATCCTACGGGCGAGGAGAAGGGCTTTGCCGGAAATTCTCAATATTTCTCTTACTGGACTTCAATGTGGTAATGGTCGAAGGTCGAGGCGGTGACGAGGCGGAGACGGGATAATGACTGGTTGTAATCGAGAATAGCGCGTAATTCTCTCCCACGAGCTATCCTCAGATCCCGTTGAAATTCTAAGACCAATCGGGTGGTGCTGAGGCCGAGATTGAGGCGTTCCTGTTCGGCCTTGAGTTGCCTTTCGGATAATTGACGAGCGGTTTGATTGGTTCTGGTGCGCTTAAAGCTCGTCTGCACCTGACGGATGGCTTCTTTGACGTCCAGGATAATTTGTTGGCGAACACGCAGGAGGGAGACTTGGCTTTGTTGAGTCTCCAAGACCCGTCGTTGATATTGGCTCTGTGCGGAGCGGTTGCCTATGGGGTAGCTGAGAACAAGTCCCCCTCCCATATTATAAAAATCGGTACTGCCGACACGATCCCAATTATCTCCGGCATTTTTGCCCAATCCGCTGAGACCCAGACTTCCCTGAAACGAGAGATCCGGCAGGAGCTGATTTTTAGCAAAGCGGGTATTGACGGTGGAGGTTTCAATGTTCTTTTTGGCTTGGAGAATATCTGGACGATGCTCGAAGGCCACCTCCAGATTTTCTTTTAGTGGTGTTTCCTGAAGATGTTGAATGGGTGGGTCGAGTGGGACGAGGGGTGTAGTTTGGGTCAGCTTCAATTCCGAGTTGCTGAGAAGAAGTCGGAGTTGGTCTTCCTGGTCCAACACGGTTTTTTGGGCCAGTAAAATTTGTTCGATCTGGTTAGCTACCCCTGCTTGAGCCTGAAGGGCCTCAACATCGGCCATCACGCCGGCTTTGACCTTAGCGCGATTGCTGGCGAGCAATTCTTCTGCGGCCTGTAAGGTTGCACGGACGACTTTTAAGTTTTCACGGGCAAAGACCAGTTCCCAATACGCTTGCTCCACCTGGGCGATCACAGAAAGGATCTGGTTGAGGAGTGTGAGCTGTTCCACGTCGGCTGCGTTTTGTGCGAGGGTAATTTGAATGTTGTTGATCGATGGTCCGAAGTTGCGAAGAAGCGGTTGCGTCAGAGTGAAAGCCAAATTGCTTGTATAGGATGGGTTAAATAAAAAGCTGGTTGATCCGGCTACGGAGTTCCGATTGGTATCAAAGGTCAGATCGTACGATCCGCCGGTAAGTAACTTTTGCTGTAATCCTAAATTGAAATTTGTTTCGTTTTGATCAAATGTGTCTGGGTCTGCTCCCAGGGTCACCCCTCCAAAGCCGAAGATGGGCCTGTTGAGAGGAATGACTGTCCGGTCGTACCGTCCGCCTAGCTGAACTGTGGGGTCAAATTGTGCGTGTTGAAAAACAATATCGGTGAGTCGAACATCTCGGGTCTGTCGGCTGACCTGAATGTCCAGATTGTGTTCTAGGGCTTCCATGACGGCTTCCTGTAACGTCAGCGTGATGACGGAGTCAGGCTGGAGGAGTTCCTGAAATATATATTCTTCACTGTCAGGAAGACTTGAGGGACTGCTCACACTGACACCAGGCAAGGCGAGTCCCGTGAGAGTGAGGACGGTCAGAAAAACCAGTCGAGGCATGGCTTGAAATATCATGATCTGGCGCATATCGGTTTATTCAAAAGTCCCAAGGAGCAGACCTTTGCTCAACCTATCAAAGCCGGGTATTTTCTGCAATTTTTTCAGGAGAATGGTTAGACAGGGAACGGTTTGCCTACCTGGTTTATTGGGTTAGACTCTTTCCTGGGGCCGTTCCGGGAGTGAATGGGTTGATTAGTTTTCTTGATAGGACCTGAGCGAATAGTGCCCTGGGCTGGCGGGTTGTCATGACGTGATTTGGGTTTGTGGGGGCTGCCTACAGGGGTTGTGGAGCTCCGGTGAGAATGCGTATCATCGTAGGCGTTATGGGTTGACCCGTTTATTTATATTCATGTCTTTTTAGGATAGGGATGGTTATGAAACACGTGGAGTTGAGTCAGTCTGTGGAACATTTTCTGTCTAGGCTAATTTCTGGTCAAAGGGTTGGGGATACACAAAAATTTCTTGCTACTCGAGGGCTGTTTATGGCGATGGCCATGAGTTGTCTTGTGATCGGGGCTTCCCTGGGATATGCCGATGATCAACCTCAAGAGCTTCCCAAGCCATTCCATAAAACCACGCCACCCCTTTTTCAGGAATGGAATTTTGATCAATCGTCGTTAAGTGACGTGCCGGATGGCTTTACGCTGGTCGTTGGTGGGGCATCAGGAATTGGGGGATGGTCAGTCAAAGAAGATAGCACTGCCCCCAGTCGTCCTCGTCTGGTAGAGCAACGCTTACAGTGTGATGGGGGTTGGTGCTATCAGTTACTTATTGCAGAAGGCGCTGTGGCCGAATATGTGGATCTTTCAGTCCGGATGAAACTCAATTTGGGAACTCCGACGGGAAAAGCCGGCTTGGCTTATGGGATTCAAGATGACAAAAATTTCTACGCTGCCGTTGTTGAGCCTAGAACTAACGAGGTTGTGGTCTATGTGGTCAAGAATGGAGAACCAAGCGAATTGGCCAGGGAGTCCCTGATTCCTCAACCGGCTGACTGGCATTCTCTCCGGATTCAACGAAATACGATTGTCAGTAAGGAATTTACCGAAGTCTCTTTTGATCACCATTTGCTGATCGGCGTGTCCGATCAATCATTCCAAAAGGGGCAGCTGGGATTAGTGGCTATTGGGGACGGGGGGTTTTCGTTTGATAATCTTCGAGCGATGGAACTGATGTCAAATCGCCCGCTTTCCAGGCCTTCAGCCTATTGAGCGGCATCATGTTAGCGGACGTCAGGCTCGAGTCGGCCTAAGACGAGGGTCAGCAGGTCTTCGGGAGTGGTGGCTTCAAGGAGTAACGCCCTGTTGGCCTGGATGAGGAACCCTTGTTGGACTTGATGGTCGAAAAAACTCAACAGACCATCAAAAAACCCGAAGCAATTCAGCAGTCCACAGGGCTTGTGGTGAAGTTCCAATTGCGCCCATGTCACCATTTCGCAACATTCTTCCAATGTTCCAAATCCACCGGGTAACGTGATGAATCCGGCTGACAGATCTGCCATGAGGGTTTTCCGCTCATGCATGGTGTTCACGATATGCGTGGTTGTGAGATCCTGATGGAGGAGTTCTTTCTCCGCCAAATGCTTGGGAATGACTCCGATGACGGTCCCTCCCTCTTGCAGGACGGTTGAAGCTAACACGCCCATCAGTCCAATATTCCCCCCACCGTAGACCAATCCCATTTCCTGTTGGACAAGCGCATGACCCAATCGCTGAGCCATGCTGGTAAATCCTTGGTGGTGTCCGAGACTGGAGCCGCAGAAGACGCAGATATATCGCATGGGACAGAGTGTTTATTATCCGGTAATCGAAATGAGTCTGAATGCTATGAGAAGAAGAGATTGGGCACCCTGAGTCAGGAGAAGCGGGGGAATGCCCAAAGTGCCAGAGTCCTCAAATTAGTTTGGTATCGGGAGAGCGGTCAAGGCATAAGGATTGATTCGAGAGCCATTTAAGTGAATACCCCAATGGAGATGCGGGCCGGTGGCTCTTCCGCTGGCTCCGACTTTTCCCAGGGCTTCTCCTTTTTGAATCGTTTGGCCGGAGGTGACGTCAATCTCTGAGAGGTGAAAGTACATGGAAAACAAGCCTACCCCATGATCCAGGACCACACCCTTTCCAGAGAAGAAGTGATCGACTGTTTTGACGACGATACCTTTGTTGATGGCTTGGACCGGAGTGCCTTTGGGCGCCGCGATATCTTCTCCTGAATGAGGTCGTCGGGACTGTCCATTAATGACTCGACGACTGCCAAACACTCCAGTGACTTTTCCATTCAGGGGCTCAAGAAAAGGACCATCCCATAAGGGACGTGCACCAACGTGGTGAAAGGCCTCTGTCAATTCTCTCTTTTCTTGTTGGACGCGCTTTAATGTTTTGGCGTCAAGGTCCACTGTGTCCTTCGGGAGGGTTAGGTGTTGGATGGTATAGTCTTCTTTGTTGATTAAGACGGAGTAGCTGAGATGATCTGTCCCGGTGTCGGAATGGACCGTGATACTTAACTCCTGCAACCCCGGTGGATCTTCCATATCGATTCCCACAATGCCCGCAAAGCTGGTATCGCTTTGTTGGAAAAAGGGAATCTTCCGTTTGAGAAATAGGGCACTCACTTTGGCCTCAGGGCGAGATACCGGAACCTCGATCCAGAGGACTTGGCCCTGCTTTCCGCTGACTTGGCCATTAGCACCCGGTCGGTTCCGTTCCGCACTCGGGACGATCTGAATAGGGAAAATGCTGGCGACCAGTAGGCAGACGATAAACAGGATTTTCCAGGAGACCGAAGGATGGGGTGGGGTTGACGTGCCAGTCATGGATAGAGCCGATTGTGGGGAACTTGGCTAAGCAATTCTTCTACCCGTCGGTTAAAAGGACAAAAGGGATCCATGCATAAGATCGTTTCTTCCCAGTATCCGTTCAGCTTGAGATAAGTCCAATCTACAGTATACGACCGATTTTTTGCACGGGCAAATCTGATGAAATCTCCTCGCACTTTTGCGCGTGTGGTTTGAGGAGGAATCGTTTTTGCCTGTTCAATTGCGGCCTCATCAACCAGTTTTCGAATGTGATTACGTTCAGCCAAAAGATGAAACAGGCTTCGTTGTCGGTTAATGTCGTGATACTGCAGATCCATCATGCTCAATCGGGGGTCATCCCATCCACAAGATTTTTTGGCCATGTAATTTTCGAGAAGCCATTGCTTGGTGATCCAATCGATTTCCCGGACGAGTGTCATGGGCGACGTGTCCAGCACATTTAGCACTCGACCCCATTCATAATGTACCTCTGTCATGACTTTGTTGGGAGGTTGCGAGGCTAAATATTCACCCGCCCGCTCCCAGAATGTCTGTTGAATCTCCAATGCGGTCAGGTTGCTCCCATCTTCAAGTTTGACCGTTTTCTTGAGAGTGGGATCACGGGAGATGTCTCGAATCGCTTTGACGGGTTCTTCTAACTCAATATGAGGAATGGTGAATCCATCTTCAATCATTGAGAGTACGATCATGGCTGTACCCACCTTTAAGTAGGTGGAAAACTCAGACATATTGGAGTCGCCGAGAATGATATGAAGCCGACGGTATTTCTCTGCATCAGCATGAGGCTCGTCGCGTGTGTTGATGATGCTTCGGGAAGACGTCGTGGAGGAAGACGTTTTTTCATGGATATGTTGCGCGCGTTGGGAGATGAAAAATTGAGACTTTCCGGATACTTTGAGAATTTTTCCGGCTCCAGAAAAAATTTGACGAGTGACGAAAAAGGGGATGAGTTGTTCGCTGACTTTCCAGAAGTCCACATCCCGGCGCATGAGGAAATTTTCATGGCAACCGTAGGTATTGCCAAGGGAATCCGTATTGTTCTTGAAGATGAAAATCTCGCCGGACAGCCCTTCTTCGCGCAAGCGTTCTTCGGCGATGGGCAGACAACTTTCCAAAATCCGCTCACCGGCTTTGTCGTGGATGATCAGATCAAGCAGATCGTCGCATTCGGGAGTGGAATATTCTGGATGGCAGCCCGTGTCCTGGTAGAACCGCGCCCCATTCGTGAGGAAGGCATTGGAGGGCCAGCTATTGGGGATGAGTCCCTCAAAAATGTACCCGAGGATTTTTTCAATGGGAAGGTAGACCCGCCCATTCGGCGAAAATGTCAGGCCGTATTCACTCTCAAGGCCAACAATGCGTTTCATCATACCCGGACCGTCCCTCTCCTGAGGCTTTCAAGGACATGTTGAACACGTCCACCACACCAGTCTCTTTCTCGTTTGAAGGCCTTACCTGCCAATCAATATGCGTAATCCTCCTCCCGTCGTTCGGTCCTGCTGAATAGGCCTTCTTAGGATTTTCTATCTTCCACTGTGCGTGTTTTTGGAATGGATCACACTTGAATCCCTGGGGATTTTTCACTGAATCTTTTATTCAGAATACACCCACCTCAATGAATGATCAACTGAGCGAGAGAGAGGAAACCAGGAGGTGTTAAGACAGAATTTGGGAGGCTTCGAGAATCGGGATCCGGCGGAATTTTCTGCCTATTCGAGTGCGGTCTAGGAGAGCGACTTCCAAGCCTTCTAAGTTTGATCGAGGATCAGCGCCCTGTTCAAAAGCATGTTGGCAGAGCGTCAAGGCTTCTTTCAGCGACGGGCAGATCTCAGGGGTTTCTTTTCTGAGCAAGGTCAAGATTGCTTCAGATCGTCCTCCGATGGCTGTGAATTTTCGTTCATCCACAATACTCCCGTCGAATGAGATGCGGTATAACTCATTCCGCTCAGGCGTTTCTCCGACTTGAGCCAAGAGAAGTTCCACTTCGTAGGGTTTCATTTCCTGGCTAAAGAGGGTGCCGAGAATTTGGGAATAGCCATTGGCCAGAGATCGTGCGGTCACGTCCTCACGGCTATACATCATGCCCTTGACGTCCGCATGCTGAATTCCGGCTTTCCGGAGATTTTCAAATTCACTGTACCTCCCTGCGCCGGAAAAGGCGATACTGTCATAGATCTCAGAAATTTTAAACAGAGAGGCGCTGGGGTTATCAGCCACAAACAGGACTCCATCCGAATACTCCATGGCGATGATGGATCGACCTTTGGCAATGCCTTTTTTGGCATACTCCGCCCGGTCCTGCATCATTTGTTCTGGTGATACGTAATAGGGGAGCGGCACCGTTTATGTCTCCTGTTTCTGGTTTACTAATGCCTCGCACACCGCAGCTAATTGGGCTTCATCCACATCCCGAACCCCTTGGTGATCGACCAATTTGACAGTCGGGAAGATGCGTCGGACCAGGTCTGGCCCCCCGGTCCCGACATCTTCATCTGCGGCATTGAGTAAGGCTCGAAGTGCCACTTTAACCGCATCGCCTTCCGGCAAATTTTTCCGGAAATATTCTTTCAAGGTCGATCGAGCATCTTTTCCGCCTGAGCCGACCGCATGAAATTCGGTGTCTTCGTACCGTCCTCCCGTAATGTCATATTTGAAAAGCCGCCCAATCTCTCGTTTGTGGTCATAGCCTACAAACAGGGGAATGACCACGAGTCCATGTAAAACCATGGGGAAATTGGCCTTCACCATATGTCCCAGCCTGTTAGCTTTCCCTTCGCAGGTTAAGGGTTGTCCGTCGAGTTTTTCATAATGTTCCAGCTCGATGCGGAAGAGGTTTGCCATTTCCAGGCAGGGCCCTGCGGCTCCCGCAATAGCCATGGCGGAATAGCCATCGGTTTGAAAGACCTTTTCCATTCGATTCGCGGCGATTTGAAATCCTTCCGTGGCGCGACGGTCTCCAGCGATGAGGACGCCATTATCATAGGTAAAGGCGAGAACCGTTGTGCCGTGTGGCCAGGGAAGATGCCTGGTGGACGTCAAAGAAGAGTCTGTTTGGCCTTGTGGGGGGAGCGATGTTTCCCAACGCGCCATGGGGAGTAATTCGGGTCGTTGCGAAATGAGGTATTGGTAAAAACTGGAACACGGGTCAGCTGAAAAGTTTGGAAAGGAGATGTTGTCAGAATTCATGTGACCTCAATGTTGCCTTACCGACTGGGTTCCCTGTTTCATTCAGGACTGCACGAGTCGGGATAATAACTGATCCACGGAGGTAATGTCCCTAAACAATTCTTGCGTGAGCTGTTGGGTACCTCGATAAGGATCCATCAGTGGAATACGCTTAATGGTGGAATTTCCTGAGTCAAGGAGGACGGACGTCCAACTCATGCCGTACACCTGGCCTGGCAGGTGTTTTAAACATTGACCCCGGAAAAAAGCACGTGTGAAAGCTGGGGCAGTCTGGCGAGCCCGTTCGACTTCCTGCTCGAGAGTCAGACGTTCTATTTGTCCCGTTCGCTCCAAGGTATAGTACAGCCCTTTGGTTGGTCGCACGTCGTGATACTGTAAGTCCATCATGGCCACTCTGGGATCTTTCCAGGAGCAGTGTTTGCGATCCATGTAGGATTGAATCAATGCGTGTTTGGCGACCCAATCTACTTCTCGCCGAAGCTCAAAGGGATCACGCTCCAAGGTATCCAAGGTGGATTCCCAGCGGACCAGCACCTCTTTGGTGATAGGGGAGACCTCTCTGGTTCGATAGAAGTCATGGGCTGATTGCAGAAAGGCCCGCTGAATGGCGATGGCGGTGGTGTGTTGGCCATTGTGTAATGGAAGCGAAGTTTTCACACCCAGATCTCGTGATACCGACTTGATGGCCTTGACTGGATCGGTCAATTCAATATGAGGGAGGGGTCCTCGCTGTTCCAGCATTTCCATGATAATGGCCGTGGTGCCGACTTTTAAGAAGGTGGACACTTCGGACATATTGGCATCACCCACGATGACGTGAAGGCGTCGGTAGTCGGCTTGATGGGCATGGGGTTCATCACGGGTATTAATGATGGGACGGTTGACCATTGTATTGAGATCAAGCAGACATTCGAAAAAATCTGCCCGCTGTGAGATTTGATAAGGAATGGGATCTGTACCGTTTTCTGCTCCGACTTTCCCTGCGCCACAAAAGATAGGGCGTGACACAAAGAAGGGGAGTAGAACGTTGGCGACCTGCTCGAATGGAATCCGGCGGGACAAAATATAATTTTCGTGGTATCCGAAACTGTTTCCTTTTCCGTCTGAGTTGTTGCGGTAGACCAGAAAATTTTCTTCTCCCATACTGTGGTTCAGGCGGGCCAAGCATTCAGCCACAATGTGGTCTCCGGCACGTTCATAGGCCACCACTTCCCGGGGATTGCTGCATTCGGGGGTGGAATATTCCGGGTGAGCCCCATCGACGTAGAGGCGACCGGCATTCGGCAATACTTTGTTGAGTTGACGATTATAGGTGGCGCTTGGTCGTTCGGGTTCGCCTTCGACCGGAAAACCTCTAGCATCCAAGAACGGATTTTCGTTCTCGTAATCCCACAGAGCGGTGGGAGCAGGGAGATGGGGACAGTGACTGATTAACCGAAGTGAATTTGCCACGGGATCAGGGTGGCCAGTGGAGCGAGAAATAATCCCAAATTCAGTTTCCGTTCCAAGAATTCGCAGCAAGGGGGCCTCATGGAGAGCAGCTAAACATGGTTAAAAGTAGTGGCCGACGCTGATGGTTTCTATTTCTCGAGGCTCTGAGTCTTCATCGGTGGTTAAGGTGCGCACATGAACGATTTTTTCGCCTTTTTTGCCTGCTATTTTTGCCCAATCATCGGGGTGAGTGGTGTTTGGTAAATCTTCCTGTTCCTTGAATTCTTCTCGAATGCCCCGCAGAAAATCATCGATTTTGAGGCCTTTGGCTTCTCCGGAAATCGCCCGTTTGATAGCCAGTTTTTTCGCACGGGAGACGACACTTTCAATCAAGGCGCCACTGGCGAAATCTTTGAAATACACGGTTTCTTTTTCCCCATTGGCATAGGTGACTTCTAAAAATTGATTTTCTTCCGTCAAGGCATACATCGCCTCTACCGTGGTCTCGATAAGATGATGGATGAACGTCTCTCGATCTGAGCCATGTTGGGTCAACTCAGATTCCGCAAGTGGTAAGTCTGAGGTAAGATATTTCCCGAGGATATCTTTCGCACTCTGTTTGTCCGGTCTGGGGATTTTGATTTTGATATCCAAACGTCCTGGTCTCAAGACCGCTGGATCAATGAGGTCTTGCCGGTTACTGGCACCGATGACGATGACGTCTCGAAGGCTTTCCACTCCATCAATTTCAGATAAGAATTGGGGAACGATGGTCGATTCCATGTCTGAAGAAATGCCCGTCCCCCGTGTCCTGAACAACGCGTCCATCTCATCAAAAAAGACGATGACCGGATTGCCGTGGGACGCCTTCTCCTTCGCTTTCGCAAACACTTCTCGAATTTGACGTTCGGATTCACCGACATATTTGTTCAGTAACTCGGGTCCTTTGATGTGAAGGAAGTAACTGCGAACGTCTTTGCCTTTGAGGTGCCCGAGCTTTTTCGCGATGGAGTTTGCGACAGCTTTGGCAATCAAGGTTTTCCCGCATCCCGGCGGTCCATACAGAAGAAGACCCTTTGGGGGAGATAAGCGGTGCTCTGCGAATAGCTCAGGATACAGGAAGGGTAATTCGACGGCGTCTTTCACCTGTTCCAGTTCTTTGGTTAATCCACCGATTTGGTCATACTGAATATCTGGAACTTCCTCGATGACGAGTTCTTCCATTTCACCTTTGGGAAGTTTTTCGATGATGTACCCGGAACGGGGTTCAAAGAGGAGGTGGTCGCCGACACTTAAGTCCTGGTGGGTGAGCGCATCGGAGATTTCGACCACCCGCTCGTCGTCTAAGTGAAGGCTGACGACTGCTCGCCCATCGTCTAGGAGGTGTTTGAGATGGACGATTTCGCCCTGCGGATCATACCCGCGTGCTTCAATCACATTCAGGCCTTCGTTCACAATCACCTCTTGGCCTTTTTTGAGTGATTCCGGCGGGATAGATGGATGAAGGTTGACTCGTAACTTTCGCCCACCAAGAGAGACATTTACTGTCCCGTCTTCGTTGGTGTTATAGAAGACCGCAAAGGTCGAAGGAGGCGCAGTGAGCTTGTCGACTTCTTTTCGAAGCGCTTCGATTTGTGCCTTGGCTTCGTGCAGCGTAAAGACCAACTGCTCGTTTTTCTGCTGAGAAAGGTGCAGCTTCTGTCGAGATTCATGTAGTTGCCGCATTTCGAGTTCCATGGACTCAATCTCGGTTCGTAACTTTTCAATCTCACGGATCTGGTCGTCTGTTTTTCGGATTCCCATAGTTGGATCCTACCTGGTTCGAGGGTTCAAAGAAACCGAAAGGCACATTTCGCTGAGAAGAACTCCCCCGACTTGTCTGTTTGTTGGTGGTAATGGGGAAATCCGCACATTCCTTCTCTGAGAAGATCTTACCACCCAAAAAAAATTAGGGTCAACCGAACACGTGCGTTGTGAGTACCACAATAAGTTGACAATTCAGGACAATCGTGCCAGCAATTCCCGAGTGGAGTTTGGTATTGAAGGCGCTTGAAGAATAGAGGACATGACGGCGACTCCGTAAGCCCCGGATGATAAGACCTGAGGAATCCGGATTGGGGTGATTCCTCCGATGGCATAGATGGGCAAGTGGATGGATCGACTGGTTTCCTGAAGAATCGGTATGCCTAAAGGTGGTCCATACGGTCGTTTCGAAGGCGTATCATAAATGGGACCAAGCACAATGAAGTCAGCCCCTTCCGCTTCTGCCACTCTGGCTTCTTTAACGGAATGCGTTGAGACGCCGATGAGGTGTCCGGTTCCTAGCAGGCGACGAGCTACGGAAACGGGAAGACTGTCTGCCCGAAGATGCACGCCGTCGGCTCCCAGGGCGAGGACCAGATCGATGCGATCATTCAATAAGACGGTTCCCTGCTGATGCTTGATGAGAGGGAAGAGTTGCTGAGAGAGGGAAATCAGATCCCGAGTCTCAAGATCTTTTTCGCGTATTTGAACCATCCGGACCCCAGCGTCTACCGCTTCGGTTAACACGGAAGAGAGGGGACGATGAAGGGTCTGATGCCGGTCGGTCAGAAGGTAGAGTCTGGGAAGAGCGTGGGAGGACATTCCTAATGTGGGTTACAACATCCCCTCGATAGGGCTGCTGGCAGTCGCATATAACTTCCTGGGGATTCTTCCCGCTTTGTAAGCCAATCGTCCGGCGTCAACGGCATACCGCATGGCTGTGGCCATCATCAACGGATCCTTGGCTCCGGCAATAGCCGTGTTCATTAACACGGCATCGGCTCCGTATTCCATGGCTAAGGCCGCGTCGGAGGCCGTTCCAACTCCGGCGTCGACGATAACCGGAACATTCACCGTTTCCATAATGATTTTGAGATTATACGGATTGCGAATGCCTAACCCTGAACCGATCGGTGCGGCGAGAGGCATCACGGCTGGACATCCGATATCGGCTAACTTTTTGGCGACAATGGGGTCGTCATTGGTATACGGCAATACCACGAAACCTTCGGCGATCAAAATTTTTGCAGCTTCAATGAGTCCTGCTGTATCAGGGAATAGTGTGCGTTCATCTCCAATCACTTCTAACTTCACCAAGTCTGAAACCCCCGCAGCACGGGCCAGTCGAGCATAGCGAACGGCATCCTCGACGGTATAACACCCCGCTGTGTTAGGCAAAATGGTGTATTTCTTCGGATCAAGGTAGTCCAGTAAATTTTCTGATTTGTTATCGGTAATGTTGACGCGACGAACCGCAACCGTCACGACATCAGCCCCGGAAGCCTCAATCGCTTTTCGCGTTTCTTCAAAGTTTTGATATTTTCCCGTTCCCACCCAGAGGCGGGAGCGGAATGTTCGACCTGCAATGATTAACGGATCCTGAATCATCTCTACCCCTTTAGTCTAGTCGCCCCATGTGGGCGAGCCGCCCCCGATGAAGCTTAAAATTTCAACCTTGTCCCCATCGTGGAGATTCCAGTTGAGGAAATCGCCGCGGTCCAATATTTTGAGATTGATTTCTACTGCGACTTGTTCGGAACGGAGGTGAAGCGTTTGAAGAAGTTGTGCGACGGTCAGGGGTTCATCGGTCTCGCGTTGCTCTCCATTCACGACTATTTTCATGCGTATTGACAAGAACGCAATGCCCAGTGAATTCCGGCCATGCAGAGATCCATCCTACGGGACTTGAGAAATTCTTGTCAATGAAATGAACGGGAGTGATGATGGTGGGAATTGGCCCTTGTAAGCCAATGATCTCTTATCCACATGACCTGGTTTTATACACTGAATATGACATAAAATGAGAATCCTCCACTGTGGATGTATGTGTGGTGGAGCCATACTCTGGTAACAGTAAGGCGGTCGTCATGGAGAAAAACATCAACGAGGATCTTATGGCTTTGTTCTTGTCGATGGCGGGCCTGTTGGCGTCCAGAGGTGAAAATCCCTACAAGGTCAAAGCCTATCGTCGGGCTGCTGATTCGCTGAAAAGCCTTCAAGAGGATGTGACGGGGTTGGCGAATCGTGGTGAACTCCAGACCATTCCGGGAATTGGAAAGGAATTGTCCACGAAAATTCAGGAATTTCTTTCTACCGGTCGAATCCGTGCCTATGAAGAATTAAAGGCTCCTCTTCCTGATTCAGCCCGGGAATGGGTCACGCTGCCGGGATTTTCAGAACCGATTGTCCACGATCTCGTTTTTCGATTGGGCATCACAACATGGGAAGATCTGGAGGTCTTGGCCCGATCACATTTACTGCAAACCCTTCCAGGTCTAGGATCTCGAGGGGAGGAAATCTTGGCAGCGATTCAGAAGAAGCGAGCCGCTTGTCAGGAGTCCTAAGCAGGGAAATTTCAAGGAAGAAGGTTCTCCGTGGTTCCCAACGGAAGCAATCCTCGTTACTCATGAACATGAAAAGGATATGGAAACATATCAGACATTCACCTCAGCAGGATGGTTAGGTAATGGCAATTTCTGCATTCGTTTTGATTGACACGACAGGGACTCACACAAGGAGTGCGTATAAAACGATTACACGCATTCAAGGTGTGAAATCCGTCTATCCGGTGACAGGTCCTTTTGATTTAATTGCACATGTAGAAGCCGAAACGTTAGAAGAGCTGAACGACCTCGTGATGGTTCGTCTTCGAGGTATTGATGGCGTCACTAAAACGAATACGGCAATTGTGCTCGACTTCTAAATTTTTTTATGGCTCTTGCCGGCCGCGTTATGCGGCCGGTTTCAATTGCTTAAAGACCTTCCAGGATTTCAACATTTCTACAGCTTTGAGTAATTGAAGGTCTTCAGGGGGAATGGGCTGGGCCTGGTCCTTGTCCTGAGGAGCCGAGGTGGCCGAAGGTTTGGCAGGAGAGGGTGCAGGGGAAACCACGGCGCTCTCCTCTTTTTTCCCTTCAGAGGATTCCTGTTTCGCCAACTGGGCGGGTTTCGGATCAATCACAATGTCGGGTTGCACCCCGATGGAATGAATCGACTTGCCGTTTGGCGTAAAGTATTTTGCCGTGGTGAGCCGAAGGCCTGATCCATCGGAGAGAGGGAGAATGGTTTGGACAGACCCCTTTCCGAAGGTTGTGGTGCCAATGACCACGGCTTTACCCCAATCCTGCATGGCTGCGGCCACGATTTCTGAGGCGCTGGCAGAACCATGGTTGACCAACACAATCATAGGATATTGATAGTTCTTACTATTCGCCCGTGCGCGGTATTCATCCTTCTTGCCGTTGCGCCCTTGTATCGAGACGACGAGGCGTCCGGATTCTAAAAATTGTTCGGAGACTCCCACGGCAGCGGTTAACAGACCGCCGGGATTGTTCCGGAGATCGAGAATTAAGCCCTGGATATTTTTGGAAACTAATTTTTCCAATTCCGTGGAGAGATCGTCGACCGTCGCTTCTTGAAATTGGCTCAATCGAACGTATCCAACGTTGCCTTCCAACAGCTTGGAGCGAACGCTTTGAATTTTAATGATATCGCGTTTGAGGGTGAAGACCAGCGGGTTTTCTAGTCCCTCTCGCTCGATGGTCAATTCCACAGATGTTCCTCGTGCCCCTCGCATGTGCTGAACGGCTTCCATGAGCGTGAGATCTTTGGTCGGCTTGTCGTCAACTTTGATGATGGTGTCCCCGGGCTGGATGCCAGCTTCAAAGGCCGGCGTATCTTCAATGGGAGAGATCACGGTCAGGCGATTGTTTTTTACGCCGATTTGGATGCCAAGTCCTCCAAACTCTCCCTTGGTTTCAACCTGCATTTCTTTGAACATATCCGGAGTCATAAAAGAAGAATGTGGATCCAGCCCGGCCAGCATGCCTCGCAGCGCACCCTGGATAAGGTCTTTGGTTTGCGTTTCTTCCACATAATGCTTTTTGACTTGTGAAAGCACTTCGGCAAAGACTTGCAATTCCTCGTAGGGTTCGCTGGCATACCCCGCCCGGTCTCCTCCTTTTCCGATGACAATGCCCACCAAGAGGATGGCGGTCAAGGTCAGACCAGAAATCACTACCGTCGACAATCGTTCATGTGACATGTGGCGTTCCTTCTTTCAGTTGTTCAATTAAGGCCGTTTTGCCAGCCATTTTAGGGGATCGATAGGGGTGGTGCCTTTGCGTAATTCAAAATAGAGGGCGTCTTCTTCGGTGACGCCTGTTTCGCCTGTTTCGCCAATAACTTGTCCATTTTTTACGGGGTGGCCTTCAGCCACTAAGAGCTTTGAGGCATGGGCGTAGAGAGAATAAAAGCCATTGGTATGGTCGACGATGACGACGAGGCCGTATCCTTTGAGCCAGTCGGCATAGACGACGTTTCCCGATAAAACGGCGCGAATAGGACTCCCTTCCCTGGCTCGGATTTCTATGCCTTTTTTCGTCACAAAGGTATCAAACGTGGGATGTTTTTGCCGACCAAAATACGAGACGACTTTCCCTTCAACCGGCCAGAGTAGCGACCCAAGGGTTGGGAGTTGTCCGGATGGTTGGCGCATCCGGGCTTGGGCCAACTGAAATCGTTGGTCCAATTCTTTGAGAAGGCTATCCACCTGTTCAGCTGAGCGCTGAAGATCTTCGACCATGCGTTCATGTGCGTCTTTTTCTTTAGAGAGACTGACCAATACGGAGCGTTTTTGACGTTTGAGCCCTGAAACTTTCTTGATGGTTTGTTGTGTTTCTCCCTGGAGGCGGAGGAGGTCCTCGCGGGCTGCGGTCTGTTGCTCCTTGAGCTGTTGGAGATTCGAGAGGTCTTCCTGAAATTGTCGGACAAGTTGATGCTCCCGTTGAGCCACCCAGGAAAGATAATCCATCCGATGAGCGGCCTCAGTGAACGATTCAGCCGCGAAGAGCGTTTTTAAATATCCTGTACGTCCCTCCATATATAATAACCGAAGCCTGGCGGAAATGGAGGATTGACGGGTTTGAACGTCTTTCTCCACTTCAGTAATCTTCGTGCTCAGGTTCGCCAACTCCTGGTCGGTCATTTTAATCTGTTCATTGATGCGATTCCGTTCTTTCTTTTGGCCGTAGAGCTGTCGGTCCAATTTATCAATCGTTTTCAAGACCGACCCGTGTTCTTTTTTGATCCGCTTTGTTTTTTTTTGGGTTTCGGCAATTTCTTGATTGAGCTGTTCTAGCCGCAGGCGTTCCTGACTGATTTCATCTTTGATGGTTGAGGGGTCAGCGCCCCAACCGGCAGGGATCAAGAGAACGAGCAGTCCGAATACGACCACTCCTGTGTGTAACAATGGTTTGAACGGCGTCATAGGCGAAATCGCAGCGATCCATAGATGGTGGTCAGTGTTCCCAGGCACCCCAAGAGGATGCCTCCTGCTATCAATAAGAGTGAAAAGGGAAGAGGAAAAAACTCCAATACAGAGGAAAATCCCCCAAACACGCTCAAGCCTTGGGTTTTGTGCGTGAGGAGTTCAAATCCGCCACGTAAGAATCCTAAGGCCATACCACCTCCGGCAGCCCCTAAGATGGCTCCTTCGATGAGATAGGGAATGCTAATAAAGAGACTCGTCGCCCCGATTAACCGTAAAATTTCAATTTCTTGCTGTCTGGTATGAAATGCCAGTTGCACGGTAATCGCTATGATAGTGATGGACGCTAAGGCCAAAATGCTCCCTACGACTAACGCGCCGAACTCCATATAGGCGATAATGAGGGTCAGACGCTCGATCCAATCTCTATTATACCGAACGCGTTCGATATCGGGATGATGTTGGAGCCGATTGACCAGGTTGGCAATAATATCCGTAGTCGGAGTCTTCGCGGCCATGGTCAACACCAGTGATGCGGGAAACGGGCTCTCGCCAAGGCCCTCCAAGAGATAGACTTCCTCGGGAAATTGCTCTTTGAATTCCGTTAACGCGTCTTGCTTTGAAATAAAGGTGAGGGAGTCCACCGCTGGATCCGCTTTGATGCCCTGTTGTAAATCGCGAAGTTTGCCGGATTCAATGTCATTGTTGGGATACACGATGACTTGAATGGTGTGTTGAACCTGCCCCAGCAGATTATGCACGTTATGATAGAGGAGGAGAAAGATGCCAAAACTGATCAGGGTAAACGCGGTGGTGACCATGCCAATCAGTGTACTGGTCCGATGCGTGCGGAGGCTGGTATAGGCTTCATGGATAAAGTACCAGAGCCGTTTCACGTATAGGCTCCTTGATCGGACACGAGATGCCCGCAATCCAATCGGAGGATTCTCCCATTTAATTGCTCCACGACTTGTCGATTGTGGGTGGCCATCATGACGGTTGTGCCTCGGGTATTGATGGCTTTAAATAATGCCGCAATTTCGGTGGTGAGTTGGGGGTCTAAATTTCCCGTTGGCTCGTCTGCCAAAAGAATGATGGGACTGTTCACAATAGCCCGGGCGATACACACTCGTTGTTGCTCTCCGGCGGAGAGCACGGAGGCGATGGTGCTGAGTTTATGGTCCATGCCAACCGCACGAAGGGCTTCCAGGACCTTTCGTCGCGATTCGAATGATGACAAGCCACGAATAATGAGGGGGAGGGCCACATTTTCGGAGACTGTCCGCTGTGGGAGCAGCTTGAAATCCTGAAGAACATACCCCATGGTTCGTCGATGATAGGGGACATCGGATCCTCCGAGCCTGGCGATATTGCGATTTTGGACGAGGATTTGGCCTTCATCAGGGTGTTCTGCTCCAAAAATAAGCTTGAGCAGGGTGGTTTTGCCGGCTCCGCTTGGTCCAGTGAGTAACACACATTCGCCTTTTTCGATTCGTAGGGAAATATCTGAGAGCGCAAGGCAGCCATCGTAGTATTTCGAAACGTGGAATAATTGAATCATGCTATCTCATTGTCTGGGCCTTGAAATGTCTTGTTATCATAGATAAAGCGGGATCCTGGTTATTTAGTGCGAGTAAGCATGAAGAACTGTTGACCGTTCACATTCAGATATTGGACCTCATGCGGAGCCCAATCTCTTTAATTTACCATTGCCAGTCGGAGCTGGAAACCTCAAAAGCCTGTTCGAGGTGAGTTAATTTCGGAGAACCCTGGTTGGTTCCCGCAATCAGGATGACATCAAACCGGCAAAATTGGTTGCTGAGGCCATGTTGAGAAAGGTAATACGAGGCCAATTTAATGATTTGGCGTTTTTTGCGGGCATCGATGGCATACGGGGCGCCGCCGAATTGATTGGTTCGTCGTCCCTTGACCTCAATAAACACCAGCGTGTCATGGTGTTGCGCAATGAGATCCAATTCTCCACCACCTACTCGCACATTTCGCTCAAGAATCCGATAGCCTTTTTTCCGGAGCCATTCTTCTGCCAACTCCTCTGCTGATCGACCAAACTGCTGAGAAGGCGTGGTCATGTGAGCGAGGGCACATTCAGGCAGGCCTGGACAGGTCGGAAGCTTCGTCGATGTCCAGGACAGGCGCCGAACTGATGTAATCGTCTGAGATGTTCCTGTGTGGGATACCCTTTGTGGAGATGAAACTGATACTGAGGAAAGCGTTCGTGATAGGTGGTCATCATGCGATCTCGGGATACTTTGGCCAGGATGGATGCAGCGGCAATAGATCGGGAAAGTTGGTCGCCCTTGATAACCGGTCGTTGAGGAATAGAAATGGTAGGGAGGTGTAGGGCATCAAGGAGTAGGTAATCGGGTGGGATGGCCAAGTGGTTAAGAGCCCGGCAACTGGCCAATCGTGTGGCACCCAGGATGTTGAGTTCGTCAATCTCCTGCTCTGATGCCATGCCAACCGCCCAGGCGTGAGCCCTGGTGGTAATGGCCTCATATAATATCTGGCGTTGATGCTCAGACAGCAGCTTGGAGTCGTCGAGAAGGACAGGGGCCCAACGACGGGGAAGGATCACAATTGCTGCGACTACCGGCCCGGCCAAAGGACCACGGCCAGCCTCATCCAGTCCTGCGATGCGCCGGTATCCACGGGCTCGGGCCGCTTGTTCAAAAAAATCTGTCGGACCCACACCTATCAATGAGGGAGAGTCGGTTTGCAATGAAAGGTGAGCCCTTTCTCCTGCGTTATTCCGATACTTCCTGGCTTTCCGATTCACCGGATGCCGGGGCATCCATTACCGCCGCGGCCGTATTTTTCACGGTTTTTGGCGTACGTGAAAACTCCCGTTCTGAAATTTTGGCAGCTTTGCCTTTTTTGTCTCGAAGGTAATACAGCTTTGCCCGCCGCACTTGTCCTTTTCTTATGACTTCGATGCCCGCCAGATTAGGAGAGTGAAGGGGGAAAATCCGCTCAACTCCAACTCCAAAGGAAATTTTACGAACGGTAAAATTCTCGCACACCTTACGGCCTTTGCGAGCGATTACGAGTCCTTCAAACACCTGAATGCGTTCTTTGGCCTCTTCTTTCTTTTTCCCGTATTGTCGTTCTTCGACGACGCGCACTTTGACCCTGACCGTGTCACCTATTTCAAAAAATGGCACGGTTCCTTGTGCCAACGATTGCTCTAAACGCTCCAACAGATTCATGAGAGTCTCCCTCCTTCAAGGTCTCGTCGTATGACTGGACGTCGAGGTATAGTTGTGTTCAATCTCTTCCAATAACTGACGATCTTCACTGCTCCAGGTATGATGATCTAACAGGTCTGGGCGTTTCAGTAAAGTCTGGCGCAGCGATTCTTTTCGGCGCCAACGGCGAATCGCTTCATGGTTGCCGGACATTAAAATGTCGGGAACCGACATCCCTCGAATTTCAACAGGTTTGGTGAAATGAGGAAAATCCAGTAAGGATTCCACAAAGGACTCCTGTTGAGCGGAATGTGGATCACCTAATACTCCAGGGATGAGACGCATGGCCGCATCAATCATCACGAGTGCAGCCAATTCACCACCTGTCAGCACGTAATCCCCGAGGGAAATTTCTTCAACCCGCAAATGTGTCCTGACCCTCTCGTCGATTCCTTCATAGTGCCCACAAATAAACAGCAAAGGGCGAGTATCCTGGCTGAGGTCATGCGCGAGGCCATGAGAAAACCGAATGCCCTGGGGAGAAGGGATGATGATGCGTATGTCATCCCGGTCCTGTGTCATTCGGTCAATAGCTTGAAAAATCGGTTCGGCTTTCATCACCATCCCGCCGCCGCCGCCGTAAGGCGTATCATCGGCCGTCCGATGCGGATCATCGGTATAGTCTCGAAGGTTGTGGACGTTGAGCGCAAGCAGGCCCTTATCCTGAGCGCGTTTCATGATGCTCTGTGAGCTCACAGAGCGAATCAACTCCGGAAACAATGTCAAAACGTCACAACGCATACGTGGCATCCCACCATTCACGTGAGGCTAATCGCAAAATCTTATGGGGTACGTCTACCATGGCAATGGTTCGTCGACTGGCAGGGACCAGTATTTCACGATCCTCATTTCGAATCACAAACACATGATGCTGGGGATATTCCAGCACTTCTTCTAACGTTCCTATGGGTTTTCCTTCTGCATCCTCAACCCTGAGACCGATTAATTCAAACTGATAAAACGTATCATTGTCCCTGGGAAGATTGTGGTTCACTGGAATCTTGATCCAGGCCCCTCGGTACAAGGCAGCGGTTTCCGGTGTCGAAAACGCTGAAAGTCCTAAGATCACCCCCTGGTTGATCTGCCGAACCGAGGTCACCAAGGTTTCCAGGGTCCCCCCGTCTTGAAGGACCAGTGTCACCGTCTGTAACCCTTCAAACCGTCCAGGAACATCCGACAGCGATTCAATACGCACTTCTCCCCGGACGCCAAATGGCTTAAGAATTCGGCCAATGGTCACCATGGAAGACTGTGATGGCTCAGGAACATCCATGTGTTAGCCAACAGTCCTGTGGCATCCCAAAAAGACTCTTTGCAGGATGCTACAGGGCAACATCTCTCTCATTACCCTGACATGCCGAGACTATTGTGCTGGGGCTTGCTTGGATTCGCGAAAGGCCTTCAAAATACCGGTTTGTCGTAATAACCCCCGAACGGAATCAGTGGGCTGAGCCCCCTTTTGAAGCCAATCCAATACCCGATCATCTTTAAACGACGCCTTGTCGCTTTCCTTGAGCGGGTCATAAGTCCCAATCACCTCAAGGAACCGACCGTCCCGCGGCATGCGGGCATCGGCCGCCACTACTCGATAAAATGGCCGTTTATGCCGGCCCACGCGTGTAAGTCGTAAATGTACTGCCACTGGCAATCTCCTCTATCGTGAATATGAATGAATGAAAAAACTCAGGGAGGCTTCAATCCTTACCGAGCATGGATAGCCCGGATCAGTTTCCCACGCTTTTTCCTTTTTCCCATCCCCATTTGCCCTCCGACCAGGGACTTCATCATGCGTCGGGCATCCAAAAATTGCTTAATGAGCCGATTGACCTCTGGAACGGACGTTCCGCTGCCTTTGGCCACCCTCTTTTTTCGATTCCCATTTAAAATCGTATGATCCCGTCTTTCGCGAGGGGTCATCGAATCGATAATGGCCACAACCCGTTTCATTTCTTTTTCGGGCACCTGAGCATTCCCGGCGGCGCCAGAACCCATCATCGTTTTAATCTTTTGCCCGCCTGGGAGCATGTCCAAAATCTGATCGAACGACCCTAATTTATTCACCTGTTTGATCTGATCACGAAAATCTTCCAACGTCAGGGTATTACTCGAAACCTTTTTTTGCAATGCGACCGCTTGTTCTTCCGAAAAGCTCTCCTGGGCTTTCTCAATCAAGGTCAGCACATCACCCATGCCGAGAATACGGGAGGCCATCCGATCAGGATAAAAGGGTTCTAACGCATCCAGCTTTTCCCCGATCCCGAGGAATTTAATGGGTTTGCCTGTCGCCGCCCGGATTGAGAGCACTGCTCCACCACGGGCATCACCCTCGACTTTCGTTAAAATGACGCCAGTGAGACCGAGTGTCTGATTGAAGCGTTCGGCCACAGAAACAGCTTCCTGGCCGGTCATGGAGTCAGCGATTAACAGGATTTCCTGTGGCTGGACGCCTGTTTGGATATCGACCAATTCCTGCATCAATTCTTCGTCGATATGCAGTCGACCACCGGTATCTAAGAGCACCACATCGTACCCGTGATCCCGTCCACGGGCGACTCCATCCCGACAGGTTTGAACGGCTTGGGCGCCTGGTTGACCTTCGTTTGTCCCACGATGGACCGGAATATCCAGGTCAGTCCCAAGCGACGCCAACTGATCTCCCGCGGCAGGGCGACGAGGATCGGCAGCGACTAATAAGACCCGCTTGCCTTCGGTTTTAAAATAATTGGCGAGTTTCCCGGTGGTGGTGGTTTTCCCAGAGCCTTGCAATCCGACCATCATGATGACGGTAGGCGGTTGTGAAGAGAGATGAAGGGCGCTTTGTTCATGGCCAAGAAGGTCCCGAAGCTCCTCCCAGACAACTTTCACCATCTGATGGGCGGGGGTGAGACTTTTCAGGACTTCCTGCCCAACGGCCTTTACCCGAACCTTCTCAATGAAGTCCTTAACAATTTTGAAATTGACGTCGGCTTCCAGCAGTGCCAGGCGAACCTCTTTCAAGGCATCGGTAATATTTTCTTCAGTTAGAACGGCCTGGCCGCGTAACTGCTTGAAAACTTTTTCGATTTTCTCTGTCAGCGTGGTAAACATGGCAATGAGTCCAATGGAAAATACACCATTTTAAGCAAACCCAAGACAATAGTGAACAAACAACAGGCCTGTCAAGATGAGAGCAAGGTTTTGCCGTGGTCAAACCTGGGATGTCATCGAACGAAAATCTGGTGTATTCCTGGGCTTTGTCCTTTGGTAATCACCCCATGGTGAACGCGCAGAGTCTGTTATCGAGATCAAGTCAGGTGGACGGGGGTGCCGGATGAGCAGCATGACTCCGCGGATCAGACTAGCTCTATATGAATCAGGCCGTTATCATGAGCCGACAAGTCCGATTTAAGAGTTCATCTTGAGTGGCTTGCCTCATATTTCAGCTTGAACTCAATTGATTCAATCTCCTCTATTCCGTTTTCTTTTATGAAAAAAATCGGCAAATCATGAAAAAACCTGTCAAAATTCTTCTCTTTATCCTTCTTGGGTTGTTCCTCCTGTATACCCTGGCTGGTTTTGTGGTGATTCCCTGGGCGATGACCACGAAGCTTCCTCCCATGCTTTCCGAGCAATTGGGTCGGCCGGTGGCCATTCAGGAAGCTCGCTTTAATCCCTTTCTTTTTAAGCTGCAGGTGGAAGGCTTTGATATTCAGGAACAGGATGGCTCACCTTTAGTGGGGTTTGGTGAACTGTTCGTTGATTTCGAACCGGGTGTTTCCCTGGTGAAACGAGCCTATACCTTTGCGGAAATTCGGTTAAGGCTTCCGTATGGATTGGCGTTGGTTCGTCCCGACGGGTCCTTGAATCTGGCGGGATTAGGTTCTTCCTCCGAATCTCAGGATGTCCCTCCAGACTCACAATCTGGCGAAAACCCATCACAGGAATCAGCAGCGTTGCCACCGGTTCTCATCGAGCAGATTTCAATTCAACAGGGAATGGTGGAATTTCGGGATCATTCCCGTCCGACCCCGTTTGTGGCGCATCTCGTGCCAATCAATCTCACCCTGGAACACTTTAGTACCCAAAAAGGTCAGGCTAATGCCTATTCACTGTCAGCTGAACGCAGTGCTGGTGAGAAAATTACCTGGGAAGGGACGGTCACTCTGGAACCATTTCAGTCCCAGGGGAGTCTGGAGCTTGAAAATATTCAATTGCCAGGGTTATGGGCCTACCTGCAAGATCAATTTCGCTTTCAGATTCCCAGTGGGCAGGCCAACTTGAAGGGCCAATATGACTTGTCCACGACGAAGGATGGCGTGGACGTTGTCGTGAGCGGAGGAAATCTTACGCTGCAAGACGTTCAGATTCAAGAAAAAGGAATGATCACCCCCGTGATCACGATTCCTCTCTTTGCCGTCAACGATGTTTTGGTTGATGTGGCCAAGCAGCAGGTTCGCATTCCGTCTATTGCATCTCGCGATGCCCGGTTCATCGGGTGGATTGGAAGGGATGGCGTGGTGAATTATCACACGCTGTTTTCACCTGTGGAATCAGAAACTCAGGCAGCTCCTGAACCGGAGCCTTCCCCAGCCAATCCGTGGAAGATGGTTATTGAGGATCTTGCCTTGGATAACTTCACGATTGATTTCGAGGATCGCCAGCCCGAAGACCCTGTCAAACTGCTATTGGACACGCTTCATTTTCATACCTCGGACGTGTCCTTGGATTTGGATCGGCCTCTTCCAATCGATCTCTCGTTTCAGTTCAATGAAACCGGAAAGGCCAAATTGCAAGGGACACTGGAGATAGATCCTTTGACGATTGAACTGGACGTGTCCTTGACAGATATTGCCGTTCGGCCGTTTCAACCGTATATGGCTTCCTTTGTTCAATTTGATGTCGGGGATGGCGCGCTCACGCTGCGAGGAAAAACACAATATCAGACGGGGACCAAGGCTCATCCTCTGGTGACATTTCTGGGAGGAATGGGAGTTTCCAACTTGGTTTTTGACGACCCCATGCAGACCAAACCTTTTCTCACGTGGGACGCCCTTGAGCTGAAGGAGCTGGATCTTCAAATTGAACCGACCTCAGTGAATCTCCAGGAAATCGAACTGACCAACCCTGTGCTCGTCTTGTTGATTGAAGCGGACGGAGGGATGAACCTCAAGCGGTTGTTTTCACCACCAGGATCCGTGTCTCAAGAAGAGACGGCATCAGACGAAAAGCCACCAGAGGCCGAAACCCCTGGAGAGCCACCGACTCCGGTTAAAATTGGGTCGGTCACTCTCACCAATCTTTTGGCTCGTTTTACCGATCAATCGATTTCCCCCAATGTCGTCACCAACATTGAGGGGCTGACCGGCACCATTAAAGGGCTCTCTTCCGATCAGTTAGCCAAAGCCGATGTCGCGTTACAAGGGACGGTAGATAAATACGCCCCATTTAAGATTGCAGGGCAAATTAATCCTTTGAGTGAAGATGCCTATACGGATTTGACCGTGACGTTCAAAAATCTTGATCTCCCGACCGTCTCTCCCTATTCGGCCCATCATGTCGGGTATCCCATCACGAAGGGGAAGCTGTCGTTGGATCTCGGGTATAAAATTTCTGAAAAGACCCTGGTTGGTGAAAATAAAGTATTGGTTGACCAACTGACCATGGGTGAGAAAATCGAAAGTCCGGATGCCACGTCGTTGCCGATTCCACTTGCGTTGGCCTTGCTCACAGACCGTAAAGGACAGATTGATATTGATTTGCCGGTTCGCGGCAATTTGGACGATCCTGATTTTAGTTACGGCGGGGTTATCTGGAACGCCTTGGGGAATCTCCTGACAAAAATTGCGACCTCTCCTTTTGCTCTGGTCGGAGGATTAGTGGGTGGCAGCGGTGATGATCTTCAATATGTGGCCTTTCCAGGGGGGATTGCTGAATTGCCTCCTGCTGAACAAGAAAAGCTGAATGCGCTTGGTCAAGCGCTAGCCGATCGTCCTGCCTTACGACTGGACATCGCCGGGGCTGCCGATCCCCAGGTCGATCGCCATGCGTTGGCTGTCGGGCATTTGCGGAAACAACTGCAAAAGCGAAAATTTGTCCAGGGCTCCTCTTCTGCGACGAAGGGGGTGACGGTAGAACAGATTGAACTGAATCCTGAGGAGGAAGGTCACTTGCTCTCAGAATTGTATGTCGAACAGTTTGGAGCTCAACCGAACACCCCTCCATCTTCCCCCGAAGGGCAGGCTTCGGGTGTTCCAACGCCGGAGCAGATGAAATCCAAATTGATTGAATCGATAAAGGTGGAAGACGAGCAGCTTCGCCTTCTGGCTCAACAACGGGCGCAAGGCATTCGGGAGTATCTCATTCTGGAGGGAAAGGTGGCCGGTGATCGGGTGTTTCTAGTGGATCCAAATTTAAGTCCGGTCACGGAAGAAGAAACAGTTCGGAGTCCTTTGGCATTAGCCGCGAATTAAGTCCCTCTCTAGGGTTCTTCTTTGTCGAGGTGTTGACCTTGTTCTTTTTATACTTAAGGTGAATCCTCTTCCCTGGCATATTCTCACTCTCCCGCATGTGAATCAGATTGCGGGTATCCTTTTGGTGCTCTGCGGGGCTTTGTGGCTTGTGCATTGGCGAGTGGGCAATGCCTCCTTAGCCGATGTGGGATTTTGTGTGGGATTTGGATTCGTCGTCATCGTGTGTGGAATGGAGGGAGAAGGCAGTCCCTGGCGACGGATTCTTGTGGTGGCCATGGGGTGTGCCTATGCCTGCAGGCTGGGCTGGCACCTGTGGAGAAGTCGAATTTGGCGGAGGACAGAAGATCCCCGGTATAGAACTCTTCGAGCGGCGTTAGGCCAATGGGAATCGGTTGGCTTTCTTGGGTACTTCGTTCTGCAGGTTCCTGCTTGTCTGTTTTTTGGAGCTCTCCTTTGTTGGATCATGGCCCATCCTTTTTCGGCGGTCAGAGGATGGGATCTTCTGGGCCTGGGCATCTTTGTGCTGGCCTTCTATGGCGAGGCCCTCGCGGATGTTCAACTTGAACAGTTCCGATCAGATCCGACTAATCGGGGCAAGGTCTTACAGACGGGGTTGTGGCGGTTTTCCCGTCATCCCAATTATTTTTTTGAAATCGTACAATGGTGTGCCTATATTCCATTGGCAGTTGGACTGCCTGGGGCGTGGTTGGCTATTTTATGGCCGTTGCTCATGATGTCGTCGCTATTATGGGTGACGGGAGTGCCCTTGGCTGAGGCTCAGGCTATGATCAGCCGAGGGGAGGCGTATCGCGTATATCAGCGCACCACGAACAGATTGTTTCCCTGGTTGCCACGACGAAACGGATCATAAAGAGGAGGGAGCGTATGTTGTGGGAATCTCAAGCCGGCTTCAACCACTGTTGGAGGAATCCAGGAGGACTCCTGCGTTTGGCCTGGCTTCTCGTTTTAATGAGCCTGGTGAATGGCTGTGCATTTGTCCGAGGAGAAGTGGGTGAGCCTTTTCCCGAGGATCGGCTTCAGACCATTGAGAAAGGCACGACGACTCGCCAAGAAGTGGCCCAACAATTTGGCGCCCCCGATGACATTGTTCAGGCAAACGGCCATGAGATCTTTCACTACCGCCGTTTTGACAGCAAGTTGGGATGGTTGCTGTTTATTTCCCGGCTCAATATCGGCAGTGATCATCTCTGGGTGTTTTTTAATCCCCAAGGGATAGTGGATGACGTGGTGTTTGGCAATCGGACCAAGAATGTGGAATTTCAAATCTGGCCGTTTGGGGAGTAGGGAACGATGGTCGGGGTCGTTGGAAAAGCCGGAATCCTTGGCGTCCTGTTGCTTCTTTCCCTGTCCGGGTGTGATTTTCGTCGTGTGGTGGTGAATGATCCATTGGTTCCCGACTCTCTCGAAGGGTTGGTGCCAGGGAAAAGCACGATTCAGGATGTGGCCAAGAAATTAGGCGCTCCTGATGAAATTGAGGAAGGGGCAGACGGGATGGTATTTCGCTATCGATTTGGAGATAGCAAGACGATGAGGGTGAATTTTGGATGGATTCTCCGTTTCTTTTTGCCTGTTGCGCCATCCATGAATCTGGGAAGAGGGGAAGGGGTCACGTATATTTTACATGTGGCCATGCGACCGGATTTGACCTTTGATCATTCAGTCATTCAGCCCCCACCAGATCCTCCTCATTTCGGGTTTTGGCCGTTTTAACTGCCCAGGAGCCGGTCGGACTTAGGATGAATCGGCTGCAAAAGTGTCTAAGTGGTCCATATTTCGCCGCTTTCTTGGACCATAGTCCCACTATAGGCCGGCGAAATCGTCAAAATCTGGCCTCGCTCAGCCGCTTTTTCGCTCTCGATCCCCCAAGGCCGACCGGCTCCTAGGGTGAATTTTGTCTATGAGGAGATTTTCCAACCTCCTCAAGACGTAAGGGGTGAGGCGTAAGGAGTGAGGAGTAAAGAGCAAAGTTGTATTCAGTAAATTAAGTCACCTGCTCTTTTCGACCACCTACTCCTTATCCCTCACGTTTCACGCTTCACGTATTACGGGCAGTGGAACGCCGCTGGCCTGCCTGCCGTAGCTCCGGCGCAGGCACGGCGCCCCATTCGGCAAGACTCAGGGGCATGATTTTTCAACACTCCCTAAGGGAGTTTGGTCGTCCTTGATTGTCTCGACTCCATCTTGGCGGGCTCAACAAGGCCTATTGCCTATTGATGGATTGGTGGTTTTCTTCCAAGCGCCGCAGATAGGGAATGAGGAATAACCCGGGCAGGGCAACTAAGGTACACAGAAGAAAAAACCCTTCCCATCCCAACCAGGTGGCCAGGAAACCCGTGGTGGAGCCGGCCAAGACACGTGGAATGCCCATGAAGCTGGTTAGTAGTGCATATTGTGTCGCGGTAAACCGCTTGTCGGTGAGGCTGGCCATAAAGGCGACGAATGCGGTTTGTCCGAGCCCACTGGAAATTGTTTCAACGGCAATGACGGCAGTAAGGGTGGGGAGGTGATTGCCGGTATAGGCGAGAATGACAAATCCTGCTGTCGAAATCATTTGGAGGAAACCCAATATAAACAGGGATCGCACAATACCCAGGCGATAGACCACCAGCCCCCCAATCAGTCCTCCCGCCATCAACGCAATCATGCCAAAGACTTTGACGATCATCGCGTAGTCGGTTTTCGAGACGCCAAGATCCACCATAAATGGAGAGAGCATTTCTGAGGCCATACTATCGCCAACTTTATACAGCAGGATAAACAGAAGAATCATAAGAGAGCCCGGGCGGGAAAAAAATTCTACAAACGGCCCCATGATGGCTTCCTGCCAGGATGCTGGTGGCGGTGCGGGAATGGTAGGTTCCGGTGCAAACCACGTCGTGAGAATGCCAATGATCATCATGGCTCCCATGATGAAATAGACGGCATTCCAGGAAAGGCTCTCCTGATCAGCCAGGAATAAGGCCAGCGCTCCAGCGGCCAACATTCCCAGGCGATAGCCATAAATAAACATCGAGGATCCAATGCCGAGTTCCTCGTCAGAGAGCGATTCCCGGCGATAAGCGTCCAGGACGATATCCTGGCTGGCGCTCAGAAACGCCACGAGGAGACACAGGAGAGCAAGAGTCGATAGATGAACCGCCGGTTGTGTAAAGGCCAGAGAGGCAATCGCGAGCATCAAGGCCATCTGAGTGCCCAGCATCCACCCTCGACGTCTTCCCAGAGAAGGAGGAATGAGACGGTCCATCACTGGAGCCCACAGAAATTTCAGCGTATAGGGGAGCCCGACTAATCCGAAAAACCCAATGGTGGTTAAATCGAGCCCTTCTTCCCGCATCCAAAATTTGAGGGTAGAACCAATGAGCAGGAGAGGAAGGCCGGAAGAAAAGCCGGTCAAGAGCATGACCAGCATTTTGGGACTGACAAGGAGGAGACAGAAATTTCGGAGCCAATGACCTGGCTCGGTCTGCGTGGTCATACCCCAGACCTTATCAAAGAAATGGGCTTAGGTCTTGTTGAGGGATGAGGTGTGCTAAAGGATGAGGATGCAGTGGTGCCACAGAGGCGATTAATTTAAATTGGGATCAACGGGCATATGCGCATACATCGTATACTCATCTCCAAAGGATCGAATGACCTCGCCCCATAAGGCCTGTGAATCCTCATCGAAAACGAGGTGGGATCGGGCAGGCATTGTTAACCAGGATCCACTTTCCATTTCCGTTTCCAGTTGGCCTGGCCCCCAGCCCGAGTAGCCCATGTATGCCCGAAACGATTCTTCTTCCCCGGGAACCTCAATGATGCGTTCAAGCGTATCCATATTCCCGCCGAGATAGACCCCTTCGAGCACGGCATGCGTATCTTCAACTTCTTCATTCAGACGGTATAACACGAGCAAGCTGTTTTTTTGGACAGGACCTCCGGCATACACGCGATGCCCCTGGCCCTCGAGCACTGGAACTTGGGGAAGAACCTCGGCAATATTCATCTCTGTCGGACGATTCACGACAACACCGAGCGCCCCTTCTGGCCCATGTTCACAGAGCAGTATGACCGTTTGACGAAAATTAGGATCGCGCAAAGCCGGAGTGGCGATCAGGAAAACCCCTTTGCCTAACGGTGTGTTCATACAGTGATCTTACCGTGCAATGGCTGCTCCTTCAAGGGGAACCCCCTGGGGAAATGGGATGATTCCATTTTTGGGAAAATGAAAAAAGAGGATGCAAGCCCAAAATGTAATCCGTGGATTAATGCCGGATCATGAACCGCTTCCTACTCAACCCAAAGGCCTCGAGGCGCTCAGCCGTGTGGGCAGGTGATCCATTAAAAAAACTTGAGAATCGGAAGAGGGTATCGATGGATCAATGGCGGTAATCTTTAAATTCCTCTGTGGTGTCATCCAGTTTCAAAAAAGCCCGCATTTGAGTTTTCAGTGTTTGCCGTGCATTTTCATCCCCTAAATTCAACTGATACTCGTTAATGACCATGGTCTTCGTCCCACCTGGGCCAGCCCATTCATTCCAACAGGTCTGACAAACTTTCTGTTTGACCTCTCCTTCCAGCTTCCCCATGAAGAGGTTGTCCGTGATCGGGTCCGCGTCTTTATCGCATTTTCGGCAATGAATTTGCGCCATCCTGCTCTCCTTTTGTAAGTTACGGGCCCACAGCCCATCAATGACCATATGCATAACCAGATGAAATCCTAACACAGAAATCTTTGGTGGGAAAAGAAGTCAGGAAGGATTTTCATGCTTTAGGTTTATAAGTTATTTTCAGATGGGGTTGTCACGACGACTCCTCAACTCTCTGAGTCATGGCAAAGAATGAGGTGAGTGAGGAATTTGCCAGACACACACTAACTAACATCAGGAGCAGAAAGTATGTTACTCGCAGGAATTGATATTGGCACATTAACCTGCCGCTTGTTGGTGGCAGAAGTGAATCCACCCAGTGAATTCAGGGTCGTGGATGCGGATCGGCGGATCCTACGGCTCGGGGAAGGGGTGGATCAGTACAAGCGATTGTCGGACGAAGCCATGGATCGAGTCGTAGCGAAGCTTAAAGAATGGAGGGAAAAAACGGCGAAGTATTCCTTAGATGGGGTGGTGGTGGTAGCTACTAGTGCGGTGCGGGAATCGGAAAACCGACAAGAATTCCTGACGCGAGTTAAACAGGAAACCGGCTGGGATGTTGAAATATTATCCGGTGCAGAAGAAGCCCGGCGAACCTTGTTGGGCATTCGCTTTGGGCTACCTCCCGCCATCAAGGAATTTTTGGGATTGGATATTGGTGGTGGCAGTACCGAGTGTATCCTGGCTCAAGAAGGGAAAGCTCCAGCCGTCATATCGTTGGATCTGGGAGTTGTGCGGTTATTGGAGCGGGTGTTTCGCCAGGATCCCCCCGCAGCCTCAGAGATTCACAAGGCGGAAGCCGTTATTGATCAGGAACTGGCCAACGTGTCGAAGGCCTTCGGGTCCATGCCACGGATTCCGCTTGTCGGGACAGCAGGCACCGTGACCACACTCGCCGCTATGGCCCAAGGGCTTCCACGATATGAGTCGGCACGCGTCCACAATTACGAATTACCGTTGTCGACAATAAAAAGGCTGGAGCAGGATCTCATCACCAAAGTCGGTCCCCAGCGATTGGCCATGCCAGGCCTCGAGCCCGGGCGGGAATATGTCATCGTGGTAGGCACAATAATTCTACGAAGAGTCATGGAGACCTTCGGCTTTGAGACATGCCTGGTCAGCGACTTTGGCCTTCGCGAAGGGATACTGGTTGACCTCGCAACAAAAAGATCGTAAGGCGGGCTCCGTCTGCCTATACATTCTGAAAAGGTGGACACTGTCCACCCTACGATTTGTTTGATCATGGAATAGGTAGGGCGGGCATTGCCCGCCACAACGGTATCACCCTTCGGGATGAATCAAGCCAAACTCTATGTCCGAATATCGTCGAGCGCGTATTCCTGGTGGCACGTATTTCTTTACGGTTGTCACCCATGCCCGCCAGTCCTTTCTCACCAATCCCCGTTGTCAATCAATCCTTGCTGATGTGATTCGAGAGGTTCAGGTGACCCATCCATTCACCATGGATGCGTGGGTGTATCTTCCTGATCATTGGCATTGCGTCTGGACTTTGCCTGTAGGCGATACCGATTACTCGAAGCGGTGGGGATTGATCAAGGCCAGGTTTTCTCAGCAAGCCAAGCCGTTTCTACAAAGTGCAGGATTCTGTCCAGATGTCTCTTTGCGCAAAAGGGAGGTGGCCATTTGGCAGAGGCGATTTTGGGAGCATGTGATTCGAGACCACGCCGATCTACAAAACCATTTGGACTATATCCATGACAATTCCGTCAAACATGGGATCGTGGAACGCGTTCAGGATTGGCCGCATTCGTCGTTTCATCGATGTATTGCCCAAGGGATGAATGATGTCGATTGGGGAGAGAATGTGTGGTTGGCAGACTCCACGACCTTTGGGGAATGATGCATGGCAGATGGTGGGCGATGCCCACCCTACAAGATGTGAGAATCCCGGAGCATGGTAAGGCGGGCCTAGCCCGGCAAAAATTGAGCAAGAAAGGCGGGTAAACCCAGCCCTACGATAGGGTCGGAGGCATTTGATAGTCTTGCAGCCATAAGACTTCGTTGGTTAATTCTTGATTGCCGTGTTTTTGGATGAACAGGAGGGTGCGGCGTAGCAATTCTCGGAACGGAAGATGTTGGGAAAGGATGATCCCCGAATGGGTATTTCCCCCAGCGAGATATGTTTGTGAAAGTTTGGCAAAGTCTTTGACATTGAACGTGAGGATGGTTCTTGTGTGCGCGGCGGCAAAGGTGAGTTGGGCCCTGTCGGGGTTGCCACAATTTTGGGCTTCTTGTGTTGAGAGACAGTCTATTCCACGGTCGCGTAGAACTTGTGCGAGTAAGGGATCGACATCCTCATCCAGATACAATCGAATCGACATGTTGTGTTAAGACCACCTGTGGTCTGTCAAGGGAAAGGATACCAGGAGCAGGTAGGCATGGTTTTCATTGGGAGAGCGGAGAGGTCTGGGGACGAACGGCTTCTTCTGAGTTGGCGAGTAAATCGTTGTTGATCTCTTCTTGGTTGTCATAAAAGTAGGCCAGCGCATCGTGAATTTGGGCCAGTGTGAGGAAGGAAAATTTGTGAACCAGTTCTTCAGGGGTGAGGCCGTAGTGCAGGATATAGGTCACCACCGAACGGACTGGAAATCGTGTGCCGGTAATGATAGGGCTCCCTCCACAGATTTCGGGATTATTTGTGATGTGAGGATGTAGGACTTTTTGCATGAACGCGTTCCTTATTGTTGTGCCACCATTTATTTAAAAAGCATAACAGACGACTCCCTTGGTTGAAAGCCCTGCTTCATGCCTTGTAGAGATACCCCGGTGGGGTGTCTATCCTGGGAGGTCAGTGGGTATTGTTCGCGCATGTGGCGACCTCCGAAGAAGACGTGTCACCGACACGTCTCTACGAGATGTCTGGAAGGCTGGTCGGACGTGCACCGTCCGCCAACAATTCTGAAGAATTACCTCTGGGTGTACCAGCGGAAGCCGCCGGATTCTTTGAAGGCCGGTTGTTGGCCAATGCTCATGCCGCCGGGTTTTTCCACCAGAAGAACCTTGAAGTCCCATAGGCCGAACCAGGCAGGGTCCAAGACATTATGGTAGTGCAGGCCGGTGAGTTTGGGGAGAAGAGCGCCAAGAGCCGTGCCCAATTCTTTTTCGGTGTAGGCGCGAACGGAGAAGGGCTTCTCCAATTCACGGCAAAATCGCCGCAGGGTATAGGCCGCCCCGGTACATAAGACGTTTATATCCCGTTTCATGCCGAGCAATTGTGGCAATGTGCAATATTGCTCGCGGAAGCCGAGCCATTTGGCTACATGGCGAAGATGACTGAATTGCACTTCATATTCAGTGTGGCCAGGTAATCTGACCGGAGAAGGCCAACCATCTTCGATGCCGAATTCGACCAGGATGGCCCGTCCGCCTGGTTTCAGCACGCGCCAGACTTCCTGGAGAAATTGAATGGCGCCGTAATTGAAAATGACTTCGTCGGGAAAGGGTGGCAGGAGTGGCAGGCGCATGCGCCGGATAAGGTCTAGGGCTTCCTCATGTAAGGGATTCTCACCTTTAAACGTGAGGAGTTCGTCGCTTGAAAATTGAATCGGCGTCATGTCGGCGAGATTTTCATTGTCGATCAGCAAATCAACGGAATGGTCCGCCAAGGGCATCTGTTCGGCATTAGCTTGAATGGCCGTTGCGGTCCATCCTGCTTGTCGAGCCAGCGACGTTTGGGATCCAAGGAAGGGGCCGGTCAGATCGAGGAAGGTGTACTGGATGTCTTCCCGTTCCTCCGCCGAGAGTTCTCCCGCGAGTTCCTTCGAGACATACCCCAGGCCGGCGCCCACTTCCACGATGCGTTTAGGTTTGGGAGAGAGCCAGCCAATTTGGCGCATGGTTTTGCCAAGTAAGCGCCCATAGGTGAGCCCATTCATGGCTTCGCAGGGTTCGCGAAATAAATGAGAGACCGTGGTTTCGATAAGTTCAAAATGGCCGTGGGGGCCCTGAATGCCCTGGACGTGAAACTTAGAAAGATGGTCTTCGGTTTCAGCTTTAACGTTTTGATGCCACCCTTCCCGCACCTTTTGGAGTATCAAATCCCATTTCGCTTCCGCGCTATGGCCGCTAGGCGGTTCGGTCCCATAATAGGCTAACGAAAACCGTGGTTGGGCCCATCGTTCTAAATGCCAGCGGCCGTTCTGGTGGGTCGGGCTGCAGACCCATTTTCCATATTGATTGAGTAACGCGCCAATCGTCATACGGCCATCCATCGCGCCGAGTAAGGCTGCGCCCATACGGTTCAGACGAACTAGGGGTAATTCTTCATCAAGTGGAGCCACCCACCATTCCTCAGAGGCATGCTGATAAATCACAATATCCGGCATGCGCCAGGCCCGTTGGCTTAGCAGATCCTCGTCTAAGGGTTGGGGGCCAATCTCAATCCACGGATCGGCAATGGGGTCTTCTGTGGTTAGGGATTCCGTCATGTAAGGCAATTCGATAAAATAAAGGCCAAAAGGAGCTGCCAGGGTACCCGAACTCTCGGAAGAGCTGCAAGGCCATTCTTGTCAGTCATCCCCGCAAGTTGTCAGCGGGGAGCCATCCGCAAAGAACTTCGATAGATTCCCGATAAAAAATGTCGGCAATGACGGGGAGGGGAGGAATGGAGGCTTGTCTTAGGTTTCTGATTGTCATTTACGGCTTTTGTGCCAGGACGCTGGCGAAGGCCGCATTCCCGTTATCGACCTCTTGATAGCGTAATACCCGCAGGCCTGTGAGCAACGTCAATAATTCATTCCGCTCCAAGAGAAACGCTTTGTTGAATGTGGGCCGGTACTGCAGATTGTCCACCGTATAGGTTTCGATCACCGCCACCCCGCCGGGCTTCAACGCGGCGGCAATCTTGGGAAAGAGGTCCCGCTGCAGGAAATAGGTGCAGATAATCACATCGTAGGTATTGGGGGGAATGGTGTATTGTTCCAGATCGGCGACGACGGTGGTCAGCTTCACGCCTTTCTCCGCAGCGAGGGCTCGGGCTTTTTTGAAGCCCGCCTCTGAAATATCGACTCCTGTGACCTGAAAGCCTTTCGTGGCTAAAAAGACGCCGTTGCGTCCTTCACCCATGGCCAAGTCCAGGGCAGCCCCCTTGGGGAGAAGGTCGACATGGTCCTTCAAAAACGGGATGGGGTCACGCCCGAACAAATAGGTCTCGGTGTCATATTTCTTATTCCACCGCGCCTTGTCTTCTTCCGCCGCCCATGAGGGGTCAATGGCGACGAATCCTACAAAGCTGAGCAGACTTAGAAGCCCTAGACCAACTGTTCGGGAAAAATTCGGGAATAGGGAAAATGGGCTCTTCATCACATGACCTCCCAAGGCTGTGGATCAAACCATATTTTATCCCTGTCATGGGACGAAAGAATACAACAATTTCTTCAGTGGTCTTTCCCCGTTCCAGTGGGTATCATGGCAGGGTTTGGGATATGGATGAAAAATTGTAGGAGAGAAATATGCCTGCCTATGTCGTCATGTGGATTCATTTATTAGCGGCGATCACCTTCATAGGTGGCTGGATGTTTGTTCAGCTCGTGGTCAGGCCGAGTTTGACTGAAGGCAAAGCCAAGATGCCTGCGAAAGAGGCCCTGGAGATGGTCAGGAAAATAGGCCAGCGTTTTAAAACGGTGGGTTGGGTGAGTCTCATGGCGTTGGTCTTTACCGGAGCGTCTCAGTTGTTGGATGAGAGCGGATCGGCCCGTATTGAAACCAGTTGGGGCTTGATCATGATGCTCAAGCTCTTTGTCTTCGCGATTGTGGGAGGATTAATTTTTGTCCACGATCTCATTCTCGATCCCTATGGCGAAATCGGCAAAAGTCAGCGGGCAGACACGCAACTACTGTTGTTCGCAGGGAAAGTGGTGTGGGTCCAACGGGCTATTATCGTCCTCAGTTTGGTTGTCCTCGGTATCGCGGTGTATTTAACCTCGCTCTAATTTCATGGGTAAGCCATTCATAGGCTTCACGTGGATCAGTTTCTTCCTTTGTGCTTCCCTGGTTTTGGGATTACCGGGCTGTGCTTCTCACAAGACGACCATCGTTTCACGGTTAACGCTCTTCGTGAAGGAAGACTCGTTTAATCGAAAAAATATTGGATTGGTAGGCGACATGCTTTCAGTCGATGAAGACGTCACCCTTCACGACGTGCCGAATCCAGTATCGGATACCGGAATTCTTCTTCAAATGGTTCAGGGCGTGTGGTATGGGGCCGTCTCTGGATTTGAAGCTGGGCAAATTTTCTGCTGGAGTGGTTCGGGAAACGCAGGCAGGGATTCCATTCATTTGGGTAACGCGAGTAGGGAGGCCCTTCATTGGGGTAACGCCAAGGGTGCCGAAGCGCTCATTCTTCTCATTTTGTGTGGAGGAGGCATTGCGACCGGCGTGAGTATTGGGGCGGCCATCGGCCTGGTAACTCCGTTGGTGTCATCTCCGCATCCACCAGAAATTCTCATTGCCCGTGAGCACGTGATTCAGGGGGTATGGAAGGTATTAACGGCGAGGCCTGACCAAGAAGGATCAAGCCGATTGCACCTTCTCGATGAGGCACCATTGCAGGCCTCCCCACGAAGGTCAGTCGCCTTTGGGGAGGAAGATCAACCGTTCACGGCCTTCCTGAGGATGGAACCTATTCAAGTTGGCTTATTTTCCAGATCCCCTGTGAATGCCGATGTGTTGGCCTTATTGTGGAATGTCCGAGTCGTATTCTTTGATCACCGACATCGAGTGGTTGCCAAACAACTGATTGAGATTGAACAGGGAGAATATTCTTTCGAACAGTGGGCAGAGTATGACGCCCGGCTGTTACAGGAGAAATTACGAGATGGCTATCGACTCGTCGCTGAACAGATTGTCATAGAAATGGTAAAACCATGATTTGGTCAAGAAGGTACATGACATGCTCCTGGCAATGGTCCACTGGTGATTCAAGGGAGTCCACCTTTCTCTATTTCTACGCCTGTGAGACAATCTGCCGATACTACGTGGGGAATTTATGACCGATCACATGTCACCAAGGAGGGGATGATGGCGAAAGCATTTTCCGTTGCGTCCTGGAATGTGGAGCATTTCGGGGCGATGCACAAAAATAAGGCGAAGCCGAAAAAAGCGGTAGGCCCCATTATCGAGTATCTGGCTCAACAAAACGCCGATGTCATCGCGGTGTACGAAGTCGTGGGCTCAACCGTCTACGAAACCCTCGTGGACGTGATGCCGGACTACCAGTTTCATATTACGGAAGGGCCTCAAACACAGGAGATTCTGATAGGCGTGAAGAGGAACTTCTCCAGTTTTTTTACGCAACGGCTGGAATTTAAATCGGGTGTGTCCGTTCTACGCCCCGGTGCCTTGCTCACGATTCGAGTGGATGGGAACGCGTATCCACTTTTGTTTTTGCATTTAAAAAGTCTGACGGAACCTCGGGGGTTTGGCTTGCGGGACGATCAAACCGAACGGGCGCTCAAATTGCGAAAATTTCTGGATAGGGCATCGGGCGGCGGAGGCCAAGCGAATTATGTCTTTCTGGGGGATCTCAACACGATGGGGATGAATCTGACGTTTAGCACCAAGGATGTCAGTGCAGACGAAGAAGTCCAACGTCTGCAAAAACGGGTGAAAAGCCGGAAGATGCAAGTGCTCGACAAGTCTTATTCGGAGACCTACTGGCCAGGTTCAAGATCCTCATACGCACCTGGCAATCTTGATCATGTCGTGGCGGCGGATCATTTGCAGTTTAAGGCGTTTGGCTCAGCCCACATCGATATTCGGGGGTGGCCACAAGAAACGACTCCTGAGAAACGAGATGCGTGGACCAGGAAATATTCCGACCACGCGCTTCTCTATTTCGAAGTGCAGAAAGTGTAGAGCTGTCTGCTTTTGCACCATCCCTCAGATCTTCTGCCGGTTTCACGTATCCCTGATGGTGGCCCTCTGCGCTCTTGAAGGTTTTGCTACCCTCATCCTGGCCGACTGGTACAATAGGCAAACGCTTCAGGCAGCACGAGGGTATCATGCCCGAGAAACCATGGTGGGGCTTTTCGGGATTAGCCTAATCCGATGATAATCTCAGTCAAAATTGCGTCCAGATGTTGGATGGTCTGTTCATAAACAACGGGAAAGGGTCGTAACCAGGCCATGAACCGTGATCAGATCATGAACCACCTCCGTGAAAGGATTGTGGGGTTTGCAACATCTCGTGGATCAAGGGAGGTGGCCGAAGATTTGGCTCAGGAGGTGTTCATGGTCCTGCACGAGAAATATCCTCAAGTCACGGAACTGACCGAGCTGGTCCCCCTGTCGTTTCAAATTCTTCGGTTCAAAATGCTGGATCTCCATCGAAAAACATTGCGGCGTGGGGAATACAATCAGGAATCAATTGATGACCGGCCTGTGGCCGATTGTGATGGCGACCCGTCGGTCCAAGCGGAACAGAAGCAGCGGGTAAGTCTATTGATCAAAGCACTTCAGCAGTTGGGTGAGCGTTGTCGGGAATTATTCCGGTTGAAAATCCTAGGACACACCTTTCCGGAAATTCAACAGGTATTCGGGGAACGTTCCATCAACACCATTTATACATGGGATTCTCGCTGTCGAAAACAGCTTCTGGCGCTGATGGGAGGACGCTGGGAGACGATCCCCCTGACTGGGGAAGCCAAAAAGAGTACTGGGAAGGGAGTTCAATAATGAGCACGTCGTGGGAACATTTGCTGGGTGGGTATGCCACCAATACCCTGACCGACGAGGAAAAGCGGCAATTATGTGAGGCTGCCCTTCACGACCAGACCCTCTTTGATGCCCTGGCAGATGAAGAAGCCTTGAAGGCCATGCTGGGCGATCCTGAAGCTCGGCAGCGCATTCTGGCCAGTCTACAGGCAACAGAACGTTCCGGTGGTGTTACCAAGGAGCGGGGCGGATGGTGGGGCTGGTTCCGGCAGCAGTCGTCACTGGCTTGGGCGGGGAGCATTGCTGCCATGGGTCTGGCTCTGATCTTTGCCTGGCAAATAGAAAAAGAATGGGGACCGGTGGTTACTCAGGAGCAGGAAGCGGCGAAATCTTCATCAAATGACAAGCTGGCATTTCGGGAACAAAAGCCTTCTGAAGAAAGAAAGATTTCTGTACAGAAGGAAGCCTTGGAGAGCAACGCGACTCAGACGGATGCAATTGAGGGACAACGTCAAGCTAACCTTGAACCGGCCTCCCGATTAGAGTCCAACAAGGTTGACCGGCTCAGGCAAATTCCAGCGCTGGCTAAAAAAGAAAGCGACGCGAGAGAAAAGGGGCA
>JAOTTP010000057.1 GCA_029864405.1 Nitrospirota bacterium
TGGTCTTCTGAACCTGAGGGGGCCATTCCCGCCGCAAAAAAAGACGCGATGGAATCACACCGATCGGCCACGGCAAGAAGGACACCAGGCATCCCCCCCGGCAATTGATCATCTGGAAATCGTGGAAAATACTGTTCACCAATGGCTCGGCACACATCTGCAGACTCGCCATCGTGCCTGGCATATTCTTCCCCCATGACCCCTTGCAGGGTCGGGAACTCACCAACCATTCCCGTCGTCAAATCAGCCTTGGCCAGAAGAGCGGCTCGTCGGCACACCTCGTGAAGATCATGTCGGCCGATCTGCTCAGCCATCCATCCGACCAGGTCACCAATCCGGTCAACTTTTTGACGAACCGTGCCCAGCTTCTGATGAAACATCACCCCTTCTAAAGCCGTCACTCGTTCAGCAAGCGGGCGTTTCGAGTCCTCTGTAAAGAAATATTTGGCGTCACTCAGGCGAGCGGCCAGAACTCGTTCATTCCCTTTGGTCATGAGCCGGGTATTTCCCCACGGCATATTCGTCACCGCAATAAATTTTGGCAGGAGCGCGCCATCCTTTGTCATCAGCGAGAAAAACCCTTGATGCTCTTTCATCGAGGAGATCAGAACCGGATTCGGAACCGCTAAAAATTCTTTCTGAAATGTTCCGAGAATCGTGTGAGGATATTCCACGCCGAAGACGGCTGTTTCAATCAGCTCATCCCGGTACAACGGATCCACGTGGCCTTTCGCCGCCTTGGCCAACGCGGAGACTTGTTGCGTAATGAGGCTCCGACGCTCTTCAGGATCAACCAGGACCCCGAGCCGCTTCATGGTCTCGATATATTTGGTGGCATTGGTAAGGAGAACAGCCTGTCCGGGTTTTTCCCCTTTGACTCGATAAAATCGATGCCCTCTCGTCAGGGCACTTGATCGTATTCCCGCAAATTCTATGGTGAGCGCTTGATCTCCTAATAACACGATCACCCAGCGAACCGGACGACCAAATTTTGCCCTCGAGGCATTCCAGCGCATCGCTCTCGGAAAAGCCAATTTACCCAAACTCTGCGGAAGCGCCTCCGTAATCACCTGTTTGGCCGACTGACCTCGTTGATGTGTTTCCACTGCCATGTAGGACCCTTTGGGGGTTTCTTTGATGCGAAGTTGGTCAACCGGCACCCCCTGAGATTTAGCAAACCCCAGTGCCGCCTTGGTGGGCTGTCCCGATGCATCGAAGGCCGCAGAGACGGGCGGGCCTAAAATTTCCTGAGTCAGGGAAGCTTGCTGCGTTTGCAGGCCTTTGACCAGCAGGGTTAAGCGCCTTGGCGTGCCAACAGTCCTCAAAGACTCATACGCCAACCGGCAGTCCGCAAAGAGCCTTTGACCAAGGGTCGCCAGATCTTGCAATGCCTGCGGAAGCACAGCTGACGGCAATTCTTCCGTCCCAATTTCCAACAGAAAAGGTAACGCCTTGGCCGGAGATTTGGAGTCGGGCTTGGCCTTTACACTTCTGCGCGTGGTTGCTGATGATGCCATAACCGTACATGCCACACCCCCGCACAGGGGCGTCAATTCAAATTACCTTCTTTTTTCTATTATGACGGGGCGAGGCAGACGCGTGGTGTAAGAGTGGAAAACCCATCTGCTCCCGTTGCCCCTGGTAGGCTTGTGCGCATTTTCTGGCGAGATTCCGAACTCTGCCGATATAACCTGTCCGTTGAGCCACACTGATCGCTCCTCTCGCGTCCAACAAATTAAAGAGATGGGAACACTTCATACAGCAGTCGTAGGCCGGCAACACCAGTCCCCGTGGATGCTCAAGTAACTGTTGGCATTCCTTTTCGTAGCGATCAAAGGTGGTTTGAATCAATTCCACATCGGCCGCTTCAAAGTTATACACGGAAAACTGGACCTCCGACTCATGATACAGTTCGCCGTATCGAACGTCTTCTGTCCACATCAGATCATAAACATTGTCGACTTGCTGCAAATACATGGCAATGCGTTCCAACCCGTAGGTTAACTCCACCGTGACGGGATCTAACTCCAACCCCCCGACTTCTTGGAAGTAGGTAAATTGCGTGATCTCCATCCCATCTAACCGAACCTCCCATCCCAAACCCCAGGCCCCTAAGGTGGGAGACTCCCAGTCATCCTGGAGAAATTGAATATCGTGTTGGTAGGGATCTAAGCCTAAATGGGCGAGGCTTTGAAGATACAGATCTTGCGAATCGGCAGGAGCCGGTTTCAGCACCACCTGATATTGGAAGTAATGCTGGAGGCGATTCGGATTATCTCCGTATCGGCCATCGGTTGGTCTTCGACAAGGCTCAATATAGGCCGCACGCCAAGGCTCAGGTCCAATCGCGCGCAGAAATGTCGCCGGATTAAACGTCCCAGCTCCTTTTTCGGTGTCATATGGCTGAGTCAGGATGCAGTGGTGGGATTTCCAAAACTGATGAAGAGAGAGAATAATGTCTTGAAAGGTCACAACACTTGACCTTGGCCCCTTAGCGGACCCTGGAACAGCCGAGCAATGTGGTATACCATGAAAAATTCTGTCCGTTCTCTGAGCGTGGGCGAACAAATTTTACGGTAGCAATAAACCCTATACCAGTCAAGATTGTCGGACTCGAAGTGAACCATGCGCGAAAGAGAACAGTGATGAAGATATTGACCACCCCACCTTGTTTTTTTGCGGATTCTCAAGTATATTTCCCGACTTGTTTATCCATTGAGGAGGGGTTTGACCAATGAAACCATTTTCTAGATTGTTCCTCTATGCTTCTTTCGGTCTCGCAACCTTGACCATGGGCTGCGCTGAGATGAAAAGCGGCCCAACCGGTGCAAGTGGCTCTGCAGCTTCGCCATCGTCAACAAGTGAGGTGAGTGCAGTGACAACAGGACCGACTCGAGTCTCCACAGGGACTCAGGGCGACACGCTTGAAGGCTGTCTTTCCCGGATTCCGAGCGATGCGACTGCTGGCCAGAAAATGCTCGCCACGATGAGTTGCGAACGTGATGCCAAGGCCAGAACCTCCATTGACGCCGTTCCAGGCAAATAAGACAATCGCTTGCTGGTGGCAGAATGTCACCAGCAGGTATCTGTCTGTTTTTGCCATTCAAATCCCCCGAACATTTGAGACCGTGACGCCTCTGGTCTTCCGGCTTCTGCCCATCTGACATTTCCCTACAAGACAGAGCGGACTATCTGAGTTTCCGATGGTCAGGGTATCATGCGTTCAAAAGCTCTCCGAGGTTCTGGCTGAACGGTCTTGGACCATCAAGACTCCCTCCATCCCCGCGTGCCCTTTTATCCAACATCGAAAGGAGTAGAGGCCGGGAGAGGCCGTGAAGAACAACTCCATCGACTGCCCTGGCTCAAGCACGATAGCATGAGATTCTTGAAGGGTGATCATTGGCTGATGCCATAGGACGCTCGCCTTCGGCCCAAACAATTCCACACTGTGAAACACATGTCGTTCACGTCCCTGATTCCGTATCAGGAGACGAAGAGGGCGATCGGATACCCATTCAATCCGAGTTGGAGTAAATCGAAATTCTTCAGCAGTTACAATGATGGTGGAAGGACCACCCCATTCACACGAAACCTGCAGAGCGAGGAAACAGATGACCCACAGCAGGTTATGTCGAGCCTTGTCTCTCAACCTACGCTGCCGGTGGGCCCATTTTTCAAATATCACCAATATCCCCTGAATGAAACGCACGCGAGTCATCTGCTCCGGAACATGATCAAGCCCGAGTATCGTCCCCACTCAAAAATCACATGCACACCACAACGAAGATCTGACATAATGCCCCATGACCTCATCTATCGTCGTCAAAGGTATCCAGTTGTCCGCACGATGTGGGGTCACTGAAACGGAGAGGCTCCAACATCAACCCATCCTGGTCGATCTCATTTTCCGATGCCCCAATCATTCGGCCTTTCAAAGCGATCAATTATCCGATACTGTCGATTACGGAACAATCACCCAACGAATTCAAGACATTGGAGAAGGTCAGGCCTTTTCGCTGATTGAAACATTGGCGGAGAGGATCTGCCACACCCTGTTTCATGAATTTCCTATTACCCGTCTTAAAATATGGGTCAGAAAAATCCGTCCTCCGTTGAACAGAATCAAAGGGTCTGTCGGTGTGCAGTTGATCCGATCACGCCCAACAATCGCCTCAACCGATCTCTTGCATCCTTCGCCCTTTCTCGTGGATCACATCTCCCGGCTGCCTCACGGAAGAGTGCTGGATGTGGCAACGGGGCAAGGTCGTCAGGCGATGTATCTGGCCTCAAAGGGGTTTGCCGTTCATGGGATCGATCGTGATGCCGCCGCGCTCCATGAGCTTCAGGCACAGGCCCAAAAAACCGGCCTGTCCTCGATAACGACCGAATCCATAGATTTAGAAGTGAATCCACAACACCCGCCAGACTTAGGCACAGCCGTGTACGATGTGATTATCGTCTTCTTTTACCTATACCGGCCGCTATTTCCGCAACTTCTTCACGCACTCAAACCCGGTGGCGTCATCATGTATGAAACCTTCCTTCTGGATAACCATCTCCATCGGCAACACCCACGCCGAAAAGAATTCTGCCTAGAAGCCAATGAATTGCTCACGCTTCTTCAAGGACTCAGGATTCTCCATTACGACGAAGGGGATCATGAGGGCTCTTCAGGAAGAGTGCGATCTTTTACCGCACGAGCCTTAGCCCGAAAAGCATAAACTCTGCCCGACACCATGAGCCGTATTGACCTTCATACCCACACTAATTTCTCTGACGGGAGTTTTTCTCCCACCGCCCTGGTGGAACTCGCCCACCAACAAGGCCTCAACATCCTGGCGATTACCGACCATGACACCACCGATGGCCTCACGGAAACCATAGGAGCGGCTCAACACCTCCCCCTGGAAATCATACCTGGTATTGAATTGAGTACAGAGTTCCAAGGGCGGGAAACGCATATGCTCGGCTATTTCATTGATCTCGCTGATCCTCAGTTTCAAGCCAGGCTGGAACGGCTTCGCGCGACACGCCTTGATCGCCTTCACCACATCCTTGACCGGCTCCACACACTCAAGGTGGAGATTTCTCTCGCTGAAGTCGAGCATGTCGCAGGAAGCGGGACCATTGGTCGCCCACACATCGCACAGATGTTGATTGAAAAGGGGTACGTGAAAGGGATGAAAGAAGCCTTCGAGCGATTCTTGGGGGTCAGAGGCGCAGCCTATGTTCGGCGAGTCGTACCGGAGGCAGCTGAGATCATGTCGTGGATTACTGACGCTGGAGGCATTCCAATACTCGCTCATCCCTATTGGGAGGGATTAAGTGCCGATAAGACGGTGGTCTCATGCCGGACGTTAGTGGATCAGGGATTACGAGGGCTTGAAGTCTTTTATGGAACGTTTTCCGCTCGGCAAATTTCCACCAACCTCAACTTGGCCCGCCAATTTGATTTGCTCATGACGGGAGGCAGTGATTTTCACGGAACATTCAAGCCTGGGATTTCGATCGGGACGGGGCGTGGAGGGTTACGCGTTCCTCCAAAATTGATCGATCACTTACGTCAGGCCGCTGGCCGGTAACACCCCATAACATTCAACGCGGCTCCATGACCGTCTCACGATTATTTTTTAATTGTCCGTGGCTTCCACGATGTGATTTTCAAATCGCGTGCAGCCCTCGGCCAGCAAGCGATTCGTTAACAATTCCCCGGGCCATTCTATTGGCAAATCTGCTGTAAACACCCACACATCCGGAGACGTCCAAATCGGTCCATGGTCTTCAGGAAGATCCGGATCAAACAGATCGGTCCACACAGGCATATACACGCCATTTCCGCATTGGGTATGCAGATGTACCACAGTTCGACTTCGAACCGGGCCCTCCAGGTCATGCCAGACCGCAGCCGTTTCATCAGCCAATCGATGAAGACGAACCGCATTTTGTGCGTCATACAACGCATAGGCCGCGTAATTGGGAGCCTCCAATAGTTGAGGCGCCTTGGCGACTTCAGGACATTGTTTCACAATATGATCCATAATAGCCTGGCAGTCATGCTCGGAAAGTGTTTCCGGCAACGTCGTGTCAGGAACGCCAAGAATTTCAAAAAAGAGAAATGCCGTGGCTTCAACAGGTGGATGAAGCCTCGCCGCAATCGTCTGACGTGGCTGACCATCAGCCAGGTTGGAAATGTGGTCGTGAATCTTCTGCAAGCTTAAAAATTCCAATGTGGAATCGGTGAGAAGCCTTGGTTCGACGGTAATCACAGCCCCTGGCGGGACATGCAGATGCCTCCGTAACAAATCCGCCGTTTCCACAGGATCAATTTTTAATTTCAACGGAAATCCCAGATTGGCTTGAAGTGATAATTCAAATGAGGCAAGAATCCCATACGTCTCGCTGTCTTCGCTCTCATCCTCCATCAGACACGAGCTGGCCGCTTCCGCCAACAAATCGAATAACCACTCCGCCATACTTTCGTCCAAGGCCGCAAGAACGGTGAGCACCTCATGCTCGCGATCCTGATCTATTAAGGCCTGCAGCACTTCAATGGCCAGACTGGGATCCCCATGTTCATGCCGCCGGGCATTAATGAGATGAATCAAATCCCGAGTGAGGGGATCAGGACGATACCAACTAGACATTGCATTCATGTGTGTAAACGATTCCCGACGAAGGTAAAGAATGATTCAAAAGGCAGATCATCAAAGTATCCGCAGTATTTTCACATGACTGGAACCCGTTTGCCAACTCACTACTCTCCAATAACTTTCACCAACACCCGTTTGCGACGCCTGCCATCAAATTCCGCGTAAAAAATTTGTTCCCATGGACCAAAGTCCAAGCGTCCATTGGTGATGGCCACGACAACTTCACGGCCCATGATTTGACGTTTGATATGCGCGTCACCATTGTCCTCTCCGGTGAGGTTATGCCGGTAGGTTCCCGTCTGCGGCACAAGGCGCTCAAGAAACTGTTCATAATCATGCAGCAAGCCCGCTTCGTCATCATTAATGTAGACACTCGCGGTGATATGCATGGCATTCACCAGCACGAATCCCTCTTGGATCCCACTCTGTTGTACCACACGTTCTACCTGGGACGTAATATTACGATATTCCCTGCGTTCTTTGGTCTGAAACCAGAGTTCTTCTCGGTAAGATTTCATGATGCCTCCTCAACCACAGACTCCATACGAGTTCTATTTTCCATAACGCCGATACCGATTTCAATCTTCATAGCCAGGCACAGCACGCGCCTCGCAGCATTTCAGCCTTCGAATGGACTCGATCGTTTCTCCCTACCCGCTCTGTTCGCCGTGAAGAAAGACCATGTTCCCTCATCGGGAAACCTCAGGAAGATTTGACAGGAAATAGAAGTGATGGTAATTAACTGCATGAATGGGTGTTTCTTCGTATACGATCCGCTCGTTTGACAATTTCATACCACGCCACCCTGGCCCTGACACTCGTTAGCAGACTTCACGAAAAAAAGGAGTTAGGCATGATGACCTCGACAATCGGTGCGGATTTCTCCACAGAACAACCTTCTCGATGGAACGTGCTCTTTGCCCAAGAACCTGATAAAGATTTGGAATTTGACGAAGGATTGGAAGAGGACGATCTCAACCAATCCAAGCCCCCTTCAAGGAAACCGCTTCTCTGGATTGTGCTTTTGCTGTTGGCCGTTGGGGTGGCGTATTGGACCTTCAAACCGAATACCTTTATGCCTCAATCGACCTCCATCGATACGGCTGACGTCACCAGCAACCAAGAGGGCCATCAATCCCAATCTAGCATCATACCTCCAACCTTTCAGGAGAATCAGGAAGTGTTGCTCACAGATACCCTTGGAAGTTCCTTGCTGATGGGTGATCCCGCCAACACCACACCTGGTCCCATGGTGAAGTCAGGAGAAACATTGACGATTCTCGATGGAAATTATCAGCCAACCGGATGGGTCTACCAGGTTCGAACCCAAACGGGAAAAACAGGCTGGATCTCTGCCGAAAAACTTAAAAAACAATCGTAGGTGGCTACAAGAGACTTCCCGTCTGGGAGTGTGGAACCATTCAAGTATGGTTATTTTCCATTGAACGTTGCACTCCAAGGATGAGCCATTCGGCTACCTTCAATGGTCCGTTATCTTTTTAGACCACAGCAAGGAATTCCTCTACAGCCTGGCAATCACCCGCACTCCATCCATTGAACAGGTTCGCCAATCCTTGCTACCCTGCACCACTTACGCGACCTTCCATTTCCATTTTTAAACGGAAAAACCGCTGTCATTCATCTGTTCCCGCGATACACGATCATTGCCTAGCCTCCGCCCTTGGGGAATACTCCATGAAGCCGATGACTCCTATTGAAGCGCAGACGTTCTGCACGACGTATACAAAGGAAAGTGGCAGCAACTTCTACTACTCCTTTTTATTCCTGCCACAGCACCGGCGGGAAGCCATGTACACCATTTATGCCTTTTGCAAAATGGTGGATAGCGCAGTGGATGAACCGGCACCGGGAAGCCATCCCATGGAAGAAGTCCGCAAATGGCGACAAGAGGTGACTGCCGCCTATCAAGGCCACCCGACCCAACCGGTCACGATAAGCCTCGCCGCCCACCTGCAGACCTTCGACATCCCGGAATCACTCCTTCAAGAATTAATTACGGGCGTGGAAATGGATCTGACCATCAACCGGTTTGCGACCTTTGCCGATCTGTATCAATACTGCTACCGGGTCGCCTCGGTGGTTGGGCTGATTTGCCTCAAGATTTTCCAAACGCAATCTCCTGCGGCAGAAGACTATGCGGTGAATTTGGGATTAGCGTTTCAATTAACCAATATTCTTCGCGATCTCAAAGGGGATGCCGAACAGAACCGCATCTATCTTCCGCTTGAGGACTTGCAGCGATTTGGATATTCGGAAGAGGCTCTCCTGCACCAACAAGGGTCGCCAGCGCTGATTGAGCTTGTGAAATTTGAATGCGAAAGGGCTCACACTTATTACCTACAGGCTCAAGAGATTCTTCAAGCCCTTCCCCACTCCGATCAAAAATCCCTGGTGGTCGCAGAAATCATGCGTGGAGTCTACAGCCGCATCCTCAAACAACTTGAAGACCAGCACTATCAGGTGTTCGGCCCACGGATTCGAGTCGCCCCCATGCAACGACTCGGGATTGCCGCTAATATTTGGATCCGGTCTTTTCTTTGCCACAGCATTGCCCCATCATCGGTGTGACACGCCATATTCTGATACTGAGCGGGAATCTCCCCGGATTGATCACGGCCTATCGGCTCATCCCCTATGGATTCCGGATCACGATTCTTGAACCCCACCATTCGCTCTCTCCGGCGACATCATTTCGCCATCCTTCTGAATCAACAGAACCGGAACATCCACCTCCCTCTCTGAGTCTGAGTGCACAGACCTCCCCACTCCTTCTCCACCGGTTTTATCACGCCACATGGGCCCTCTTTCAGGAACTGGCGTTCAAACACCCGTCCCAACTCGGTCAACCGGTTAACCTGGAGTTTGGGACCTCAGGCGGTCACCCCCTTACGCTATCCAAAGCTTACGGAATTTCCACTCTTCACCCCATCATCCGACTCGCGGGCTTTCGCGGCCTCACCTGGTCTGACCGCTGGCACTTGATCAATTTTTTAGAAAAAAAATGGGAAGCGTATGATTCTCCCAATCACCACACTGACACGCTCACGGTCGAATCCTGGCTCATCTCCGCGCAACAATCGGCTCTTGCCCGGCAACGGATCTGGAATCCATTATGTCGATTGTTTTTGGGATGTGATGTGACTCAAGCCTCCCTCGGGTATTTTCTCGAAGTGCTCTCTCGATTCTGGCTTCCCGGACCCGATGGACCAGAGACCTTGTTAGCCCCACCTGACATGCTCGACCTTCTTCAACAAGAGCTCAGACGGGTCTTACTTGAAAAAGGAGTCACGTTTTATCCCTCAAGCGAGATCACGCTCATCCAAGCCGACACAGAACGCATCCAAGCCATTGCCCTGGCTAACGGCGAACGACTCAAAGCGGATATCTATGCCTCGACCCTCTCCCCTTCAGAACTTCTCAGACTTTTGCCAGAAAGAGCCCCGGCTCGTTTTTCTTGCTTTTCCCATCTGGCTCACCTACAGGAAGCCTCAGGAACAGCAGTCCAATTGACTCTGAGTGACACGCTCCTTCCTCCTCGTCTTATCCTCAACTCAGGTGTATTTGATTGGGTCACCAGCCAGGCTGTTCCGGATGCTGATGGCCCAAAAACTTCGGTCACGGGCGTCACCCTCTCTCATTCGCCATCCTCACTGCACACCGACGAATGGCTGAGAGAGACCGCCTGGTCCCATATCAAAAAACTGCTCAATATTTCGCCTGAGCAATCATTACCATCTTGTGAGCCACCCGTTACGCAATCAACCTACCGATTTGTTCCTTGTCTGACTGGCTTCCGAACCTTTCGCCCCCTGCCCAACACGCCAATTCCCAATCTCTTTCTTGCCGGCCCCTGGACGGCCACCCCGCTGCCTCCTTGCCTGGAAAGCACCGTCATGAGTGCCTATGCCTGCGCCAGGGCTGTGACTGAATGGGTCCAGGCCTCTCATTGACATCCTTTCCCCTCAAATTTAAGATCCCCTCTCAATGGATCTCAATGAACTCAAGACGTCCCTTCACAATTGCCAACAATGTGGATTGTCTTCAGGACGCACTCAGGTGGTGTTTGGGACAGGGCATCCTCAGGCTGACATCATGTTTGTCGGAGAAGCCCCGGGTTTTTATGAAGACCGGCTGGGAGAGCCTTTTGTCGGGGCGGCAGGAAAATTACTCACCGAGTTACTTCAATCAATCGGGTTAAGTCGCTCGGATATTTTTATTGCCAACGTCATTAAATGCCGGCCACCAAACAATCGCGACCCCCTTCCTGAGGAAATCGACACGTGCAAACCGTTCCTGCTTCAACAAATCGAGCTCATCAAACCTAAATTGGTTTGCACATTAGGAAACTTTGCCACACAAACGTTATTGGAAAGAAAAGTCGGTATCACCAAAGTTCGGGGGCAGGTCATTCGAATGCCCAACTTTATTGTGTTCCCACTCCTTCATCCCGCCGCCGCCCTCCACCAGGGAAATCTACGAGTTCCGCTCAAAGAAGACTTCCAAAAACTGAAAACCGTCTTGGAGGAAATGAACCAGGCACCCACCCTTCCCAAGGCCTCTTCTCCACCAACTCTTTCCAAATCAAAATCAATAAACAAAGAAACTCCAGCCGATCCCCCCACCCAAATGAGCTTATTCTGAAAAACTATTAATGCCACCAGACCCAGGATGAAGTTCACGACTTCACGTCTCCTCGGTTCAAATTCCCCTAACAACGCTCACACAAGCCGGGGTGGCCACGCCTCTTGAGGTGAGGATGCCGTCACGCTACCATGAACCACCACAAGGTTCGATTCAAAATTCATAGCGTGCTTCTGACTGTTTCTCACCAGGATTCCGCTCTCATACTCTTTGCCCCTTAATCTCATTGTGTTTTTTTCACAATTACGATCATGAAATTCCTAAAATTTGTGGGATGGTCCGTGGTCGGGCTTTTGCTTCTTGCTGCTTTGGCGTATGGGCTTTTCCCTAAATTGGCCAGTATGATGATCACCCAGGTCTTGACCAACCGTGGATATGAAAACGTCATCGTCCACCTTGACTATCCCAGCTCTCATGCGCTGACTATTCCTTCTTTGGCTTTCCGCACTCCTGCAGAATCTGGGTCAACGTCTATCAGCATCGACAACACGGAAATCACCTACTCCCTAGACTCTTTGTTACATAATGTGGTCGAGGCCGTGAACATTGAACACATGAAGATCGTATGGGATTCCTCGTTACTTGAAAGGCCTTTATCCCAATCGCCTTCTTCGCCGGCAAGCCAACCAGATTCTCAATTTGCCTTCACATCATTTGGCTCTGGAGTCCCGCTCCCTGTCCTGCCTTTCAAACATTTCCGTGTCAAACACGTGGAAATTTCTAATCCACTGGCTCCACCGGCCTTGCAACAGATCTCAATCAACGCAACCATGGACGCTCTTCAAGAAGGGTATGAGGGAACCGTTCATCTTGACGGAGACGGGCTTCTCCTGAATTTCCTCACATTCTCCATGAACCAAAATGGTACGATTTCGTTTACCGGCACCCAGACGAACGCTCCAGAAGACCCTGTGCTTGACCTGAAGACCTCACTGAACAGGTCTGGCTCCACCCTTGTGCTCAAAGGCAAGGCCACCCTCAAGCTCCACCCATTAATCCACACGCTCGCGGCACTGTACCACCCTCTCCCGCCTGAATATCAGTCTGTAACAGGAACGTTTTCCGGATCTTGGACGGGTACTATTCATGAACAGTCCTCACAAACTGACTCCTCCCTCAGACCGATCCAAGGGGATTTTGCCTTAGATGCCCACATGCCGACATGGCCGCCCTTTGCCCAAGAGATTCAACTTCTTACTCAAGCAACATTTTCCGTGGACGATCGCGCCATTACGATTGTACTACAGCCCTCATCCTCTGGAACCGTAAGTCTTTCTTTGAATTCCGTTATCCCGCAAGGCCTCGACCCCTTCATCTCGCACAAAGGCCTTCGATCGTTCGCTTGGGACATTCGCCAGCCCATTTCTGTGGTTGTCCCCATCAAACAGAATCTAGATGCTGTTCAGATACCGACCGGGCAAATTCACCTCGCCATGCACAATGCCTCGGAGCAACTGGCCTTGCTTCTTTCTCCGAGAAATCTTCGTTGGCAGCCATCTAGCGGTATTGATGGGAAAGGAGACGTGAGTATCTCCGCACAATTCAAACCAGCTACGACACCATCTCTACGCTTGGAAACTCTGTTTCTAGAGGCACATGCCTCCTTTGCATTATCGGAAGGTCAGATTGGGGTCTTGGTCACTCCCTCATCCCTTTTACGCCTTTCAAATATGAAGAATGAGACCATGCATATTCCTGCCATGGAGAGCGGATTCCCCAAAGGGCTCGTCTGGAACTATCACCCTGGATCACAAACGTGGGAATTGCAGGCCGCCGCTTCAACCCTCACCCTCCCGTCTTTTTCCTTACAAGGCAAAGAATGGAATTTGGGAGATATTCTCACGAAAGACCTCGTGGTGACCTATACCCCGGAAAGATGGATGATCAATGGAGAAACCACGGTCAAAAAAATGCGCCCTCCATTTGACACCTTCAAGGTCCCAGCCTCCAATTGGCAGGCCCGGTATTCGGTCAACCCAATGTCCATGACGGTTCAGTTCAACGGGCAAACGCTTGGGCATCCGCTATACATAGGTGGTCAAAGCAAACTTAACCTTTTAACAGGTGAAGGTTCCGGGACCATGACTCTGAGGCCAATTCAGTTCGCGCCTCAAACGCTCGTCTTGAGCCAACTCATTCAGCCCTGGCCCAGTCCAGATATGGACGTGACACACGGAACCGTCTCGGCTTCTGCGGAAGTAATTTTCAGCAAATTACCCTCTGATGCCGACAGGCCATTTCATCTCAAACGTCTGCATGGAATCGTGGATTTCAAAGAGATGGGTGGGTTTTTGAAGCCCACCATCATGGAAGGACTCACGACACGTGTGGAAATTCTTGGGGAAGATGAGACCCTGCGCATCCCCCCCACCCCTCTTCACATCAGAAACATCCAATCAGCAGTAGGGCTGACGGAGACATCACTTCTCATCTCAACGGGAACCTTTCACCAATCATCGGTGCCAACTCTTTCCATCACGAACATGAGCACCCATCTTCTCGGAGGAAAGGTCTCCCTGGCAGACACCGTGATCGACCCATCAGCCACGACGCATGAGGTGACACTCCAAGTCCAAGGACTGGACCTAAGCGAAATTTTACGGTTGGAACAACAAGAAACCGTGAAAGGCACCGGCACGCTCGATGGCATGCTTCCCCTAATCATCTCGGGTAAGGAAATAGAAGTCCACCAGGGCTCAATGCATGCCCGGCAGCCAGGAGGAACCCTTCAGCTGAAAGTCGATAAAGAAACCGCCAGCAGTTGGGCAAGGAGCCAACCCAATCTGGATCTCATCGTGAAAAGTTTAGAAAATTACCATTATTCCAAATTAGCCGTTGGTGTCGATTATGAGAAAAATGGTATTCTCAAACTGGCCACGCAATTGGAAGGGAAAAATCCAGATTTCCGAAACGGCGTTCCCATCCATTTCAACCTCAACATTGAAGAAAATATTCCAGCCCTCATGAAAAGCCTGTCCCTCGTAAAAGATCTGGAAAATAACATTGAAAAAATGATGACCAGGCCAGGGAAGGCCTCAGGCAAGCAGAAATAGAAAGAACCTTCAGAACTCTCATAAAGGAATTATGTGTTGCTCATGCTCATTTACTGCAACCAAGGGGAAGCTATGATCCGACCACCTCGAACGCGACAGGTATTTCAACACCTCGTGACCATCCTGTTGATTCTAGCCACAGCGGCTCTCTTGAGTTGCACCCCTCGAGTAGAAGTCGCGGTTCCGGATAAACCGATCACTATCAATCTGAATGTCAAAATCGACCATGAAATTCGCGTGAAAGTCGAAAAAGATTTAGAAAACGTCTTTTCCGATCAAAGCGGGCTCTTCTAAGAAACACGAGGAACAACCATGACCACATCGAACCAACATCCAAAATCCCTTGTAGTTGTTTTGGGCTGCCTACTACTTTTCCTCATGCCTCTTTTGGCCTTTGGGATCACCCTTGATGATGCCAAGCAACAAGGCCAGCTAGGAGAACGCCCCGACGGCTACCTGGGCCTCGTCAAACCATCCTCTACTCCGGATACCGTCAATTTAATGAAAGACATCAATAGCAAACGACGAGACGTCTATAGAGGTATTGCAGAGAAAAATAACACGGCTCTCCCCGCCGTAGAAGCCTTAGCAGGGAAAAAGGCCATCGAAAAAACCCCGTCAGGACAATTCATCATGCAACCCAACGGAACCTGGACTTCCAAACCATAGTCATGCCTTTATAGACAATAAGACGAAGGTCAGAAATTTAAAACATATCTCAGGGCTCCTGTTACCTTTAACTTGTACCCACAATCCCGTGGATAGCATGAAGAACATCACGCACCTTTTCCAGAAATACAGAGAATGTGTTCTAAATCTATGGAATACCTATTTCTTTATTAATGAAGAACTTTCTAGTGT
>JAOTTP010000108.1 GCA_029864405.1 Nitrospirota bacterium
GCTGGACGATTTGACACATCCTATCTTGAACGGCATCCCGCACTCTTTGAATATGAAGAAGCGGAAGAACCCGAAGATCTGGTCATCGCACTTTCAGCAGCCATCGCGGCGTTTGAAGGGTTATAAAAATCTTAACCAGCAGTTGTGTTCCGTTGCTCTTGCGAAAGGTCTCCTATGTCACGAAAAACATCACCCTCCCATAAAAGCAAGAAGCCCAGTCGCCCCGTCCCCACCCGGATGAAATTGGATGCCGCTCCCGCCTTGGATATCGAAGCGTCTCCTAAGCGTCAGGTCTTTTTAACCGATGTAGCCTTGCGAGATGGACACCAGTCTCTTTTAGCAACCCGCATGCGCACCGAAGATCTGTTATCCGTGGCTTCAGAATTAGATGAAGTGGGGTTTTGGTCCTTGGAAGTGTGGGGAGGTGCGACCTTCGATGCGTGTCTTCGGTTTCTTAAGGAGGACCCCTGGGAGCGCCTGCGGGCCTTCCGGGAAGCCATGCCGAAAACCCGTCTCCAAATGCTCTTGCGTGGCCAAAACCTTGTGGGCTACCGCCACTATGCTGACGACGTCCTTGAGAAATTCATTGAATTATCGGCCAAAAACGGGATTGATGTCTTTAGAATTTTTGATGCCCTGAATGACATCAGGAACATCAAGCCTGCCATGGAGGTGGTGAAAGCCTGTGGCAAGCATATCGAAGCGACTATTTGTTACACCGTGAGTCCGGTCCACAGTCTGAATCATTTTGTGGAACAAGCTAAACAACTCGAGGATCTCGGCACCGACACCATTTGCATCAAGGATATGGCCGGACTCCTTCCTCCCTTTGAAGCCTACGAACTGATTTCTCGATTAAAATCAACCGTTCGAGTTCCGATTCACCTTCACACACATTACACCTCTGGCATGGCTTCCATGTCGGCCCTCATGGCTATTATGGGCGGATTGGATATTTTGGATACCGCATTATCGCCACTTTCCGGCGGCACCTCCCATCCCCCGACCGAATCGTTTATTGCAGCCCTTCGCAATACCCCGTATGACACGAAGTTGAATCTTGAGCAAATCGCCCCGGCCGCAGATAAATTACGCAAAGCGCGAAAACGCTATCGCCAGTTTGAAAGCGATTTTACCGGTGTGGATACCGACATTCTTCTGTCCCAAGTGCCTGGTGGAATGCTGTCGAATTTAGCGGCCCAACTGGCCGAGCAAAATGCGTTGGGAAAAATCAAAGAGGTGCTGGAAGAAATCCCGCGGGTACGAAAAGACATGGGCTACCCACCTCTGGTGACTCCCACCAGCCAAATTGTCGGAACTCAAGCGACGCTGAATGTGTTAACCGGCGAGCGCTATAAAGTGATTACCAATGAAACGAAAAATTATTTCCAAGGGTTGTATGGGAAACCCCCTGGCACTCTCAACTCCAAGATCAAGCAAAAAGCCTTGGAAGGCGACCTGCCCGTGTCCGGTCGTCCCGCTGACAACCTTGATTCTGAGCTGAACGATGCTAAGCAGGAACTCGTCGGGCGGGAGATGGCTGAAGAGGACATTGTCTCGTATGCCCTTCTCCCATCCGTCGCCCTACAATTTTTTGATGAACGGGAGCGAGGGGAGTTAAAACCCGAACCCCTTCATGCATCCTCGGAGAGTGGACCGGCTGTGGCTCACGATCTTCATTTAGCGCCCGTGGAATTTAACGTCACGGTTCACGGCGAAGCCTATCATATTCGCGTGTCGGGATCTGGCCAGACGGTTGATGGTGTGAAACCCTATTACATTAAGGTGAATGACAAACTTGAAGAAGTGTATCTTGAACCGATTCAAGAGGTCTTAGCTGGCTCGCCTGACCCACCCACATCACACTCATCAAAGACGGAAAAACGTCCGAAGCCATCACAACCTGGGGACGTGACGACACCCATGCCTGGCCGGGTGGTCAAGGTCCTGGTGGCCGAGGGCACAAGCGTCAACGTGGGTGATTCCTTGCTGGTGGTGGAAGCTATGAAAATGGAAAATCGAGTCCAAGCGCCCATTGCCGGGACCGTAAGCACCATCTATGTCAAAGAAGGAGATGAAGTGAATCCGGATGAAACCCTGATTCATTTAGAATAATAATGTCGGGTTGTTCTCGTTCGCTGTCCGTCCCCTTCTTTATGGCCGTGCTTGGGTGCTTCACCACCTTGGGATGTTCGTTCTCCACACCACTCCCTTCCAGGATTGAACTGATCCAACGTGTGCCCTATCAGCTCACCACCGTCCAGAACCATCGAATTGCCTATCTTGACGTCGGCCAGGGTCCACCGCTTATCCTCATCCATGGATTTGGTGGGTCGATGTGGCAATGGGAACATCAATATTCCGTCCTGGCCCACACTCACCGAGTCATCATCTTGGATTTACTCGGTTCTGGGATCTCAGACAAACCCGAAGACGCGTACACGCCAAAACGCCTCGTGGAGTTTTTTCGGCAATTCATGGATAGCCTCAACATTCCCCAAGCCACCTTAGTCGGGAATTCCATGGGGGCCGGATTAGCCATGGCCATGGCCCTTGACTATCCAGAACGAGTTCAACGACTCGTGCTCATCTCGGGATTCCCTGCCCACGTTCAAAACAGTATCGCTTCCCCACATTACAAACGCTTTCTCTATCACCGTCCTCCACTCTGGCTCGCAAAACTGGGAAATTGGATGGCAGGAAGAAGGACGACGGAACACATCCTCAAAGAGATTATCTATAATTCAGCACTCATCTCCCCTACCGTCATTGATCGTTCCTTTCACAATCGACAACGGGGCGACTTTCTTGCCCCGCTCTATTCGTTAATGGACAATATCAAAACCTGGGAAGGACAATATGGAAATAGGCTTCAGAAGATTTCTCACCAGGTCCTGCTTCTGTGGGGAGATCATGATCGAGTGTTTCCCCTGGAAGTGGGGGAACGGGTAAAAGATCAGTTGCCTCATGTCGAGTGGCATGTCATCCCGGAAGCGGGGCATCTAGCACAATGGGAGGAACCCACTCTCGTCAATCAATTCATCCTCTCATTTTTAGAACGAGAATCCTGAAGAAAACATCACCCAAGCGGCCAATAAGCCCACGCTCAGGGAAAATGGTATCCTTTACACATCGCGATACACTTAATCCCGGATCACCCATCCGGATAGAAGGAACATTATTATGCCAAAAATCTCTATGGTTTCATTTCTCCTCATCGTGACGGCTTCTTCATTATCCAGTTGCTCGGCCATCGGCCTTCAGTCGGAACAAGGATTTTCCTACAAAGACATTCCGGTTACCAAAGAAACCGCAAAAACCGGGGAAGGATCGACCATTCTTTTCCGGGGCACCCCTTTGCCGCTGAGTGGTATTGAAGTGAAAGCCGGCGAATCTCTTCGTGCGGTCCCATTGGCAAAAGGGGATTTATCACTCGTGAACATTCATGAATCCCAAGGGAGGGTCCGCATCATCAATGTCGTGCCTTCCCTGGACACGAAAGTCTGCGAACAACAAACGCATTATCTCAGTGAAAAAAACCAGGGGCTTGATCAACGGGTGAAACTGATGACCATTAGTATCGATACGCCTTTCGCTCAAGATCGATTTGCGAAAGAAGCGGGAATAACCAATGTTGAATTCCTGTCTGATTTTCGTGGTGGGGAGTTTGGCGCATCCCACGGATTA
>JAOTTP010000058.1 GCA_029864405.1 Nitrospirota bacterium
GGTTCTTTACTTCAAGAGATATGATGCGTGATTCGATAATTGAAATCGGCTCTCCTTCTGATTGGCTAGAATTTAGTGACCATATGCCATTAGCCGTAGATCTTATGGCTAACAACGTCGCTCCATAGCACCAGGGGCAACTTACCCCAAGCGATAGATAGCTGCACCAATATACAGGAGACAGTTACGCTGTGCTCGGGCTGATCCCAAAAATGGGGTTAGATCTTGCAATCAAGCATCAAGCTAATTTTTTGATTGCAAGGGGGGCATCACTTTTTTGGGGACAAATTCCAAGAAGTATTGGCGGGGGAGGAAGGTGTGTTCTTTGGAGAAGGTAAAGCCGGCTTGTTCCATATCCTTGATGACTTGTTCTTTTGAAACTAGGTGTTGTTTGGAGAAGCCGAGTGTGCCCGACCGCTCGTCGGCGTAGTAGTCGATGATGACCACACGGCCGTTTGGTTTGAGCGCGGGCTTGGTGTTGGCCAGATAGTCGACCTGGTCCTCTAAGTGATGATAGACGTCGCACAAGAACACGATGTCTGAGTTGTTCCCGGAAAATGTGGGACCTTCTGATTCGGCCAGAATAAAACGGACTCTATTGGCGAGCCCAAGTTTTTCCAACTCCCGTTTGTTGTAATTCAACATTTTCTGTTCGACATCGATGGCGATGACCCGCCCCTTGTCTCCCACCGCTTCTGCCAGGCGGCGAGTGAAATAGCCCGAGCCTGCCCCGATATCAATCACCATCATGCCAGGAGTGAGGTTCAGTGTTTCGATGACTTTTTCGGGTTGTTGGTACTGATCACGTTCGGGGCGTTCAAGGGCTAGAATATACCTGTTGATGTCCCATGGTTGGTGTGCGCAGCTTGCGGTCAGACTTGCGAGAAGATAGACAAGCAGGAGGCAAAAAGGCTTTGTCCTATTGAATGGTTGTAATAGAGGTGTCGTTGGTTGGTTCATATTCATCATCCTTACATTCTTGTCTAATTTTTTGGTTACGGGGTAAACGGCAAACAATTTACTTTTATAACGGTTGGGGAGACGAGTTTCAAGTGAAAGGTGAAGCAATGGTCTGTGAGATCCTCCAGTTGCCAGTTGTCGATGGAAAATCCGGAAGAATCTAAAAACCTGAACATACGATAAAGAATTTCCTTAGAAGACGAAAAGCCCCTCATTATTCGTCGGGAAATCTGTGATTATTTTAGCCGGAACGGGGCTAGAAGATGAGAAGCTGAGATCGGATGGAGAAGGTCAGGAGAGCCATGACAAACATGGCGATTCCTAATGTCGTTTCGGTCCAGATGGGATTTAGACTAAGCCAATGGTCTGAGCCTACCCCATTTTGATGCGAGTGATTGAGTGGATTCCCTATCCACCAGACGATTCCTGCCAAGACACTGGATCCCACAATAATCAAACTGCCTGTGCTTGTTGCCAGGCCGAGGCCCATCAGTAGGCGGGGCCAGGTTGGTACATTCAGCGCAGAAGGTGGATTGAGCGCTGAACATTCCCGTATCCACCATACCCGCAATCCTAATCCCACCATCAATAGCATCAGGCCTGCGAAGAGCGACATGTTGGGCTCCAACTCAATGCCTGGGTGCGGAACAAGAATCCACGTGAGGCCGAAGGCCGTGACCAGCCAGGGGAGACCATGTGCGAGGGTGTGTTGAGAGGCCTTCTTTAATGTGTGAGGAGCATGGACGATGGCCAGTCCTGTGGCGATTCCCAGCAGCAAACCGCCAAGGACATCCGTAGGAAAATGGGAGCCTTTGATGACACGGGAGATTCCAATGAACGTCGCCAACCCGAACCACAGCATTTTGCCTTTTGGGAAATGGTAGGCCAGGACTGTGGCTACGGCAAACGATGCGGTGGTATGACCGGACGGGAAGGAGTCAAATCCACTTTCAAAGGATGGAGCAATTTCCCAGTCCTGGCCGTGCAAGAGTCTGGGGCGAGGGCGCCCGATTGTATGTTTCAAGAGTTGTGCGAAGAGTCCGGCCACTCCGTGAGCGAGCAAGGTATGAATACATGCGGACTTCCAGGTAGGCCATCCCAGCCGGAATCCCACGGCACCAATTCCCAATGAAATGAGCACCAGGGTGAGCCCGTCTCCTAATCGATTTCCCGCATTGCCAATGTAGTCGATGGCAGGATGCGTGAAGCTGTGCACGATCTGGAGGGTCTGACTATCCACCAGCGCAAGGGAAGAGAATAGGCCAAGGAAGAGGAGGCCGGATAGTCCGAATATCACGAGAGGAGTCTGGCGGATGAGAACCTGCGGCCGTCGAGGTGAAGGAGGTGCGGGTGGTTGGTCGGTCACAGGATTGGGGAATGGGATTCGTTAACAGACTCGGTCAAATTTTCTCTTCCGTCTATGGAAATTCTTCCCCTCCTTCATCCTCTCTTCAGACCAGGGAAGATGCCGGCGACGAATCAACGCGCCCGGTGCATATGACATCCGTCAGCTTAGGGCACCCAGTCTGCGAGAAAGATGTTGAATTCTTTTGGATTGACGGCATTCCGATCCGACGACCACACCACTTGCTTCCCGTCAGGCGAGAACATGGGGAAACTATTGAAGTGCCCATTGAAGGTAATTTGTTCGGGGTGAGTGCCATCTTCATTGATGACATGCAAGTGAAACGATGGACGCCCCTGATGATCGGGCGGTGTCGACACGTTTGAAGAATAGATAATTCGTTTGCCATCAGGAAGGAAAAACGGGGCAAAGTTGGATCGCCCGTTGTGCGTCACCTGTGTTTTATTTGAGCCATCAGCATTCATGATGAAGATTTCTAAATTTGACGGTTCAACTTGATTCTGCGCCAATAGCTCACGATAGGCCTTTACCTCAGCCTCGGCTTTGGGATGATGGGCACGATAGACAATCCGTTTGTTGTCGGGGGAAAAAAATGCCCCGCCATCGTAGCCCACCTCTTCGGTCAATCGTCTGATGTCCGTTCCGTCGATATCCATCGAATAGAGATCCAAATCACCATCGCGGGTGGAAGTAAACACAATGGTTCGGCCATTTGGTGAGATGGTGGCTTCGGCATCGTAGCCTGGTGCCGAAGTCAATCGTTGTAAATCCGTGCCGGCCACATTTGCGGAAAAAATATCATAATTGTCCAGGGCCCATCGGTAATGTTCCGTGCGTGGAAGTTGGGGCGGGCAGTAGGAGTTGGTTAAATGGGTTGAGGAATATAAGATCCGTCGGTTTCCCGGGAAAAAATAGCCACAGGTGGTGCCGCCAAGGCCCGTACTGACGCGGCGTACGCTCGAGCCATCCAGATTCATCGTATAGATTTGATAGCAGGATCGCAGTGTTTTCCCGTCCGGTTCTAATGTGGATTGATACACGAGTTTGTAGCCATCCGGCGAGAAATAGGCTTCCGCATTTTTTCCTGAAAACGTGAGCTGTCGGATATTGGCTAAATGAGGTTCAGGTTGATTCCCCTTTTTTGGTGGGTCCCCGGCCCAGGCGGGATTCCACACGAGGAATGAGGCCAGCAGGCTCAACAGGAGGACCAATCGTATCGATGCCTTGAATAGTTGAATAGAGAAGGTCGGATGCATTCATGAACCTCACGGTGAAGGAAGAATAATTTCTGATGAAGAGTGTACGGGCTGAAACATCCCGCGGGCAATCACTTTCCCTTGCTTGAACACAAGATAACTATCCCACCCGTAAAAAAACAACAGTCGTGAAACGGGTCTGACCGCTTCGGGAGACCATCCGAAAAAGAATGTGACGGTATGTTCGGCTCCCCGAGGGTGAGGGCAGGAAATGAGGAAGGCCATCTCCGGGCCCTCGAACGTCTGTTCATTGATGGAGATGCGCCCTGATTGGATGTCCAGGTGTTGGTCGCAATGCGCGAAGGACCCGGATTCCAATAGACGACGGGCAGGGGGTCCGATGACCAGGTATGAGGCTGATTCGGAAATGACCGGATCCTCTGTTTGGATGGTCTCGATGCCGGATTGTCCCTCCAGACGTTGAAACAGCTCCTCCAGGCTTTGCGCCTCATCCTGTGTCATGGTTTCGGGTCGGATGAGAATTCGACGGGTGTCGGTTTCCCACCTATTCAGCATGGGCGGAAGTTGTGCGCGTTGAAGGCGGAGTAGCATCTGGTGCTCGGGATCAATCGCGATTGAGGTTGGCATTGCCGGGAGATGAAGCATGAACGATTGCGCGGACTGATTCACGTTGAGGACGGTGTCATAGGTGAGTCCTCCCTGCAGACTGACGTGGATAGGAAGGTGGATGACGAATGTGGGTTCGGCCTGCAGGATTGTTCCGGTCATCGTGAGCTGTCCCTGTTGCGCAGGATCCTCATGGACCATGATATCCTGGATGGTCACCCTTGGCGCGCCCGGTCGATCGATCCATTGTTGAAAGAACCAGTCGAGGTCTCTTTTCGCCGTTTTCGAAAATATCCGGAGAAGATCGTTCCACTCCAGGTAGGTTCCCGTCCCTTCCTGAATAATCCGGCGAACACCCTTGAAAAATGCCACGTCTCCCATTTCCTGACGGAGCATATGAAATGCCAGGGCTGTTTTTTGGTATCCAATGGCATTATCCATGCGGGTTTCTTTGTGGTGAAATGCCCGCACCGGATACTCCTGGTCCGGCTCCGCATACAGATTATATTCGTAGACCATCCGGCGTCGGGTGTTGAAGGCCTCCTGCTGATGGCCCGTGGCTTCGTCATAATAGTAATTGGAGAGATAGGTGGTGAGCCCTTCCACCCAATTGCCTTGTGCAAAGTCATTGAAGACGGAATTCCCGAACCAGGAATGCACAATTTCATGGCCAAGAGAATAGGGTTGGGTATATCCGCGCCGCACCACCCCCTCGCCTAACAAGGTGAACGAGGGGAGTCCAAGTCCGCTTGGGAAAAAGTTTTCTACAACAGCAAATTTTGTAAACGGGTAAGGACCCAAGAGATCGGTATACATCTGAAGGTAGTCGATGGTTGCGTCTAGGTATTGCGAGGCTAAATGCGCGTCTTCAGGAAAGAGATAGGTGGCGAGTTGAATGCCCTTCCATTCCTGCTTATTCACCACAAAATGATTGGCGGCCAGCGTCAGGGCTTCACTTGGCAGATTCACTGTCCATTGGGTGGTTCGGCGCCCGTCAGTCACGGTATTGGCAACTTCCCGGCCTTGGGTGATGGCTTCCCAGTCTGAAGGGATGCTGAGGGTGAGATCAAACGTCGAGAGGGTTTGTTCCCATGTGGGATACCAGAATGTTTCATAGGTCAAATAGATGCCGTTGGGTCCAATATGTCCGTTGGTGTCATCCGGTTTGACAAAGCGAAGGCCACCGGAGGCTTTTGGAGAATCATCAATTAGCCCGTGGTACGTAAGAGCCAGGATCGCCGGTCGGTCTGGATCGTCGAGGGGAGGTAAGGCTATTTCTATAGCCCGACGAGTTGACGGCGGCTGCAGGGTCGAGGCTTCAGAGGGGTGAGGTACTGGAAGCGATTGGCCGTTGAACTCGACTCGATCGATCGTGAGTTGAGGATTCAGGATGAATGAGACGGATGAGTTGACGCGATGTGACGGTGGAAGATGGATGCTGTCCAATCCGGTGATGGCATGGGTGTCGGGATTCAGTTCAATGTGTAATGCATGGTGAATGGGCGTTAAGGTGTTGGCCTGGAGTGGACTCGCCATCGCCACGCACAGGAGTGCCAATACTAGAAAAGATGGTGAGACCCGTATAGCTGGAGGAAGGATAGGGTAAACGAAACTCACAAGACAATTTCCTTGTTCAATGGGAGCGTTGAAAACAAGTGTTGCACCCTTCGGGATGCTTGTAGCGATGCGTTCTCGTCGTCTGGTCGTGCTCACCTACTCCTCCGTACGCTCCGCTCGCCCAAGCGGCTGCGGCCTTCCCTTCGAAAGGCCTCAGGACAGGACTGGACGAGCCCCTTCGGACAGACTCAGGGCATGCTTTTTGAACACTCCCTTATCATTCCCCATGCGGGGTTCTGTCACTCATATCGTGATGAAAAGGTAAAATATGAGAAATATTCAACTGTCCCTCAATGTCAGAATATCGTTTCTTTCTCCGCTAGAATGTTGTGTGGAGGAAGAGCGTTGCGCGGTGTTAGGCCGGTGGGGTTTCTGTAGGGACTAAAGCCTCGACAAACGCCGAAGCCTTAAAATCCTGGAGGTCCGCTTCTCCTTCCCCCACACCTATCAAACGAATGGGAAGATTGAGTTCGTCTACGATCGCCACGACCACTCCGCCTTTGGAGGTTCCATCCAGTTTGGTCAAGGCTAATCCGGTGACGCCGAGTGACTCATGAAATTGTCGGGCTTGTGCAATGGCATTCTGCCCCAGCGTGCCATCCAGGACGAGGAGGGTTTCGTGGGGGGCGCCGGGCATTTCCCGCGCAATGATTCGTTTGATCTTTTTCAATTCATCCATCAAATTGATTTTGGTGTGCAGCCGTCCGGCGGTATCGATGAGGACGACATCCACATTTCGAGCCTTTGCGGCAACCATGCCATCAAATACCACGGCGGCAGGATCGGAGCCCTGCTTCTGCTTGATTACCTCGATGCCTGTGCGCTTCCCCCAAATATCTAATTGTTCAATCGCAGCAGCCCGGAAGGTGTCGCCGGCGACAAAGAGTGTGTGTAACCCTTGTTGTTTCAACCGATGCCCGAGTTTGGCAATGGTCGTGGTTTTGCCGACACCGTTGATGCCTATTGTCAAGATAATAAAGGGACGAGGGCCGCGTCGAATGAGTTGTTCCAGCGGTTCGGTCTCGCCCTTACGAAGAATGTCCATGAGGAGAGTATGGAGGATCGCTGTCGGATCGGTCGCACTGAACACCCGTGTTTGATCTTTGACCATCTCAAGAAATCGCTCGACGGTGTGTATGCCGACATCGGCTTCCAGGAGACTGGCTTCGACATCTTCCAGGGCGACGGGATCCAGGTGCCCCCGCCCCAGTTGACGCAATGACTTTTGCACGGACTGGCGTGTTTTTGCTAATCCATTCTGAAGACGTTCAATCCATTTCATTGTTTATGTACCCGAATATCACGGCAATTGAGTGATCCATGGCTTTCGTGATGCGAGAAGACGGGGAGCAGGTGAAAGACGGCGGAAAATCGTGTGCTCTTTTCGCTTCATCCGTTTGGCTTCCCGTTCGGTCGTTTCATGGTCATACCCCAGGAGGTGAAGGGTGCCATGGATGAGTAAACGCAGGATTTCTTCATCGGCGGTGTTGCCAAACCGTGAGGCTTGGGCGAGTGCCACGGGCACACAAATCACGACATCTCCCACGAATGCCAGTGGCGACTGTAAGGCATCCTGCATCGGGAAGGCTAGCACATCGGTGGCATAGTCGCGCTGCCGATACGTCCGGTTGAGGTTCTGCATGCGAGTCTTGCCGACGAAGGTCAGACTCAGGTTGGCCGAAGGATACCCTGCCTGTTGTAAGACGGCTTGGGTCAGTCGGCGGACGGTTGTGGGGCGAACGGATATTCGCCGGAGGTGAGAACTGAGCCACACGGCCATCAGGTCTTACCGCGTTGGCCCCTGGCCATTGGTGTCCGATCCTGAACGAGGGCTGGGCGATACCGGTGAGGAGGCAGATGAAGTCTGACTCAGGCTGTTGGGAGAGGGATGTTCAAACCGATCGTACGCTTTAATAATTTCTTTGACTAACCGATGCCGGACAACATCTTGTTCGGAAAAATACACAAATTGGATTCCGTCGATATTGAGGAGAATATCAGCAATCTGCGCTAATCCTGATTTCTGCGAATCGGGGAGATCGATTTGGGTGACATCACCGGTCACAATCGCTTTGGAATTGAGTCCGAGCCTCGTCAAAAACATTTTCATTTGTTCGGTGGTGGTGTTTTGCGCTTCATCCAGGATGACAAAGGCATCGTCGAGCGTTCGCCCCCGCATAAACGCCAGGGGAGCGATTTCAATTTCGCCACGTTCGATGAGCCGATTGGCCCGATCAATGTCCATCATGGTGTACAACGCATCGTACAAGGGGCGTAAATAGGGGTGCACTTTGGCGAAGAGGTCTCCTGGGAGAAAGCCGAGATGTTCCCCTGCCTCCACAGCCGGCCGTGCGAGGATGATGCGACTCACCTGTTTATGCGTGAGGGCTGCGAGCGCCATGGCCATGGCCAAATAGGTTTTCCCTGTTCCGGCCGGTCCAATGGCTATGACAAGATCTGACTGGTTAATGGCTTCGAGATAGGCCTGTTGATTGGGAGTTTTCGGATTGACGTTTCCTTTTTTCGTCGGAAGCGCGCTCGCCGAAACGGTATAGGGTTTGAGTGGAATGTCACACTGTTCTTCTGTGGCCAGAATGGCTCGTGAAATATCGTCAGGTTTCAATTCGTAATAGGTTCGGGTCCAATCGGCTAATTCCCGCAAAATGTGTTCGGCCCGCAGAACTGACTCTGGTTGACCATGAAGGGTGATCTCATCGCCCCGAGCCGCCATTCGGACCTGGAGTTCCCCTTCGATCATTTTGAGGTGCAGATCGTGCGGGCCGAAAAGATTGGCTAAATCGACCCCTTCTCGTAGTTTAAATTTTCGCACGTAGTATTCTCATTACCCTCCTCGTCAGTAGCGAGTCATTTTATCTTTTTATTCTAACAAAGGTTTCAGGTTGGCTCAAGGAACGAATTGGGAGACTACCGTCTCTTTTGGCAGGTCGAACAATAAAACGAGCTGCGCTCACTCTGCATGCGGGTGATCAGGGTTGGACATCCATGCGAGCACGGCAATCCTGCCTTCTGGTAGACCTGATGCGCTTCCTGGAAGTGTCCGCGTGATCCATCCGGAGCACGAAAATCTCTGATGGAAGACCCTCCAGCGGCAATGGCATCCCGTAACACGGTGTGCATGGTGCGATAGAGCCGTTGACAGGCTGGGACTCCCAGCCGATGGCCGTGCGCCTGTGGGTGCACTCTGGCGCGAAACAAGATTTCATTGGCGTAGATGTTTCCAATCCCGGCGAGGCGATGTTGATCGAGGAGAAATGGTTTCAGTCGGCCCCGACAGCTTTGAATGAGCTTGATAAAGGGTTGTTCTCCTATATCCAGGGCGTCAGAGCCGAATCGGCGTTGCATGAAGGCTTCCAATTCCGGTTGTGCGAACAGCCAGAGCCGGCCAAACCGTCGGGGATTCCAGTAATGCAGTTCAGTGGCCTGAGCGCCGGAAAGCCCGATGCGGCAATGGATGTGTTGAGGGGATGAGGCCAGGGCGGGATTGAAAAACCAGAGTCCGGTCATCCCCTGTTCCGAAAGCAGATACCGGGTTTCTTTGGATCGATGGCAGGTAAAGATCACACATTTGCCTTTCCGGGCGATATCGGTGATCGTGGACCGCTGAAACCAGGGAATGAGGTCATGCCCTTTGCGCACAATATCCGAACGGTGAATGGTGAGCGTTTCAATGGTTCCACCCAGGACATGCCGGTTCAGCTGGTTGAGAATGACTTCAATTTCAGGGAGCTCGGGCATGGAAGGTGTCGTGGAAAAATGAGAAGAGTTGAGCGCGCGTGGTTAAGTTCTTCCTTGATGGTATGGAAGGTTGTATCAGATTAGAAGTGGCACTGGGTATTGCCATTTTCATTTTTGGGTGAGGTATCTATTGGTCAAGCCAATGAACTCCGGTTCAAGTGTGATGAGATTGGACTGAGCCAAGCCCTGAACGGGAAGCCTGGTGTGTGAAGAGAATGTGGAGCGTTTTGTTGCGGGATCTCTGGGAAGAAGCCTATACTTTGAAAGGGACATGCTCAACAGCGTGGATAAGGAAGAAGAATGACACAATTAAGCGTCAAGCAGGTTGAAGAACGGTTAGGGGAAGTGAAGTGTCCTATTTGCAAGGCCAACCGTTTTGGAATCGACTCCCGAACTGTGACAGGTGATGGGGAATGGAAAGCGATTTGTATCGGGTGTCACTATATGTTTCCCGTTCATACGGATATGGAGTTTTATTTACAAACACAGCCGGATATTCCTTATCATCTTAAAGAAATTCCCTGTCAATCCTGTCGACATCGCGGGGTGTCCCTGGACTTTAGAGCCGTGCTCTCGGTTCGTGAATCGGTCTATTTTGTCACCTGTCCCGATTGTCAGCTCAAGTTTCCTGAGCGGTCACATTTGGAATCGTTTGAATAATCATCGTAGAGGAGATTGTCATCATGGATCACGATAAGACGTCTGAAGAACCCAACGATTCTGAAGAAGCCGGCGCCAAAGATCCCAAGGCCGTCTCTCCCAAAAAAATAAAAAAAGAATTGTCTGTGGTGTCTCTCCCTCATGATAATGATGTGATGGCTCAAGAAATGGCCGATATGTTTGACGAAGATCGAGTCACGCATAAACATGGGAATGCCGAGCCGGAAAAAGATTAGTAAGTAAAAAGACAAATCCAACCCCGTACCATTTCCGAATTCCTTTTCTACTCCTCCCTGTATCGTGGTTTTACCCTCACGTTCTATCTATAAAGAGTTTCTATGTTTGGACTAGCTTTGGAAGCTTCCAACGCGTAAATTTTTCTTCTGTTCTTGTTGATGTGATCATTAATATTTTTTGATCTAAGTGCATGAATTTATTGTGCATTCATGCTAAATTTGAAATTAAGAATTGGAGGTTTAGTTCTAAATGGGAATGGCCGTTTCTTCCTTATAACGTTACTAAAAAAGTGGAACGAGATTTTGACTCTTTTACACTAAATCTAATCTAAGGATGAAATTCTATCTGTGTATTTGAACGGGTGGGCGTCTTGTTCCCTTTTTTTGCCAATGTTAGGATAGCTCCGCTTAGGGGGTGTTCCCTAATACGTAGAAGTTATTGACCTACCTAGTGGAGTGAGGAGTATGAGTGTGATTGAACCCTCGAAAAAAACACCCAAAACGGTGGCCTATGAAGTCTCGAGTTCCTCTCAGGAAACTTCGTCTTCCCAAGAAAGAGAATGGGAGGCTCAGTCGGAAGAAGGAAGCCTGGATAAGGTTAGGGATATTCTCTTCGGGGCCCAAAGTCGGGAAATTGAGAAACGGTTTGCTGTGTTGGAAAATCGGTTATTACAGGAAAGCGGTCGCCTACGGGAGGATCTTACCCAGTCTGTTGAGGATCTGAAAACGCAAATGAATCAGGAAATCCAAGGGTTAGTCGGGAAATTAGAGCAGGAACAGGATCGACGCGCTTCCACCATTCAAGATATGGGGCAAACAGTCAAGGCCGTTGAAACTCAAGTCAGTAAACGGATCTTGGAATTAACGGAGCACGCTTCGAATCAATTTCAGGCGATGGGCACAGAAATGCAGCAGCAAAAACATGAGCTCATTGAGCAGGATCAGGAGGCGATGAGTCGAATGGAGTCTCAATTCCAACAAGCGGTCAATGCGTTGAAGGTTGAGAAAACCGATCGGGCCGTATTGGCCGAAATGTTGATGGAAGTAGCGTTGCGCCTCAAAGTGGGGGCCAAGGAGACTGAGACCCAATCATGAAGCCTTAAATACTTGCTCCTTGGGGTGACCCTCCCATGCTGAAGGCAGACGATCAATTACACGTGTTTTTTTCCCCTCCCACTATCAGAAAAATGTCAGCTTCCCCCTGAAAGCCAATTATGGAACGTACGCGTCGTTCGTCTCCTATTAGTCCACCATCGGAATATGACAAAGGAGGGTCTGAAGATTTTTCCGCCCTTCGCCGGTTGTTGTTGTCTCCCGAGCAAGTTCAATTAGATCGTTTACGACAACGGCTGGATACGTTCGTGGTAGGGCCGCAGGAAGTGAGTCGTGTCCTGCCAGATGCCATTCGCCTTCGAGCTCGGCAGGATAATCGATTATTGGCTTCTATGCTCCCGATTACACAAGAAGCTTTGGCTCTTTCCATCAAACAATCTCCCCAGCTCATTAGTGATTCCCTCGCCCCCATCTTGGGATCCGCCATTCGAAAAGCCATTTCTCGGGCAATGCGGGAAATGCTCCAATCTCTCAACCAGACGTTGGAATATAGTATGTCCTGGCAAGGACTCCAGTGGCGTTGGGAGGCCTGGAAAACAGGAAGACCCTTTGTGGAAGTGGTGTTGTTGCATACCCTTCAGTTTAGAGTGGAACAAGTGTTTTTGATACATAAAAAAACGGGATTGTTACTCAATCATGTGATGGCCGAAGGGATTTCCAGCCAAGGGGAAGCGGCAATTTCTGGCATGTTGACGGCCATTCAAGATTTTGTGAGGGATTCGTTTCAGCAAAGTCAGGATGAAGGTTTGGAGTCGCTCAGGATTGGCGATTTGACTGTCTGGATAGAACAGGGGTCCGCCGCTATTTTGGCGACAGTGATTCGAGGAGCTCCACCGGTAAAATTGCGGGATGTTCTTCAAAATACCCTCGAGTCCATTCATGCTCAATACTCGGAGTCACTACAGCATTTCCAAGGTGATGACTCTGTATTTTTAGAGACCAGACCGTTTTTGGAAGATTGCCTCCAAGCACAATTCGTGAAAAAACGAAAAGGCCTTCCGGTCGCATTTTGGGTGTTAAGTGTTCTTCTCCTGGCCCTTTTGGGATGGTGGGCCTATCAGGCTTCTCTCAATCATCAACAGTGGACTGAGTTGTTGAAGCGCATTGCTGCTGAGCCGGGTATTGTGGTGACTTCCATTCAGGAGGAAGGGGGGCGAAGGGTGTTCCACGGATTGAGGGACCCTCTGGCTGTTGACCCAGAACGGTTGCTGGAAGAGGTGGGATATCCTCCCCATGCGGCCGGTTTTCACTTTGAACCGTTTATCGCCTTAACCCCGGAGATGGTATATACGCGCGCGTTAAAGGTATTGCAGCCACCCGAATCCGTATCGGTCAGTCTTGATGGGGACCGGTTGATGCTGATGGGGAAAAGTTCGCATGCATGGATGACGAGAGTTGACCAAGCCCACTTCAGTATTCCAGGGATCACAGAAGTGAGCATGGAACGTCTCATCGACACAGATGTGAAACAATTTGAAACACTTCGAGAGGACCTGGAAGGGCAAACGATTTTGTTTTTGGCAGGTCAGGGAAGGTTGACGGATCGTGAATTGGTAAAAATTCAGCAAGTCAAACACATTCTTCAGGAATTGGATAAGAAAGCCATGCAGCTAGGTCGGGAACCCTCTATCTATCTCATGGGGTATTCCAGTCCTGTGGGCTCTCAATCAACCAATGTTTCACTGAGTGAAATGCGAGCCCAAAAAGTTCTGGAAATCCTCAGTGAGTCCCCTTTTCAAGTATTAAAACTGTCAGCCATCGGTAAAGGGGTTGACCCCGATGTGGAATCTGTTGCCGCGGAAGGACAGGGGTATTCTGCCAGTCGGCGAGTGTCATTCAAGGTTGTGGAACCCAAGATAACCCAGACCAGGGAAGTGGGAGCGAGGACTGGACGGTGATTCAGAAAAAAATTTGTATGTTGGGTGGGTTTGCCGTCGGGAAAACAAGCCTGGTGAAACGATTGGTATCCGGTATTTTTTCCGATAAATATCTCACCACCGTTGGCGTCAAGATTGATAAAAAATCTTTGTCGGTGCAGGGGAAAGAACTCCTGCTGGTCCTTTGGGATCTCTATGGCGACGATGACTTCCAAAAGGTTCGGGCGTCGTATTTGCAAGGTTCATCGGGATATATCCTGGTCATTGATGGAACCAGGAAAGAAACGGTTGATGTGGCCTGCAAGTTACATGACTTAGCCCAGAAGACCATCGGTCCTGTTCCCTTTGTCCTCCTGCTCAATAAACATGATTTGGTGGACGAGTGGGTGGTGGAGTGTCCCATGGTTTCTGATCTCAGTGACCAAGCCTGTTTTGTATCCATGGTTAGCGCAAAAACCGGCGAAGGTGTCGAGGCGGCGTTTTCGGCGTTATCCGAGGCGATGCTGAAATTCTGAAGACAGGCGTGGATGAAATAAAAAGCAACCGGTAGGTATTCCTCGGTACATTCAACCAGATTCTCTCATCCCCTCGTCATTGTCAGCGATTGGTGAAATTTATGTCCGGTTCCATACACGATCCCGCTCTTCTCAGTGTTTTTGATGCATTAATTTTCCAAAAAACTGCAGATCGGTTCGACTGTGTGGGTGACCTTCCCAGTTGGTTCCCCCCTCCAGGCATGAGCCAGGAGAGTGATTTGCCTCCTGAGCTGTTATTGGAACGTTCGTTTTTTCTCCAACATTTTCTCCATGAAGCGCAGGCATGGTGGGAATCAGGCAAGTCTGGCCATTGGAAATCCGGTCTGTGGAGTGAACCGGCATTGTTTGGAGAAGACGTCGTGCTGGAAGCGGCTGCCGTTCGTCATGGATCTCTTCGGTATGTCATTCTGCAACGCTTTGGACCCGATATCCTCCCCATCCAGCCTTTACTGCAAAAGGCACGTGAAGAACACCTTTCACACCGTCAGGCCGTCA
>JAOTTP010000059.1 GCA_029864405.1 Nitrospirota bacterium
GGAAAGTATCAGGAGTCATGGAAGAGGAAGAATCTTATGGCCAAAAAGCGACGAGACCTCTTTTGTTATTGGAGTTGGGACTCCAATGCCATGTAACGGCTACTACTTAAGAGTTTAGTCAACTTTATCCCGTAAATAAAGGAATGGTATCTTTGCAAGGATCGTTGGCTAGTTTTTTGAAAGGGAAGAGATCGGCAAACCCGTCGGGGTGTCTTTGCAACCATTTCGTCATCTGTGAAGTATGAAGTGCCTATCCAGTCCCCTCTTTTCGTTATCCCCGCAAGTTGTTGGCGGGGATCGAAAAGAAGAGCAGATGGATTCCCGATAAAAAATGTCGGGAATGACGGCGTTGAAGGGGGATTCCCCATTAAACCTGTCGTGCATGACGCCGGTGGGAATGCAGATTCGCGAGACAGGCTGGCGAGCTTGATAACCTTTTCCTGTCATCCCCGCAATTAGTAAGCGGGGATCCATCTAAAAGATTTCAAGAGAGCTTCCTGCTCAAAGCAGGAGACATGACCGGATCACTCAAGATGGATTCCCGATACAAGCTGTCGGGAATGACTGAGGTCGGGATATCGAGAAGAGGATAAATGCGTGCGACGGTGCCGATTATTAAGAGCCTTTGAGAGTTCGGTAGGCAAAAAGTAGAACTAAGGCTCCGCCAATAGCGAGACCAAGACTTCGCAGGTCAAAGCCGGAGATATCGCCGTAGCCCAAGAACGTGCTGATAAACCCGCCCACCATCGCGCCGGCGATACCAATAAGGCTGGTGACGATCATCCCGCCAGGGTCTTTTCCCGGCATGATGAGCTTTGCCAGGATGCCTGCAATGAGACCGAACACGATCCAGGAAATGATGCCCATAGGACCCTCCTTGTGAGTCAGGATGATCTGCGGTATTCGTCACCCGGCATTCAAGCTAAGGGCCGTGCAAGTGACGGGTTGACTTGGGGCATGGCCCAAAAGGTTATACGCTGTCTTTTGCCATTGAGGCAATGAAGGAATCGGCTTCTTGAATGGACGCGTTCAGTTCTTTAATGAGTGAGGCGATATTCCCTTCCACCGAGACCAATTCACTTTTTAATGACGCGATCGTTTGTGCGTTCAAGTTGTGCTTCAGAAAGAGGACCTGGTCTTTGAACTTCACTAACACGGGATCCATTTTGGTTTCTGCCCGTTTCATGGCTTTGATCAGTTGAGCATATTGGGTGCGTGTTTGTGTGAGCTTCTTCTGGCTGCTCTGGCGCAAGGCTTCACTGGAATACTCTTTGAGTTCAGCAGCCCATTCTTCAAATAAGGCTTCCGACACGTCTTCCACCGACGCGATTCGATCTCGAACCGCTTTCGCTTTGGCCTCGCTCTGTTCGTATTCGCTGTTCAGGACATCGTATTTCTCCTGTAACTCCCCTCCCTTGATATTCAGGGTTTTGGTGAAACGGTCAAGCGCCGACTTGAATTGTTCTTTGGCCTCCTGTTGGGCGTCACGGGCTTTTTCCACATCACTGACCATCAGGTCGCGTTTGTGATAGCCCATTTTTTCCATCGTCTCATAATAGACCGTCTGGCAACCGAGGGCGGTGAGACTCAAGAGGACTATTCCACACATCAGGAGAGGAAAGAATCTGCGAGAGCAGAGAAAGAAATATTGGGGATTCATCATGTCATCCTTGTGCAAACGGTTCATGATCGCTGGGTGTATCATCGGGCTTGTCGATTACGAGGGCTTCAAGACTTTTTCCAGAAGACCCTTGATTGAATCACCCCCTTGATTCTGGACGAAGGAAAGGACGACCGGGACAAACTTTCCAATCATGTCGGTGCTTAACCCAAGTTGCGAAAATCCACTTGCCAAATTGGCGAGATTTCCCAAGCCCCCCATCTTGTCCCCTAATCCACCAGCTCCGAGTGAAGAGGCGATCCCTCCTAACGCTCCCATCATGCCGCTGCCCGCAGAGGCCGCTTTAGAGGGAGCGGGTGCTGCCCCTAAGAGGTCACTCACCCCTGGAATTTTGTCGGCGAGTTGTTGGAATTCCCCAGCGCCTAATTTGTCCTTCGCTAGGGTAAACAGTAAACCAGCTCCGCCTTTGGCTTGATCTTCGTTGACACCCAAACTACTCACAAGTTGTTGAATAAGTTCCATGTTGAGACCTCCAGAGTAATATGATGAACTGGATAGGGTGAGTGACATCTTCTCCTAAATAGAGGCACGTTGGATAGCCTGTGAGTGGGTGTTCATGGCGAGGACATCATGGGCCGGCAGGTTCGCTGAAGTGCTTATTCCCATGCCGGGGTTTGTTCCCCTTGTGGATCCATCCAAAATGGTACCCAGCTTAATCCGACCAGGCGAATGGTAATATCGGATTTTTTAGGGCGAACCGTCACGGTCTCTAAGGCCTCTTCTTGTGGATTCGATCGACCGGCCAAGGCATCGGCCTCCTCCTTGAATTCCGTTTCGAGACCCGCAAGCTGTTGTGTCAGGGCCTCGACGTTCTCGTTGGCGCGGTCCACGTCCTGGCCTTCTTTCATCGAACGACTTAAGCCCCGAACCGCCGTCGTGGCCTTTCCCATCGATGTGCCTGATACCGTTTTTCGCCCTAAGAAGGCTGAGAGCAGGGTGGCCCCAAACGAAATGGCCGTTTGCAATTTTTGTTGTTTCGCTTGCTCCGCTTCCCGGTCGACGGTTTGCTGAGCCCGGCGAATCCGGTCTTCAAGTGCCGCCAGCTTCGGCGCATATTTTTTGCGCAGTTTTTCGGTCTCGGCATCCCGGGATTCATGAGCGAGCTGTTGCAGCCGGACGCGAAAATCCCGTTCCAATTCTCCTGTCTGCGAGGTGGTGTCCAGTGAAGGGCTTTTCCAAATCTCCAGGGTATGGTTCCGATAGACCCAGTCTGCGAATGTCTTCTCCCACTCTTTGTAGTTTTTAGGTTGATTGGCGGGGGCGGGGAGATCGGTAAACGTGGCGCCCTCGACAGGATGCGAGTCCAGGTCATCGCCAGGAATGTCAGAGGTCACCACCTGATCCCAGTCGAGGGGAACCGCGCCGTTCGTGATCGGGACAAGAACGGATAGTTCGCGTGTTTCATCGATCTTCTTTTTGGTATCGAGAAAATGGACCGTGGCGGAGCCAAACAGTCGAGGTTCATAGACGACACGCGTTCCCTGGGGGCATCCTCCGCGAACGGGCAGGAAATGTTGACGGATGTCCGGGGGAAGAATCGGTGGATGCGTGGCGCCTCCTGAGGAAGATGGCCCGGCATGAGATGGAGAAGCCGCGGTGGAGGTCTTCGTGGAAGCGGATGAACCCGCCAGGTCGGAAAGCGTGGCTTTATACGGATCCATCAGGGTTTTGATCTGAGTCCGCGTTAAGGGCCCCCGAAGATAGGACAGCGCCCATCGCGTTTCAAAAATTTCCGGCCCGTTATCGTGCACATTGTTCAGAAGGAAAACTCGATTGCCCAGGCCCGAAATGATGCGCTCCATCTGTTGCCGGTCGAAGCCGCCTTGCATGTTGGCCGCTGCCCCTTCCAATCCATCCAGCACGCGCGCCATATCCCGTTCTGTTTGCAGCCGGCCAATGAACCACGTCCCGGTGTTTCCCAGTCCTTTGTAATCAAGGTCCACAGGGTTTTGGGTGGCGAGGACCACGCCTAAGCCGAAGGCGCGAGCCTGCTTCAGTAAGGTCAACATCGGCGCTTTCGATGGCGGATTTTTTACCGGAGGGAAAAATCCGAATACCTCGTCCATATACAACAACGCCCGCAGACTCGTGGTGCCGGATTGGCTTCGCATCCAACTGACCATTTGGGTGAGCAGGAGACTGACAAAAAACATCCGCTCGGCATCGTTCAAGTGGGCAATGGAAAAAATGGCGATGCGGGGTTTTCCGGCAGGGGTATAGAGGATCTGGTTGATATCCAGCGGTTGACCCTCCAGCCACACCGAAAATCCCGGCGCTCCCAGCAGATTGTTAAAGCGCATCGCCAGGGAAAAACGATCCTTGGAGGGGAACACGGATTCAAGATCCATCACCCCCAGTTTGGTAAATGGAGGAGATTGAATCTGTTGAATGAGTTGCGCTAACGAAAGATCCTGTCCCTGCTTCCAGGCCGTTCCCAAAATGTTGGAGAGCAGAATATGTTCCTGACTTTGCAGTGGGTCGGCGTCAATGCCTACGAGGCTCAGCAAACTGGTGGTGGTCGTATTGACCCGTTCGCCGAGCAACTCAGGATTTTCGATGACCGTCGCAGGTGGGGCGGCAAACGATTGCAAAATAGAAATCGGGAGGCCCGCGGTACTACCAGGGGTGTATACCAGACATTCAGCGGCGTCTTTGAGCCGTCCGATGCGGGCTCCATCCTGCTCCCAGGACTCCAGGCCGGCTTTCCATTTGGCTGCTTCCTTGTCGGCAAAGGCTTCAGGAGTCAGTCCTTTTTTTGTGGCGTCTTCCTGGTTGATCCAGGGGAGGAAGTCACTGCCCCGCAATTCCGGAAAGGTCAGGAGGAGGTTGGCGATATCGCCCTTGGGGTCAATGACAATGGCTGGAATGTTATCGATTGCGGCTTCTTCCAGCAGGCCGATGCACAAACCGGTTTTGCCGCTTCCAGTCATGCCGACGCAAACCGCGTGGGTCACCAGATCTTTCGAGTCATAGAGGAGGTAGCCGGGCTTGGCCGATTTGGTGGGGAGATCGTACGGCCGCCCTAAATAAAAGACTCCTAGCTTTTCAAAATCCGACATGGTCAGCTACTCCCTTCGTTAACTCGCAAATGGAAGTTCCCCAATTAAAAAGGGGCGAGGGGGGATTTGGATGTTGTTCTACAGGATAAAGATACCAAATATGTCAGGATGGTCGCATCAAGAAAACTTTAGGAGCCAATGCCGGCCAGCTCGCTCCCACAAAAGTCGGCGTAAACAAAATGGCTCCTCGCTCTATCAAGTGGGTAGATCTGATTTCAATGTGCCTGCCCCGAGGGAGGTCATCCTGAGCACCGCGAAGGATCTGAGTCCCAAGCAATGGGCATCGGCGAGACGAGATGTTTCGCCTCCTGCTCAACATGACAAGTGGAAGAGGCCTCTCGTAACCACAACCTCGTCTGACATTGGGTGTGGAGGGGTTCTTCTGAGTTTGCCTCTTTTCTTATGTTGTAAGGGGGACTTGTCTGTTACCCCAAAAGGGTATAGCCCACAGGGCGTACCCATTCCAAAGAGTGCGGAGCCATAGCAAGCAGCCAAGAAAATCAATTGCAACTTGACTAATTCCCTCATTTACCCAAGAATCCTTTTGATCCATGGCAGAACGATCTATTGAAGCCAGGTGAAAAAAATATCCTGGCAGAGAAGCCAAGTATGTCTATGCTTAATAGATTGAAGACAGTCAATGTAGTCAATTTCGGTTGACCGGGAGAGTCTGATGACCATTACGAACAGGCAGTCCGGGACGAATGTGCATGAGATTGCTGACGGGATCTATCGGATTAATACGCCAGTTGTGATTGAAGGTGCCGGCGGGTTCTCGTTCAACCAATACCTCATCGTGGATGATGAACCATTGATTTTCCACACCGGTCCGCGAAAGATGTTCCCATTGGTGCGTGAAGCCGTGGCGAGCCTGTTGCCGGTCGAGAAGCTTCGTTACATTGCGTTTTCTCATGTGGAAGCCGACGAGTGCGGATCACTGAACGAATGGCTTGTGGCCGCTCCGCAGTCTGTTCCATTGTGCGGCACTGTTGCTGCCATGGTCTCGATCGCTGACCTGGCTGATCGGGCGCCTCGCGCGCTAGCGGATGGAGAGCGACTCGCTCTGGGCAAGCACTCCGTGCGTTGGCTCGACACGCCGCATCTGCCGCATGCGTGGGAATGCGGCTTTCTGACAGAAGAACACACATCGACGTTGCTCTGTGGCGACTTGTTCACGCAGGGAGGCGACGATCTTCCCCCCATCACGGAGTCGGATATTCTTGGCCCGAGCGAGGCTTTCTGTCACCAAATGGATTACTTCTCACACACGAAGAACGTGCGTGTGCTTCTAGAGAAGCTGGCTTCGACACACCCGGCAACGCTCGCATGCATGCACGGCAGTGCATGGCGTGGGGATGGGGCACAACTGCTGCGCGCCCTTGCCGATGCGCTATCGGCCTGAGGGATCTTACTTTTTCGTAGAGGCATGTCGCCCACGATGCCATGAAAATTTCATCGAATACGGATCCAGGTAACGCATAGTTGGAGCGCAGAAGGCTGGACAAGGCAAACCAAGATTCTCATGGCCCAGCTAACCATCAACGGAATCACGATCGAATGTGTGCGGGGGAATATTGCAAGTCAACCCGACATGGATGCGATCGTCAACGCGGCCAATGCCGGGTTGCGCAGTGGTGGGGGAGTGGCCGGGGCCATACACCGCGCTGCTGGCCCGGGTTTGGAGGAAGAGGGCCGGGCGTTGGCCCCGATTCGTCCCGGTCAAGCGGTGATCACCGGAGCACATCGTCTTTCCAACCGTTACGTCATCCATTGCTTGGGTCCCGTCTACGGGCAAGACGAGCCGGCTGAGGAGCTTCTTGCCAACTGCTACGCAAATGCCCTCCGCTTGGCTGAACAGCGCGGCATTCAGTCAATAGCTTTCCCGGCTATTTCCACCGGCATCTTTGGCTATCCAATTACAGAGGCGGCACGAGTTGCCCTGAAGACGGTCTTGGAAGAAGTGCCACGGTTGTCTTCGGTCACCCACATTCGCTTCGTGTTGTTCGACGAGGAGAGTCAGCAGCTTTATGAACGTCTCCTCGATGAGTTGACCAAACGAATGTCCCCCCCGCCCGAGGATACTCCTGCCAGCCATAACACTCGAGGTGCTGCCATGGCTTCTGGCCTCGGGTATCGGCACATTTCCCCCCTCCGCAAGAGAAAGGATAGTCTGAAAACTCAGTCCGACCAGAGTTCGAGGAACAATGGCCTTGCGCTCTTTACCGATCTGTACGAGCTGACGATGTTGCAGGCCTATTTTGAGGAAGGCATGACGGAACAGTCCGTCTTCACGCTCTTCGTTCGCCGCCTGCCGCCACGGCGGAACTTTCTGTTGGCGTGCGGGGTGGATTCCGTTCTGGACTTTTTGGAAACCGTTCGCTTCAGCGAGGAAGACCTCGCCTATTTGCACTCGTTGGGATTGTTTTCCGACCGCTTCCTTGGGTGGCTTCGAGGCTTCCGTTTTACCGGAGAGGTTCATGCGGTTCCCGAAGGCACGCCTGTGTTTTCGAATGAACCCCTTCTCGAAGTGGTGGCGTCCATGCCCGAGGCCCAACTCATCGAAACGTTTGTCATGAATCAGGTGCATGTCCAGACGGTGCTGGCCTCCAAGGCCCAGCGTGTGGTGACTGCCGCAAAGGGGCGGCCGGTGGTCGACTTTGGCGCCCGTCGCATGCATGGGATCGATGCGGCTCTCAAATCTGCCCGGGCGTTTTGGATCGCCGGCGTGGCGTCGACCTCCAATGTCCTGGCGGGGAAACTCTATGGGGTGCCGGTGGCCGGAACGATGGCGCACAGTTATATTCAGGCCCACGAAAATGAGCGGGCCGCCTTCCGTGCGTTTGCACAGGTTTTTCCTGAAACGGTTCTCCTGGTTGATACCTACGATACGTTGGCGGGCGTTCAGAAGGTGATCGACCTGGCGAAAACCCTCGGCGAGGACTTTAAGGTTAAAGCGGTGCGTCTGGATTCTGGGAATTTGTTGACTCTTTCGAGGGAGGCGCGCCGGATGCTTGACGAAGCCGGGCTTGGCAACGTGGAAATCTTTGCCAGTGGGGGCCTGAATGAAGATGTGATCACGACCTTGTTGTCCTCTAATGCGCCGATCGATGGCTTTGGCGTGGGCACCAGTATGGGGGTGTCGAGCGATGCCCCGGATCTGGATATCGCCTACAAGCTTTCTGAGTATGCCGGAAAGGGGCGGCTCAAATTATCGACGGGCAAGCCGATCCTTCCCGGTCGCAAGCAGGTGTTTCGTATCGAAGAAGATGGAAAGGCTGTGCGTGACGTCATTGCCTGTGCGGATGAAGATCCGGTTGGACGGCCCCTCCTTCTGCCGATGATGCGGAATGGCAAGCGGCTTCCCGAGGGCACAGTTGATCTCACCACAGCACGTCAGTATGCACAGGAACAAATCGCCCGTTTACCTGAACGAGTGCGGGCGATTGCTTCTGCCGACCCGCCGTATCCCGTCGAGGTAAGCCAAAAGCTTGCCGACCTTCAACAGCGGATTATCAAGGAGCTAGTGGACCACGGGGAAGGCTCCGTCTGAGACCGTAAAATTTAAATTTGACGACAAAAATATTTCCAAATTCCCTCGCCCTTGAGGGCTTGGCCTTGAAGAAAGGACAAGGTTGGGGTGAGGGTGAAGGCTCATTCAATAGTTAACGCGCTGTAGGAATGTATGATGGTGGAGATCAGCGATTCTTTGAAATCCGGCGATGTCTTACTCATCGTCGATGTGCAGAAGGACTTCTGCCCTAGCGGTGCGCTCCCCGTTGAAGGTGGGGACACCATTGTGCCCGTCATCAATCGCTTGATTAAAGCAGCCGTGGCCAAGGGCGTGCCGGTCTATGCTTCGCGAGACTGGCATCCTGCCGGGCATATCAGTTTCAAAGAGGCCGGCGGACTCTGGCCACCGCATTGTATCCAAGACAGCGATGGCGCCAAATTCCATCCCGACCTGGCACTTCCTAGCTCGACCGTCATCGTGACCAAAGGCGTCCGGTTTGATCAGGACCAGAACTCCGCCTTCGACCAGACCGGCCTAGCTGCTCAGCTTCGCAAAGATGGCATCCGGCGACTGTGGGTTGCTGGTCTCGCTGAAGATGTGTGTGTGCTGGCGACGGTGCTGGATGCGTGCAGAGAAGGATTCAAAGTCGTGCTCATTGAAAAAGGCACACGACCGATTACAGCCGAAGGTGGTGAAAAAGCCAGACGGCAGATGAAGGATGCCGGTGCTCACATCGCCGAATAAAATCTGGTTGTGTGTTTCAGAAATCGTCAATAACAGTCACGATCAAGGCCTTTCATTGAGCTTGCCGGTAGTCCTACCTACAGGTTCTTAGCGTCTTCCATGTTAACCAAAGGTTGTAATACTATTCTGGTCATATTATATTGACCATATTGGTCAGATTGATAGAAAGTGAGGAGATTGATGAAGACGACACCGGTATCAGAACTGAAGGCGACTTTAAGTGAGCAGTTGGCGAGAGTGAAGGCCGGGGAAGAGGTCGTGGTCACTGAGCGGGGGAGGCCGATTGCCAAAATTGTTCCTCTTTCCGGTGAAACCATAGGCCTGTCCGCTCATATGTCCGAGTTGGCCAGAAATGGGCTGATCCGATTGGGGGCTGGAAAAATTTCAAAAGACATTTGGAAACTTCCTCGGCCGAGTGATAAACAAGGTAAGGGATTACAGGCCCTCTTGGATGAACGGGATCAGGGACGATGAAGTTTTGGGATAACTCGGCGCTCCTACCCCTCTGTTTGAAAGAGCCTCAAACAGGAAAGGTTCAGGACCTTGTTCACCAAGATGGTGATCTGGTTGCCTGGTGGGGGGCCTTGATTGAGGGGTATTCGGCGTTGGCTCGTCTCCGACGAGAGCAAGTCCTGACAGGTGAGGAAGAATTGCAGTCCCGGCAGGTGTTTCTGCGGTTGAGCAGTCAATGGACGGAAGTCAGGCCCAGTAATCTTGTTCGAGACCAAGCGTCCCGGGTCTTGCTTCTCCATCCCCTTCGAGCCGCCGATGCGCTTCAGCTCGCTGCCGCGCTTGTTTGGGCAGGCAGTCAAACCCCAAGCCTTGAATTTGTCTGTCTTGATCAGCGATTGCGGGAAGCCGCCGCTCGTGAAGGGTTTCAAGTTATTCCATAAAACAGGCTCTATTCTCCAGCATGGCCGACTCGACTGCCGTGGTAGAGGTCGATGGGTGAGTCACAGCACAGATCCCATCTCCATCCCAAGCCTTTCGCTTAAGCCCACCTGACAATCTTGACTTATTTCGCGCCTTTATCAACAATCCTTCCCAGTCATTGATTGCTTCCCTTCATGGCCATACGTGCGGCTGACCATTCAAGAATGGGAGGGCTATAGTGATATGGTCTTTCAACTAAAGCTATGCACAATCCTCCTCATCCCGGTGAGCTTATCATTGAGGTTTATCTAGAGCCCAACAACCTTTGTGGTTGCGACCTTGCCGCTAAGCTTGATGTGTCGGCTTCCACGTTGAATCGCATCCTGAAGGGAACCAGCGGTATTAGCCCGGAAATGGCCCTGCGCCTTGCAAAAGCGCTCGGTCGCTCTCCGGAGAGTTGGCTTGCTATGCAATATAACTATGACCTTGGGCAGGCCAGGCAACACGTCAAACTCGAAAAGGTTCGGAAGGTTCGGCTGACCACGGCCCAACTCATGGCTTCTGCCGACGCAGGTCGAATCCCCGGCTCGATTCGATGAGTGTTTTTTTGGTGCACCTCAGGTTTGGCAATAGAACATCGGATGGTCACGCTTTGGGAGAGTTGGGTGAAGCCGAAAAAATGTGTTATTGCAAGACCTGACCCCCAAGATGACCCCCAAGATGACCCCCAAGATGAGAATCTTCTCTTGAGGTGAGGATGAAACGTTTGAAATTTAATACATGACAGGAAGAGGCTACTTGAGGGGTTAGAAATAGGTTGGTTGAAAAAACGGCGGCTGACTCATACGATCAGCCGCCGTTGTCAGGTCCTAACCCGAAAGCCCGAAGGAGAAAGACCTAGAAACGATATTGAATGCCACCCCCTAATGAATAATAATTGATGTCATCGACATCTCCTGAAGGGTGTACATTGGAGATTTCCACATTCACCAGCCAGTGTTCGGTCATGTAGGAGTCAAGGCCTACACCAACACGAAAGGCGAAATCCGTATCATCAAAATCATTAGATGACCCAGGCAAGTTTGCCTCAGCCCGCATGGCTCCCATCCCAAGAAGACCATAGGGTTGAAACCGGTCCGTGAGGGCATAAAATTTTCCGTTAAGGGTGCCGGTCCAGGTATTGATTTCCACGCCATTGAATCCCTTGAGATCAAACGCGTCTACTCGTTCGATCATGGCTTCGATGGCAATGTGTGGATGAAACCGATAACCCAGCCGACCATTAAATCCTGGACCATTGTCGAAATCTAATCCGAATGTATTATCAAAATCCTCAATGGCATAGGCCCCACCTCCACCGATATAGAAACCCGGTCGGGCATACTGAGGTGCGGATTGCGCATAAGCCTGACCACAGGTCAAAATCAGGATCCCAAACAAAACTCCCGCAATGTGGCTCTTCATTTAAAGTGGTCCTCCAAAATAGTTACCAGAAAGAGACGCAAGAGCCCGACTCTTGCCATGTTCCCCCTGGGCAATTAACGAAAATCCGTTTCCTATGTGTCGGGAGTTCCTTTGGAAACTTTAGGGTTATAATAAGCTGGCTAGAGTTTTTGAAAAAGACAGATCTGTCCAGAAGCAAGGCTGGTTTTTATTCTGTGGTAGGGAGAAGTGGTGTTGTCTCTGTTTGGGAGTACCAAAATTGGACCGACCCTGGATCGTGTGGGTAAAGGAATAGGTATGCCAACTGTGAAATTGAAATGGAAAATGAGGTTGAGGGGGTGTTGCGGGAGTTGGCCGACTGGTGGGCTGAACGGGATCCGAGTCTGCCTTCACTTATCAGCCGCCTGGCGGCGGAACTCGTGGGCGAAACCGGCGGGCTGTTGACCTGCACTCTATCCAAGGACAGAGTGCTTCTGCTTATGAAAATTATTATATCGATCATCATCCTTCATTCGGTTCCTGGCTTCCTTTTCATGCTCTTCACCTTCTCGATGCGGGATGAGTACTATTTTGTGGGTTATCTGGGAATGAGCATTGCGTTCTTGTTGGCCAGTATGGTCTTCGGATTTTTTAATGCGGTACGGCTCCAACGGGGGGTGGAACGAGCTACTTCAGTGCTTTTTGTCAGCATCATGACGTCATGGATCTTGGCCTTGCTGGTTCTTGGCGTATTGAATCTTACGCCTTTGTGCGTTGGCCAAGATAATGGAGACGGAATAAATGATATTGGTGATTGTGTATTTTATGCTGTACTGAATGGCGGAGTGTTTTCCCTCGCTATTCTAGGGCTTGCTGCTTTGGTCGCATTTCTTGGCGGTGTAATCATTCGTAGGTTGTCTCGAAACGCAGGAGAACAACTGGCGGCACCTGACTAGGGCAATGATATATTCTTGGGAATCCGTAGCGTCAGAGAAGCCGCCTGCCGTTGAACAGACTCTGTGTCTGGCTCCGCTCATTCGTCGCCTGAGAGGGTTGAATTTTTTCTGAAGCCGACGAGCCCCCGGCTCGTCCAGTCGGAGGTCTCGCTATGCTTAGAAATATGAAAGAAAGTGCGCTTCTTTTATCTCTTATTTTTAGTATTCCGCATATGGTTAGTTTTGCCGGATCGCAGCTCTATTCGGCAGTATATGATGAACCGGGTTTCAAAATGACGTTACAGGAAGTGGGTCGAACGAAAAATACCTCGTTCTTGAAATTAGATATAGCTGACTCCGACGCTCAAGGTGGTTTGACTATTTTTAAAGCGGCATGTGCTATTGGAAACGATCTCGAGAAAACGCATTTTACGGTACTATACTCGGAGCCGCTCATTAAGATATTTTTTACCTCAAATGTTAATGACGACCCCATGAAAATATTTACAAATGAAATGCCGGAGAAAGTGCAAGAAAAATTTAACAAGAATGGTTATTTTGAATTAAAAACAATATGCAAGATTTTCCCATCGCAATGAAAAAGCAAAGCATAGCAATAAGGTAATTGTGACGCCGCAAAAGATCTCTCGCAAATTATTTAAGCGATATGTGGCAAGAGTATGGCGCGAAACGATATTGAACGGAAGAGAATCGAAAAGCTCGTCGGTGCGTTTGTCGAAAAACTTCGGCCCCCACCACATATCCGGCCCCAGCTCGATTTCGGGTTTTGTGTCACCGGTCAAAGCATTGAATTATTCGAGATCCGCCCACAATGGAATAAGCCGGAGATCAAGCATGAAAGCTCATTTGCCAAGGCCACCTTCGTGCGAGCTCAAGGCATATGGAAGGTCTATTGGAAACGCGCCGATTTGAAATGGCACCGCTATGAACCGGTTCCTGAAGTCTCGGCTATCGAGAAGTTTCTCACCGTCGTGAAAGAGGATGAGTACTCATGCTTCTTCGGCTAGGCTTGCCACATAACATGTCAGCGCAGTGGATGCGCACCGGTGTCGTGGTATCGCACGTTTGCCTCTGGCGTCCTGGACGGCCGAAGGTGCGGCTCGACATAGACGGGTTAGTGCTCCCTTGGACACTTTTACTGATCTTTGGGTTACGCTATACTGGTTCACCGTAGGAACTCTGATCATGTCCAAAATAGTCCCCACTCCCCCGCCAGGATTTGACGACCGCTCTGTCGAGGAACAAATTGATTTTGTACAATTTCTCTGGGATCGGATTGCATCCATCCCTGAACAAGTTCCTGTGCCCGAATGGCACAAGCGGATTCTTCGCGAACGCTTGGAGGCCTACCAGGCGAACCCCACCACTGGGCGATCGTGGGAAAAGGTCCGGGCGGACATCGACCGAAAATTGCAAGATCGTTAACTGACAAATGGTCTGGCGACTCGTCCTCCAACCTGAGGGGGTATCCTATCGACTTTTTCCGGATCCACCGTTCCATGCTTTGGGAAATGGATAATAACCCGAATCAGTTATACTATTCGGTGGGTGATCGCATTCGAGCCAAAGTCGCATGTTTTGGTAACAAACGACAGGTCTCACAGTTAATCGCAGGCTGTTCGGTCAAAGAAAAGGGGAATCTATGAAAGGTGAATTCACAGCGATTATTGAAGCGGCCCCGGAGGGCGGCTATTGGGCCATTTGCCCGGAGGTTCCTGGTGCAAACGGACAAGGTGAAACGATCGAGGAAACCAAGAATAGTTTAAAGCAAGCTATTGAAATGATTCTGGAAGACCGGAGGGCAGACATTCTTCGCGGACTGCCCGAAGACGCCATCCAGGAAACGGTGCAGATTGGATGAAACGACGGGAGTTGGAACGCAAATTGCGAATTGCCGGTTGTTATTTAAAGCGAGAAGGTAGTTCCCATGCACTCTGGATCAATCCGAAGACGGGGGGCATGGAGGCAGTTCCGCGGCACAACGAGATCAAGGAGCCATTGGCAAACAAGATCTTGAAGAATTTGAACGCGGAATGAATGCGGAGCAACTGGTCAAAGCGGATGACGTGTTGACGCGATTGGCGCCTAAGCAATCAATCCGCATGCTTCAGACGTTTCTTGCGATGGAGTTGCCCATAACCACGGAATGGGATGTGTATGAGCAGGCCTGGCGTCTTTCAGTAGATCTCA
>JAOTTP010000060.1 GCA_029864405.1 Nitrospirota bacterium
GAGTAGAGAATGTGGCCGTCATAGGCTAGACTTAGCATTTGAGTTTGATTTGAATAAAAATGTGTTGAAAGGAGCGCGATGATGAAGGTGTTGCTGGCGTTAGAGCAAACCCGCATTTCTGAAGGAGCGATTCGGATACTCAGCAAGTTAACATTTCCCGGTGGTTCAGATCTCTTTCTTCTCCATGTAAACCCTAGCCCTCAACAGATCACGGGTATTGCGAAGGCACGGATTTTGAAAATCTCTCGGGCTGTTCAAGAGGCCCAAAAGGACGTGCTTGAACAGGCACGCCAGTTTCTGGGTAAGGTCGAGAAAACGTTCAGTCGGCAGGATGTGCATGTTCATTCGATTGTGAAAGTGGGATTTCCTGGAGAGGAGATTTTAAAAACCATTCACACGAAAGGCGTCGATCTTGTGGTCCTCGGAACACGGGGCTATTCCAAAGCGATTGGTTTTTTACTCGGTAGTGTGAGTCAATGGGTTCTACAGGAAGCGCCATGCTCGGTGTTGATCGCTCGATCCATGCCTCGCGAGAAAAATGATGTTCGAGGCATGAAACTTCTGCTGGCCACTGATGGATCTCCCGATTCACGGGCGGCAGTAGACTTTCTTAAAGCCGTGGGATTACCGCTTTCCTCGCAGATCACGATTCTCCATGTCGTCAAAAAACATGTGTTCGAAACCGAACAGGCTTTGACCGCTGACAGCAAAAACGAGAAAGAATTTGCCAAGCTAGCCGAAGAACTTCTTGAGGTTCGAGGACAACAAGGGGCGAAACTTCTTGAACAGACTCGAAAGGCCTTGTCTTCTCATGAGGGTACCATTCAAGAGCGGTTGGTGTTTGGCAATCCTGCAACCGAAATTCTTAAAGCCGCTCGATATGTGCGAGCTGATCTCATTGTGATGGGGTCGCGTGGCACGACCGGAATTAAACGGATCTTTTTGGGTAGTGTATCGAATAAAGTCGTCCACAGCGCCGGATGTTCGGTAGCGGTCATTCGCAATCAAAAGAAGGAGTAATTCTCAAAAATCAGGGGATCCATCTGGAGAAGCGTAAGGAGTGAGGGGCACAGATGGGAAGACAGAGATCAAGATAGACTCCCGATACAAAATGTCGGGAGTGACGGAACAGAGGGAGGCCCGATGACAGATGTCGGGCATGACCACTGTGTTCGGTCATCCCCGCAGGTTGGTAGCGGGGATCCATCCGGAACGAAACCACGATGGATGCCCGATAGAGGATATCGGGAGTGACGAAATGTTGGCATTTCACGTTGCATCATTCTTGAGTTGAATTTTATGCACAACAAAACAGCATTAGGTACCCTGATGACAACAGGAATTTTTTGTTTGTCCCTTACGGGGTGTTTGCCTACGCCAAAAGTGAGTGGCGAGCCAAGTCCTTCAGGGCAATGGTCTGGCAGTATGCTCGTGGTCCGGATCCCGCACACTGATCCTCATCTCAATGAAAGATGCATTCCCGGCTCTTCCAGAATTGTTCTGGGTCCGGCGTATCACTGACGACATGATCTTCCTGGTCATTCGCTGGCACGTCACTGATGAATAGCGCTTTCGGGATCTGGTGGAGATGATTGACGAATAAGGCCTCTCAAGCGCTCACTCCCATCATTCTTCGCCAGGTGCAACGTTCTCTCCCCGAGTGTGAAAAACGATGGCACAGCACGTACCCAACCAACCATAAGGAGTGATGAAACGTCCTGCAAAATGCAAGGCCACTGAACCCACCTATATCTGACATTGGATCGTGAGGGATCCACAATCGATGTCTTTTCGGTTTAATGTGATGCGCTCACGCAGAGAGGAACGTCTGAGGTCGATCTGCCAGAATGATGAGCCATGCCTGTTCACCTGAGTAGAGAATGTGGCCGTCATAGGCTAGACTTAGCATTTGAGTTTGATTTGAATAAAAATGTGTTGAAAGGAGCGCGATGATGAAGGTGTTGCTGGCGGTAGAGCAAACCCGTATTTCTGAAGGGGCCATTCAAATTCTCGGCAAGTTGACACTTCCCAATGGTTCAGATCTGTTTCTTCTCCATGTGCAACCCATCCCTCAAAAAATCACGGGTCTGGCGAAGGAACGGATTTTAAAAATTTCTCAGGCTGTTCAAGCAGTCCAAAAGGATGTGCTTGAACAGGCACGTCAGTTTCTGGGTAAGGTCGAGAAAAAAATAAGTTCGCAGAATGTGCATGTGTATCCCCTTGTGAAAAAGGGCTTTCCTGGAGAGGAGATTTTAAAAACCATTCACACGAAAGACGTCGAACTGGTAGTCCTCGGAACACGGGGCTATTCCAAAACGGCCGGGATGTTACTCGGAAGTGTGAGTCAATGGGTGTTACAGGAAGCGCCATGCTCGGTGTTGATCGCCAGACCCATGCCTCGAGAGAAAAAGACTATTCGAGGCATGAAACTTTTGCTGGCCACTGATGGATCCGTCGATTCGCGGGCGGCAGTCGATTTTATTAAAACGGTGGAATTGCCTGCTTCCTCGCAAATCACCATTCTCCATGTCGTCAAAAAACATGCGTACGAAACCGAACAGACTTTGATTGCCGATCGTACAAATAAGAACGAATTTGCAAAATTGGCCGAAGAACTTTTTAAGATTCGAGGACAAGAAGGGGCGAAACTTCTTGAACGGACTCGAACGGACTTGTCTGCTCCCGATCTTCAGATTCAGGAGCGGTTGGCGTTTGGTAATCCGGCCGACGAAATTCTTAAAGCCGCTCGATATGTGCGAGCCGATCTCATTGTGATGGGGTCGCGTGGTTCGACAGGGGTTAAGCGGGTGTTTTTGGGCAGTGTGTCGAACAAGGTTGTCCTCAGCGCCGGATGTTCGGTGGCGATCATTCGAAACAAAGACAAGAAGTGATTCTCAGAAGTCTGGGAAAAGAAGGCTACCTTGGTGGGTGAAGAGGTTATCCTGGTGCCGCACCCCTTGTGACAAAGGAGAAGCCTGCAGACTGGAAATGTCTTTCACTCCTGTACGTTGTGCTGTATCAACCAAATCAGTGGCTATTGTAGATGTGTGTGACGATCTTCATGTGCGGGGAATTGCTGGAGTGATGGGCGTTCGAAATTTCAAGAATCATTTTAAGGCTCGGAATGTTCGCCGGCCCATTGCGGCGAGTACCTAAGAACCCAATCAATCCAAGGAATCATAGAGGTCGATCATGAACAATCATCACAATAATGCCACCGCGTCTTCCTATTTCTTTACTCGCCCGATGCCTCCGGGTTTGGAAGGATTGACGGAATTGGCATTAGATCTCCGGTGGACGTGGAGCCATTTCAGTGATCGATTGTGGGAACGGCTGGATCCGGAGGGGTGGGAGCAAACGGGAAATCCCTATTTTATTCTTCAAAATGTCTCCAAAGCACGGCTTGAAGACGCGGCACGTGATCAAGCGTTACAAGCCGACGTGCGCCTATGGATGGAGCAGCGCCAGCAGTATCTTGATGATCCGGGATGGTTCGGCCAGACGCATGCCGCAGCCGGGCTCAATGGCATTGCCTACTTCAGTATGGAGTTCGGCCTGAGCGAAGCGCTTCCGATTTATTCAGGCGGATTGGGCATTCTCGCGGGAGATCATTTGAAAACCGCCAGTGATCTTGGTGTGCCGATCGTCGGTATGGGTCTTCTCTACCAACAGGGATATTTTCGGCAGATCTTAAGCCCGGACGCCTGGCAACTCGAGGCGTTTCCCTATAACGACCCGATCAGTCTGCCGGTCATGCCGGTTCAGGATGCGGAAGGGGGCTGGTTACGAATTAAATTGCAACTGCCGGGACGTCCCCTGTTCGTTCGGGTGTGGCAGGCACAGGTCGGGAAAGTGACCCTGTATTTACTGGATAGCAACGATCCCTTTAATAGTTTACGAGATCGGAGCATCACGGCGAACCTGTATCCCGGAGGAAAGGAACAACGCTTGATGCAGGAAATTGTCCTGGGGATTGGAGGGTGGCGTGTCCTGGAGAAGCTGAACTGTCCGATCGAAGTGTGTCATTTGAATGAAGGCCATGCGGCGTTTGTGATTGTGGCCAGGGCGATGAGTGTGATGGCCAAAACAGGCCTTCCATTTTCTGTTGCGCTCCTCGCAACCAGGGCCGGCAATGTGTTTACCACCCACACCCCGGTAGAAGCCGCGTTCGATTGCTTTGAGCCGGGTCTGATCAGACCTTATGCGGAATACCTGGCTCACAGGGTTCAGGTTCCCATGGAGTACTTGCTCGGGTTGGGACGTCGAAATCCCACCGAGGCGAACGAATCCTTCAACATGGCCTATCTCGCGATGCGGGGAAGCGGACGGGTGAATGGCGTGAGTCGATTGCATGGGGAAGTCAGCCGGCATATCTTTCAGCCGTTGTTTCCGCATTGGCCTGAAAGTGATATTCCCGTGAGCCATATTACGAACGGGGTGCATGTGCCGTCCTGGGATTCTCCATCGGCTGATGCGTTGTGGACGAAGATCTGTGGAAAAGAGCGATGGGTCGGAACATTGGAAACGCTCTGTCAACGGATCGGCCAGGTGAGCTATGAAGAGCTGTGGGATCTTCGCGTGACGCAACGTCTGGCCCTGATTCACTATGTTCGGCATCGCCTCGTGCGTCAACTTCAAGAGCACGGCGCGCATGACGACCGTATTCAGGAAGCTCGGCATGCGTTGGACCCCAATGCCCTGACTTTGGGCTTTGCCCGGCGGTTTACGGCGTACAAACGTCCCGCGCTGATTTTGTCCGATCAGGAACGGCTGATTCGCCTGCTCTCTGATCCACAACGTCCCGTACAATTGATCATGGCCGGAAAAGCCCATCCACATGATCAGGAAGGGAAACGACTGGTTCAGGCTCTGGCCCAATTTGCGGCAGAGCCCGCGCTACGAAATCAAGTAGTATTTTTAGAAGATTATGAAATGGCTCTGGCTCAGGAATTAGTGGCCGGTATCGATGTCTGGCTCAATACGCCCCGTCGCCCGTTAGAAGCCTCCGGAACCAGCGGAATGAAGGTGTTAGTCAATGGCGGGTTAAATCTCTCGGAGCTGGATGGGTGGTGGGCGGAAGCGTACACGCCGGCAGTTGGTTGGGTGATTGGAGGGGAGGGACTTTATCCCAATCCAGAGCAAGATCCCTTGGAAGCTGAGCAACTCTATCAGAGTCTGGAACGCCAGATTATTCCCGAATTCTACGACCGTGATCAAAAGGGGGTTCCGCGAAAATGGATTGACCGGGTTCGTGCCAGTATGTCGACCTTGACGCCGCACTTCAACAGTAATCGCATGATGCGGGAATATGTGGAGCAGGCCTACCTACCCGCTGCCGAAGCGTATCGCGCTCGAATGGGCAATGAAGCAGGGTTGGCCAAAGAACTCCATGGCTGGCAGGACACACTTCGGGAAAACTGGAAGGGAATACGGTTTGGCGATATGAGAGTTGCCCCATCCGGGGAGCGATATGTATTTGAAGTTGATGTCTATTGCGGGGATCTTGAACCGGATGTGATCCTGGTGGAATTGTTTGCGGAGGGTCAAAACGAGCATCTTCCCTGCCGGATTCCTCTTCAGATGAAAGGACCTGTTTCCGGATTAGTCAATGCGTTTTGCTATAGCGGGGACGCTCCCGCTTCACGTCCCGCAAACCATTACACCCCTCGCATTGTGCCTTTTCATCGGCATGCGGCCGTGCCGTTGGAATGTGGCGAGATTCACTGGATACGGTGATAGGCGCGTCGCTGTCTACGCGTTGGTCCTTCTTTTCTTCACTCTCTGGCTCCGATGTTAATGTTGTAGAGGCCGAGGGCCTTCAGCCTTGAGTGAATGCTTTTCTGCCAAAAGTGCTCCGCGTCGACCATTGAGATGACCTCAATGAGATTCTTCCTTTGAAAAGAGTGAAAGGGGATTTGAGTATTCTTTACGTGATAGGTTGTTGTCGGTTTTGGCTGGTGTTGATGTCTATGTTGGGAGTTTGATTCTTCTTCCGTGGGCAGAGCAAGAAGTTGGATAAACCGCTTACTGATCCTGTCAGACACTATTTCGATTTCCTTATCCCGGTTCCCTAGGAATTTTTGTTGAGCAATGCAAAAAGCTTTGCTGTCCGTCGATGGTCTAATTTGGATCATACGCAATATATGGGTTTGGCCTGACAGCTCGACGATGTGTATGGGGAATCCGTCTTGGGTGTTTCCCGTCGAAAAAACGCTGGCCGGTGAACGCATCGCACTGATATCCCCAACTCTCGTGTTAACGTGCTTTTCTGTGTTGCCGGGTTTCGCCCCGGCAGGCGAGGCCCTTTTGTTTCGGCAAAAGGACCCAAAACCAGTGACGCCCCGTCTGGCCTTATGAGAGGGGGCGAACGCTGGCTAGGGAAGGCCGGGCCAACTCGCTCCGCTCAGACAAGGCCCGCCACTCTATTTGAGCGTGCGCCCCTTGGGCCAGATGGCAGGCGTCGGACCATGGGAGATAAATGTTTGCGTGGCCCGCAGGAAAGCGACCGGAAATGTTATGTATTCAGACTGGCAAGGCTGTATGGGGAGACCCCTTACCCTATATTGCGTATGACCTTCTAATTTCTTTCCCACACGTTAACCATCTTCCTCTGGTGAAGTTCAGGAAAATGGCCGTGGTATTATTTTTGACACATGGCGAGGGATATTCAATGGCGATGGTCTGGCTGGTCCGGATGTGTATTCATTCATCCCGGATTAGGTAAAGAGCAAGGTCTGGGATTAATTAGGACTTCGAAATACCAAGGGCCGTGGATGCATAATATGCAATGAACAGGGGCTGCTGAATTTTTCCCCACTTCGTCTTCAGGGACTTGTCCCAGATCTCCACAATCACACAACGCGAAATCAAGCTAAACACTTATGTTAACGTGAAAATCGGGTTTTTCGGGGTGTTTTAAAAGGGGAAACCAACGGGTTAAAAGGACAGCCCATCGGTTGGTGCCGGTTTTGCTTATTTGCTTAAGAGAAGATGGAGGTCCATTTCTGAAAACGGTCAGGTACATGTGGAAGAAAGCGGAATGCTTCGAGCAATCATCCGGTAAAAGGATCTATCTTCTTCAGTATTTCCGACATCGTTCATGGGGAATCTTTCCGCTCGTGTCATTCCCGACATTTATCATCAGGAGTCCATCTTGGTGTCGTTTCAGATGGGTCACGGCTATCCACCGGCGTGGATGACAAAACCTGAGCGGAAAATCCGCTTCCCACTGTGGGCATAATGAGGGGCATCTTTTCGTTTGAGGTCATCTTTTCAATGGTAGTTGAGAATGCGCGTCAACTGGTGTTGATGTTTTTACATTTTATTATGAGGAGGTCATATGGCTATTCAAGGAGTTCCCGCGTCGGGATTTACAACTGTTGGACAGATTGTTCCAACCAATGAATTGAAATTTGGTAGGAAATTGAATGCTCTGGCCGCCGCGATTGAGTTACTTTCTCAGCATACCCCGGGGGGACCGGTCGTAGACGAAAAAAACCATTTCATTGGTTTTATCAGTGAATTTGATGTCCTGCGTGCTTTGGAAGCGGGAAAAGACCTGAACAAGGTGACGGTCGAAGATGTGATGAAAAAAGATCATATTTCAATTGCTGATACGACGTCGATCAAGGATGCCGTGCATCTGATGGAAGAAAATCGATTGTTGAGTTTGCCGGTAGAGCGAAACGGGGAGGTGATGTATACCGTGACGAGGCATGATCTTTTGAGGGCCTGGATTGGATTAGGATTGGGAATAGAAGCTGGGAATGATTAAATAAATGGGTTTGGCGTTTGGTCTTAGTCTGGGAATTGCGAACGTAATCTACAAGACGGACATGTTCATTGGCCTTCGTCTATGACGGGGGCAATTGATAGAAGGACCTGGAGCAAATGATGGAGTTATAGCAAACAAAGCGAGTTTTGGGTCTATGTCCCAGTTACCCGCAGCCTGGTATTTTCTGGCGTTCATCGCCCCTATGTGGGGCATTAATGCTTTTGTTGCTCTTTTGGAAATTATTGACGGGCTCTTTCGATCCCAGTGGTTGTGATCGGCGCATTCCGAAACCCTTCAAACGAATTCCAATGCTCGACTCGACAACTCTCTCCCGTAGTCGATGGTGATTGTCGGCGGCGGTGGAGTTTGCCTTTCAGCTTCGTCTAGGAGCCTGTCGGACTTAGTGGATCGAGAGCGAAAAAGCGGCTGAGCGAGGTCAGATTTTGACGATTTCGCCGGCCCATAGTGGGACTATGGTCCAAGGAAGCGGCGAAATACGGACCGCTTAGACCCTTTTGCAGCCGATTCATCCTAAGTCCGACAGGCACCTAGGGCACCTGCCACTTTCACCCCATTCAAAAACTGGTCAGACAGCAACAGCAGTGCGCATTCCCTGTCATACTGGTTGATGACCGTCACCAAGTCATGCTTTCGTTTTGTCCCTTCACCTCTTGGTTCAGCTCACCTATTTCCCTGCAAAAGTAGGAAAGGTCTTGAGGTGAGGCATTTTGGGGCAGAGGTTTCTTAGGGGCCTGTAGAGTAATGCATCATATCAAAGAGCTTGACCCGCCGTTCCATGATCTTATGGCGAAAAAATCTTTGGATCGAAGGGGTTCGACTGGATGTATATGTGACCATAAATGGTATAACTATTGATCTTATCTAAGGTCAGTTGGTTGACAATAAACGAGAAATAAGGAAAGGGTCGAAGCGATGATTATGATTGTCACATTCCATGAGGAACTTCGGGATCCCATGCGTTCTTTCTTGACTGGGAAAGGGTATGAAGTCTGCGTTCCTCCCCATAGGCAGGATGTATTCCCCTTGATTAAGGAGAAAAGTCCAGTGGTGGTGGTGTTGGATATGTATGTGGCTGAGCCCAGCGGCCTGGAAGTGCTGAAAGAACTGCGCGCCCAAAATTATCGAGGAAAAGTGGTGGCGCTGGCCGGAACGTCGGTGAGTTCCTTAATGTCACAAGCGTTCAAGCTTGGCGTGGACCAGGTGATCGGAGGATTTCAAGGCGGTGGTGGCGCACTGAATTTTGATCAGGTGGAATCGGCTATCAAGACGGCACTGCATCCGGATATTGCCAAACGCGCATATGAATTGTATGAGGCACGAGGCCGGACGAAAGGGAACGACCTGGGGGATTGGTTTGAAGCCGAGCGGCAAATTATCCATATGAAAACGTCTCTGCCATCGTCAAAGCCAACGGAAATGAAAGCGGAACCTGAAAAAATCTCGAAGAAGCCAACAAAAACAAAAAAGAATACACCCTGAAAGGCCTGACATTGAAGACAATTTTGAATTCTGGACCTTCCCAGATGTCTGAGATATGTCGTCAAGAGTCATGTGTATGGGCTTTTCTCCTTAATCTTCCAGCTTGTCAGCCTTTCATACCATTTAGGCCGGGATCATCGTGAATTTGGCCAGAGGAAGTGGCATCTTATTGCACCCGACATCCCTCCCAGGAGCATGGGGAATCGGTGATTTGGGTCCTACCGCCTATCAATTCGTCGATTTTCTAAAGGCGGCGGGGCAAAGTTGGTGGCAAAGGTTGCCATTGGGGCCGACCGGGTATGGCAATTCCCCCTACTTGTGCTTTTCCGCTTTTGCAGGAAACCCCCTCCTCATTAGTTCGTCAAAGCTCGTGGAGGATGGGTTTGTCTTGGCAGAGGATGTGAAAAGGCCACCATCTTTTTCCGCCGAACGTGTGGATTACCGTCGTGTCATTGAACAGAAGCGCGTAATCTTAAGCAAGTCCTATGCACAGTTCCAAACCCATCCTCCTGCCGAACATCGACAAGGCTTTTCGCTGTTTCGGGAAAAGCACGCTTCCTGGTTAGAAGACTTTTCCCTCTTTATGGCTTTGAAAGAAACCCATCGGGGACACGCGTGGATTCGATGGGAGCCTCCACTGATTACTCGAGATCCTCAAGCCCTGCAGAAATACAGTCGTCGCCTTAGGGACAGGATGAATTATCATCGGTTTCTCCAGTATCTTTTTTATCATCAATGGGCCGCATTGAGACAGTATTGTTATACCAAGGGCGTGCAAACCATTGGGGATCTTCCGATTTATATCGCCCATGATAGCTCCGAAGTCTGGTCGCATCCCGATTTGTTTTATCTAGATGACCAGGGCCAATCCTTGGTGGTGGCTGGAGTACCGCCGGATTATTTTAGTGCAACGGGACAACGGTGGGGGAATCCTATTTACCGGTGGGACGTCAGGGCCAGATCGGGATACCAATGGTGGGTCGACCGGTTTCGGGCCAATTTTGCCCTTGTGGATTTGGTTCGGTTGGATCATTTTCGCGGGTTTGAATCCTATTGGGAAATTCCTGCCTCCGAATCTTATGCCACCAATGGGCGATGGGTGAAAGGCCCGGGGGCTGAGTTGTTTGCAGCCGTGAAAGCGGCCCTTGGTGATTTGCCTGTGATTGCTGAAGACCTTGGTGTGATCACCCCGGAGGTCGAGACGCTACGGGATACCTTTGGTTTTCCAGGAATGCGAATTCTGCAAATGGCGTTTGCGCGTGACCCCAAAGCTCATACCTATCGTCCTCACAACTATATCCAGAATTGTATCGTGTATACGGCCACTCATGACCATAATACGACGGTCGGGTGGTTTACAGCCGAACCGGGGAAAGAAACCACCCAATCCAAAGTCGAGATCGAGGAGGAGCGTGCGGGTGTGTTGAAATACCTTGGGACCGACGGTCGCGAAATCCATTGGGAGATGATTCGACTGGCCATGAGTTCCGTTGCCCAGCTTGCCATGATTCCTCTTCAGGATGTGTTGGGATTGGGGAGTGAGTGCCGGATGAATCGCCCCGTCACGCTCAAAGGAAACTGGGAGTGGCGATTCCATCCCGATCAGCTGACGGAGGAGGTTGGAACCCGGCTCAGGGATCTGACGGATTTATTTGAACGATTGCCAATGACCACGCCTCAGTAAGTCTATAAAAAGTACAGGTGTCTTGAGAAAAAAGGAGAGCCGGATGAAAATTTTGGTGGCAGTCGATCCTTCACAACATGCGCAGGAGGCCATTCGATTTGTGTCATCGGTGGATTGGCCAAAGGCATCAGAAATTTATTTAATCCATGTTATCGAGATGAAACATGCGTCTACTTTGATTCCGTCGGATGGGCCTTCCAGTTGGGATAGAGTCATTTCCCAGGCAAGGGGGAAAATGGTCACTGAGGCAAGGCTTTTTCTTGAGCAAACGAAACAAGAGATTCTTAAAGAGAGCTCTCATATCGTTAAAACCGTCGTACTGGAAGGGCTTCCCGGCGCGGAAATATTACAGGCGGTGGAGGACTATCGGATTGACCTGGTCATATTAGGAACTCGCGGTCTTTCCAATGTGAAACGGTTTCTCCTTGGGAGTACCAGTGATTGGGTGATGAGGGAAGCTCCGTGTTCGGTCCTGTTGGTTCGTGAAAAACTCAGTAAGGTGACGATGGGGAAAACCGCTGCCAAAATTCTTCTGGCAACCGATGGGTCATCGGTTGCTCTGAGTACTGTGGATATGCTCGGTCTGTTGACCTGTAAGACCCCTCCCAAGGTGACGGTGACGCATGTGGTAGGAAGGCCAGCCTACCTGGAGGGCTGGTATTGGGGAAAAGGCAAAGCGGCCTTTACACAATTAGCCGAACAATTACAGACGAAAGCCCAAAAGGATGGTGCCAGCTACCTGGAAGAGATGAGCCAAAGAGTCAAAGACCTTGGTATGCAAGTCGATACGGTGTTGACCAAAGGAGATCCTGCTGAAGAAATTGTCAAAATCGCCGAGCGTTCGAAGGCAAAATTGATCATGGTGGGATCAAAAGGATTTATAGGGGGCAAGCTGGTCCCATTGGGAGGGGTCGTCAGAAAAATTGCTCGCTATGCTCCATGTTCGGTATTGCTCACCCGCCCTGGCCGGTCTGAGAAAGAAGGTTGATACCGAATCGGTTGTGACAGGGCCAGGTAAGACGAATAGAGAGAGACGGTCTCACCTGCTCAGGGTTTCGTATGGTGAGAATTCCCACCATGGCCTGTCTATTTCAGAAATGTTGGATGCACTTCAATTGAAAGGAGCGCGATGCCGGTTTCCGATCGAAAAAAGCCAGCCATGTGCTGGCATGCCTTGGAGGGTGAATTCGTCCTCAAGGCATTGGCCAGTCAGGTTGGGGGCTTAACCCAGGATGTGGCTGCCCAACGTCTGGCCCTCTATGGTCCCAATCGCTTACGCCCGCCTAAAAAGCAAGCGTCTTGGCAGCGGTTTCTTGCCCAGTTCCACAATATTTTAATTTATATCCTCTTGGGCGCGGGTGTCGTGACTGCCATTCTCGGCCATTGGGTGGATACCGGCGTCATCCTGGGAGTCGTGGTCATCAATGCCATGATCGGATTCATTCAGGAAGGAAAAGCGGAAAAGGCGATGGATGCCATTCGCCGGATGCTGTCTGTGCAAGCCATCGGGCTTCGCGATGGGACCCGTTGCCCGATTCCCGCGGAACGTCTGGTTTCGGGGGATATTGTGTTTCTTCAATCCGGGGACAAAGTTCCGGCAGATCTGCGTCTTCTGAAGGTGAAAGAGTTGCGTATTGAAGAAGCCTCCTTGACCGGTGAGTCCGTCCCGGTTGAGAAACATATTAAAAAGGTTCCCGAAACAGCGTCCATTGGTGATCGAAAGGGCATGGCCTATTCGGGAACTCTGGTGACCTATGGAACGGGAACCGGGGTGGTGGTCGGGACCGGCGATTCCACGGAAATAGGACGGATCAGCGCCATGCTGGCCGGGGTGCAGACCTTGACCACGCCACTTCTCCGGAAGATCGGAGAATTCGGGAGCCGACTGAGCATCGCGATCATCACCGGGTCGGTGGGGGTCTTTCTCTTCGGGATTTGGTTTCGAGAATATGCGATCAGTGACATGTTTCTTGCCAGCGTAGGATTAGCTGTTGCGGCCATTCCCGAGGGGCTTCCGGCCATTATGACCATTACCCTGGCTATTGGGGTTCAAGCCATGGCCCGACGCCAAGCGATTATTCGGCGGTTGCCGGCTGTTGAAACACTCGGCTCTGTGACCGTCATTTGTTCTGATAAAACCGGCACGCTCACACGAAATGAAATGACGGTTCAAACGCTGGCGACGGCGGCATATACCGTGGATGTCAGTGGTGTTGGATATGATCCTCATGGCGGATTTTCTCTGCTTGGCAACCCGGTCGTGCTGGGTGATCTCCCGGATGTGATGGAACTCGCGCGAGCCGGAATGCTGTGTAACGATGCGGATCTGGCCCACGTGGAGGGGATCTGGCAGATTAACGGAGATCCGACGGAGGGGGCGTTGGTTACCCTCGGGAGAAAAGCCGGATTGGATTCCCGATTCGAACATGAGATGTGGCCACGGACGGATGTGATCCCCTTTGAATCCCAGCATCGGTTTATGTCGACGTTGCATCACGACCATGCCGGGCATGGATTTCTGTATATCAAGGGTGCGCCTGAACGGGTGTTGGAGATGTGTGCGTCTCAGCGGAGTCTGGGAGAGGATCATCCCTTGAATAGCCGGTCGTGGCATGATCGGATCGAACAGATGGCGGGTCGTGGGCAGCGAGTGCTGGCGGTGGCCTTTGCATCCACCAATCACGAACATCGAGAGTTACGGTTTCAAGATGTGGAGCAGGGACTGACGCTGTTAGGCCTCTATGGCATTGTTGACCCGCCCCGGCCTGAAGCCATTGAAGCGGTCCGGCAATGCCGGCAAGCCGGGATTCGAGTCAAAATGATTACCGGGGATCATCTCGTGACGGCGAGAACGATTGGCTTACAGATGCATATCGGAGATGGCAAACAGGCCATCTCGGGACCGGTACTGGAAACCTTGAGCGATGCGCAATTGGAGCCTGTCGTGCGGGATATCGATATATTTGCCCGAACGAGTCCGGAGCATAAGTTACGGCTTGTGCAAGCCCTCCAGGCGGGTGGGGAAGTGGTGGCTATGACCGGAGATGGGGTGAATGACGCGCCGGCACTCAAGCGAGCGGATGTTGGAGTGGCGATGGGAGTGAAGGGGACGGAAGTGGCGAAGGAAGCGGCGGAAATGGTGCTGGTGGATGATAATTTTGCCTCGATTGCTCATGCGGTCGAGGAAGGCCGTCGGGTTTACGACAATATTCAAAAGTCCATTCTCTTTATTCTTCCCACCAATGTCGCGGAAGCCGGGGTGATTGTGGCCGCCATTTTGTTGGGGAAAATGTTGCCAATCACGCCGGTACAAATCCTGTGGGTCAACATGATCACCGCCGTGACGTTGGCCTTGGCCCTGAC
>JAOTTP010000109.1 GCA_029864405.1 Nitrospirota bacterium
CGCCAGAGAACGTCAGTATCTCCAGGCCGTGAACACGTTATTTGGTGAGGGAAGCAAACTCGCCCGTGATCAGGCCTATGCGGCCCAAATGGAAAGCCTCGCCAGTGAGTATCCCGAAGATCTGGAAGCCGCCTGTTTCTATGCCCTGTCCTTGCTCGGGTTAGCGACCCATTTTGATGAGGAGCCACACCTTCAGGAAAAATATCGCGTGCAGGCCGGTGCCCTGACCTTAGGAGTGTATGGAGTAAATCCGAATCACCCGTGCGCGGCGCATTACACGATCCATGCCTTTGACGATCCGATTCATGCGATCCTGGCCCTCCCTCAAGCACGTCGATATGCCAAGATCGCGCCTGAAGCCCCTCATGCGCAACATATGCCTGCCCATATCTTTGTCCAACTAGGCATGTGGGACCAGGCGGCGGCCTCCAGCAAAGCCGGATGGGAAAGCTCGCAGGCCTGGGTCAAGATTAAACAGTTGCCTTTATCCCTTCAGGATTACCATAGCCTGTCCTGGTTGCAGTACGCCTATCTCCAACAAGGCCGATACAATGCTGCCGCAGCGCTGATCTTGGAGAAGCAACAGGATATGGCGCAATCGTCATCCAGTGATCAATCACAGGTGTTTGGGTATGACCGTAAAGTCAGCCGGAATTACGATCAGATGGTGGCCGCCTTTATTGTGGAAACCGAAAGATGGGAGTTAGCCGATCAGGCGTGGAACGTGAACGATTATCGATTTGGCGACGAGTCGCCAGCGAAATCTATTTATGTCCGTGAATTTGCGCAGAGTATGTCAACACTGAGAAATCAACCACCCGTTCACCAAGTACATCCGGGTTTAAGCTCACCAGTCCCCGAGCCTTCCACGGAATCGACTGAACCGATCACCTCACAAATCTGGAAGTTACAAATCGCGGCGTTGAAACATCTCATCAACGGAGACCATTCACAGGCCATACGCATACTTGATCGGGCCATCGCCCTGGAAGAATCCCTCCCGCCGCCTTCCGGCCCACCCGATCTCATCAAGCCCACTCATGAACTGTATGGCGAAATACTGTTAGGCATCGACCGGCCGGAAGAAGCCCAACAACAATTTGAACGAGCGCTCTTATGGCATCCCAATCGGGCGCGTTCACTACTGGGTCTGGCGCGAGCGGCAGCCCAATTGGGAGACCTCCAGGCTACTCGTCAGGCCTATGCCACCTTTCTAAACATTTGGAAACAGGCCGATTCAGACCTCCCCGAGTTGCTTGAGGCAAAACAGTTTCTTCAACAAAACGCCCAGTAAAAAATCCGCATGAGTCATTCCCGACGTTAGTAATCGGGAATCCATCTTTATGGAAGATTGCCGCGGCTATGAACTTGGCGTCTGTCATGAGGATGCGCGATGCATCACGAAGATGTGGGCCGCATGAGCACTGTCTGATCAATATGGTCGATGGGGCCTAAGTGGAATGCAGAGGAATGATTGGGATTGTCATCGCTTTGCCCTCTGGATTGAGGTATGATTCTTTATGATGATGAAACGACTTTCTCTAGCAATCCCTTTCGTGTGTGGAATCCTTCTTCTCATCGGGTGCACTTCTCTCACGGCTTTGTCTGTTCAGCCTGAATCGCCGGAAGTCCTGCTGGTCAATATCATACCTCTGGACACCACGATGTTTGAACAACGCTTGCAAGTCGACTTGCGCGTTCGGAATCCTAATGATTTTGATCTAGAGGTGACGGGCCTTGATTTTACCCTGCACCTCAATGATCAACGACTCGCCCGTGGATTGACCAATAAGGCCTCAACTATTCCGAGGTTGGGCGATTCTGTTATTTCCGTCGAGACCACGACCTCCACACTCGATGTCATACGCCAACTCCTTCAACTCTCTCAACGGCAGGAAGTCTCTTATCAGGTCGACGGTGTCCTTTATGTACAAGGGGCTCGCTTGCCCTTTGAAAACAAGGGTGTGTTGCTTGACACAAACGAAATTTCCGGCTCATCTCCCGGTTCATGAATGAGCACTTGCTCCTTCCTGATGGGCATTTTCCCTCCTGATTTTTTATAAGCCAGCCTATTTTCAACACCTTCAATAAGTGCGACATCAGATATTGAAGTGAGAATCGAATTTTCCTAACCCCTCTTAGTAAAGAGGAAAACACAAATTTTCCCCACGATTGCTTGTGGTCTTCCTCCTCGGGCACAATCCTTTTTGGTTGGAATGAAATGTATCCCTCGTAAGAGGAAAGGAGATTGACCATATGAATCCGTTTGTTGATCGGATGATACGCGCGGCTAAACTCGACGTTCACCTCTATGAAGAAGTGGAAGCCGACAAAGGTGCGATGAGCCAGGCGATGGGCGTCGTGGTGTTATCGAGCCTGGCCGGTGGTATCGGGTTTATGCAGCAAGCCGGTCTGATGGGCTTGGTGATTGGCACGGTCGGGTCCCTGCTTGGATGGTATGTTTGGGCGTTAATGACCTACCTCATTGGCACGAAACTTCTGCCCGAGCCGCAAACCCAAGCGGATCATGGTGAACTGCTACGGACGATCGGGTTTTCAAGCTCCCCAGGCCTGATTCGGGTTCTCGGTATTATTCCCGGCTTAAGCAGTGTTGTGAATCTTCTTGCGGGTGTGTGGATGCTTGTCGCCATGATCATTGCCGTGCGCCAAGCCTTGGATTATCAGAGTACCTACCGCGCCATTGGGGTGTGTCTGATTGGCTGGATTATTCAGGCCCTCATTCTCGCGTTCCTGGTGACCATGATGGGCGGGGTTCCTGAGCTGATGCTGGAGAGAACAGCACCTTGAATGAGATGAATCACTCAACCCGATTTGAAACAACCGGAGCGGATTCGAAACTGATTGTCGGTGACCGCATTCCTGGGCAAGAACGACAATTGCTTTTTGTGACCGGTTTTCTATCCAAGCGGTGGGGTAATAAAAGCAAGGCCCTTGCCGACTTGTGTCGTGAGCGCAACTGGGGGTTTTGCTGTTTTGATTTTCGTGGAAATGGCGACTCAGGGGGCGCCTTCGCTGACTATACGCTGTGCGATTGGCTGGAGGATGCCAGATCCGTCACAAAGATGCTGGCCGACGGTCCGCCTGTGACCATTATCGGCTCATCCTTAGGTGGCTGGCTCGCATGGCTCCTTGGACAGGAATTTCCTCACGTGCAACAGTTGATGCTCCTGGCTCCGGCGTTTAATATGATGGGGAAACGCGCAGAGGAAATTTCTCCGGCCCGCCGTCAACAGTGGGAAACAACCGGATGGATGCCTTGGGATGACGATGCCTTGCACAAAGATTTTCCGCTCTCCTGGAAATGGGTGGAAGAAAGCGAAGCCTTATGGGTCAAGCGGTTCGATTCGCTCAGAAGGGTTCCCACGCGCATCGTGCATAGTCTTCAGGATGTGGTGATTCTCCCGAAAGGCAGTTGGGAATTTACGGAACAGCTTCTTATGAAAGATCCTCAGTATCCTATCGAGCTCCTTTTGAAGACTGGGGATCATCGGT
>JAOTTP010000011.1 GCA_029864405.1 Nitrospirota bacterium
CTCAACCTACAACCATTAACGAGCGTACCGATAAGACCATTGCCACAGACTATGGCGATAAACGGGATAATTTCAACAAGGGTACGACTCAATAAGTTTCTGGTTAAAAGCAAGTTCGTAATGAAAAAGAGCGTGCCGGTTCAAAAACCGGCACGCTCTTTTGTTATTGGGCCAATAAAATCTATTCCGCATAGTCTCTTAAGAGACAAGTTAGTTAATTGATTGATGAGAACGGGAGAATATTGAGAGGATATGGAAGAATTGGATCTTCGAGGCGTGATTTGCCCTTACAATTTTGTGAAAACCAAGCTTAAGCTGGATTCTTTAGAAATCGGTGACCAATTGAGGGTTTTGTTGGATGAAGGCGAACCAATTCGAAATGTCCCCAAAAGCATTACCAATGAAGGACATCAGATCCTTAAACAAGAACGAGTTGACCACTATTACCTTATCGTTATTCAGAAGGAAGCTGAATGATGGGATTCGAGTTGGTGATTTCAGTTGGTGGTTCCGGTTGCCTTTTTTGACGTTGAGGTAACCCTTGAATTAACAGCGTAATTTCTCCTTTAATCGATTTGCCTTTTAACTGCTGAGCCACTTCTTCGATTTCTCCCCGCAGAATTTCTTCGTTGAGTTTTGTCAGTTCTCGTGTCAGCACGATGTGTCTGTTTCCCATGACGGTGGTGATGGCTTGCAAGGTTTTGAGAATCCGATGCTGGGTTTCAAAGACAATGATGGTTCCCTTCTCTTCCTTAAGGTTTTGGAAAAATTTTTCCCTTGCTCCTGGTTTTCTGGGCACAAATCCCTCAAAGATAAACCGATCCGTTGGGAGGCCTGACACGCATAACGCCGTAAGAACGGAGGATGGTCCTGGAATAGGGATCAGCGGAATGTTTGCCTTGATGGCTTGGCGAACCAGATAAAACCCCGGATCGGAAATAAGAGGGGTTCCGGCATCGCAGACCAATGCCACGGAACTTCCTTCCTGGAGGCGCTGAAGAAGAATGTCGGTTTTCTCCTCCTTGTTGAAATCATGGTAACTGGTGAGTGGCGTGCCGATGTGATAATAGGTGCAGAGTTTCTGTGTGCGCCGTGTGTCTTCAGCTGCAATAATGGCCACTTCTTGTAGAATGCGGATTGCCCGGAAGGTCATATCTTCCAGATTCCCGATAGGGGTGCTGACAATATAGAGTGTGCCGGTCATGGCCTGTTGAGGAAAGTTGATGTAGGGCAAGGTTGGGATGGTACTGGGTGAGTCTTTGATTGTCCAGGAGAGTCTCGTCGTGCTTGCCTCGTCTCTCCGTTACCTTATGTAAGGATATAAACGATGGATGAAGACCATAGATTGCAGGGTCAGGTGGCGTTGGTCACGGGAGGTGGAGTGGGGATTGGACGCGCCATCGCGCAGGCGTTAGTTGGTCAACAGGCACGAGTCGCTATTTGCGGGAGACGTCTTGAAGCATTAGAGCGCACAGCCGGGGACTTCACTAAGGCTGGTGGGGAAGTGCTTTCTTTACCATGCGATGTGACCCAACGAGTTGATGTTGAGCGAACCATCAAGGCGGTAATCCAGAAATTCGGTCGTCTGGATATTCTCGTGAATAACGCTGGAGCATCAGGCAGAACATCGATCCACGATCCTGATGATTCGAAATGGCAGAATATTCTTCAGGTGAATTTAACAGGCAGCTACCTGTGTTCGAAGCTCGCTGTTCCTCATATGCTCACGCACCGCTATGGCCGTATCGTCAATATTTCCTCAGTCTTGGGACGATTTGGCGTGGCAGGCTATTTGGCGTATTGTACGGCCAAGCATGGAATTTTAGGGTTCACCAAAGCTCTGGCGTTGGAGGTCGCCTCTCAAGGCATTACCGTGAACGCCATTTGCCCAACGTGGGTGGATACCGCAATGGCCAGGCAGGGGATCGAAGAAACCGCAGCCATCCTGGGGGTTTCACCGGAGGAATTTCGGGAAATGGCGATCAGTGCGGTTCCCATCAAAAGGATGGCGGAAGCCGACGAAGTTGCCAGTGTCGTCCTGTATCTCTGCTCAAAGGCTGCAAGTGCGATGACTGGGCAAGCCTTGAATGTCTGTGGTGGAGCCACGGCAGGTATTGTATGAGTGGTTATCCTGTGTGGCTTTCCTGTTGTCTTTCAATAATGAATGTTGGTAACTCGTTGATTTTCTTGACCTTCTCTAGAGGCAGATCTATACTCGACATGGGTTTTTGTGTCTGTCTCTTTAATAGGTTGTTCAATGCCTGAATTGTTGTCTTATCTCACCATGGGTCTCTATTTTGGAGGGACGCTCCTTTTTCTTCTGTATCTCTGGCATCGCTCTGAAATCATCTCAAAAATTTCTCTTGTGGCCACAAGTTTGGGGTTTTTTTCTCATACTGCGGCGCTCATCATGGCTATGGTGTCGACTGGTCATGTCCCTATCATGACCTTTAAGGATGCGATGTCCTTTTTTGCCTGGGGGTTAGTGTTGGTCTTTTTGGTGGTTGGACTGAAACGGGGCTTAGAAGTGTTGGGCGCATTTATTCTTCCTCTGGCTTTTCTTTCTCTTGTCTCGGCAACCCTGGCGCCTCAGGCGGCCGACTCGCTTGCCCCGGTTTTTCAGACGGTGTGGGTGCATGTGACCCTGAGTATCTTGGGTACCATTGGATTTGCCGTGGCCTTCGTGGCCGGGCTGATGTATGTGATGCAAGAGCGTCTCTTGAAGTCCAAGCAATTTAATGTCTTATCGTTCAAGCTTCCTCCGCTGGATTTTTTAGATTCGTTAAATCAACGATCCATCCTTTTTGGTTTTCCCTTATTAACTTTGGGAATTCTGACGGGGGCGGTATCAGCCCAATTGACGATTGGATCGTACCTGAGTTGGAATTCTGAGCAAATTTGGGCGTTGATTACCTGGTTCTTTTATTTCGCGGTCCTGTTGGGAAGGGTGACGGCTGGATGGAGAGCGAAAAAGGCCGCCTATCTGACCATTGTCGGATTTGCCGGAGTGATTTTGACTTTTGTCGGCATCCTTATCAAAAGTCCTCAACCCTTGTCACCGTTATGAATATTATCGTGTTAGGTCTCAACCATCGGACGGCTTCCGTCGAACTTCGCGAATTACTCGCTATCCAGGATAGCCGGATGGGAGAAGCGTTGGGTCGGCTCATGGCGTATCCCGGAATCAAAGAGGCCATGTATCTGGGGACCTGCAACCGGGTTGAAGTGTATGCGGTCGTTGAAAAGGGGGAATGGGGTTTTCGTCAATTGGAAGATTTTTTGGTCTCAACCCATTTTTCCTTGTCGTCTGAGGATTTACTCCCTCACCTGTATCGTTATAGTGATGATGAAGCCATCGCGCATTTGTTTCGGGTGTCCGCCAGTTTAGATTCCATGGTCGTGGGAGAGCCCCAGGTCCTTGGGCAAGTGAAGGAAGCCTATGAGCTGGCTCTGACCCATCGTTCATCCGGAGTCATTCTCAATAAGGTCGTCAAAAAAGCCATTTCGGTAGGGAAGAGTGTCCGGACGAACACGCGGATTGGGGAGTATGCCGTTTCCGTCAGTTATGCCGCAGTGGAATTAGCCAAAAAAGTTTTTTCCAATCTGAAACAACGAGTCGTGTTGTTAGTGGGCGCAGGGGAGATGGGAAAGTTGGCGGCGCAACATCTGGTGAACCAGGGTGTCAAAGAAGTCCTCATTACGAATCGGAATCATCATCGCGCTTTCACCCTGGCGGAACGGTTTCACGGGCATGCGGTTCCTTATGAACAGCTTCGAAGCACGCTACCCAAAGTAGATATTGTTATTTGCGCCACGGGCGCTCCCCACTATGTCATTTCCAAAGATGATATCGAAAGGGCGGTGCATCATCGAATGAACCGGCCGATGTTTTTGATTGATATTACGGTGCCTCGAAATATTGATCCGACGGTCAAGGATGTTGATAACGCGTATTTGTTTGATATTGATGACCTTAAAGCCCATGTGGGGCAAAATCAGGAAGAACGATTAAAAGAAGCCGAAACGGCAGAGCACATGGTGAGAGAAGAAGTCGGAAGTATGGTGGCCTGGGTTCGGGGGCTGGAAGCGACACCCACCATTGTCGCCTTGAGAAAAAAAGCGGAAGAGATTAAACAGGGCGAGCTGGAGAAAGTCTTTAATCGTTTGGGGGAATTGTCCCCGAAGGAGCGAGCTGCCATTGAAGGGCTTGCCTCGGCGATTGTGAATAAATTACTCCATGGCCCGGTCGTGACGTTAAAAACGGAAGCGCAATCTCAAAATGGATTTGCGTTCATTGAAGCCGCCCGACGGTTCTTTGAACTTCGGGAACGGGAGATCCACTCCGAGGAGATCCAGCTTCTCAAGGATGAGGCCGGTGATGTCATCAGCGAAGAGACGCTGCCGCAGAAGGATGGCGTGTGAATCAACGGGATAGTCCAACACGATCCACGCTCATCGTGGGGACGCGAGGAAGCCAATTGGCCATATGGCAAGCCGAATGGGTGCAATGCCAGCTCAAAGCCATTGCGCCGGATATTTCTGTGATTTTGAAGCGCATCCAAACCAGTGGAGATAAAATTCAAGATGTGCCGTTGGCTAAAATTGGAGGAAAGGGGCTGTTTGTCAAAGAAATCGAAGAAGCTCTTCTCCGACGAGACATTGATCTGGCTGTTCATAGCATGAAAGATGTGCCTTCAGAATTACCTGAAGGGTTGGAGATTGTTTGTGTTCCCGAGCGGGAAGATCCTAGAGATGCGTTGATTGCCCGTGAAGGCTATACCTTAGCGACTTTGCCGGTCGGTGCACGAGTTGGAACCAGTAGTTTGCGAAGACAGGCGCAGTTGTTACATGTTCGTCAGGATCTTGAAATTGCGATGTTGCGCGGGAATGTGGATACACGGCTTCGAAAGGTTCGTGAGGGTCATTTTGATGCCATCATTCTCGCGGCTTCCGGCCTCAAGCGCTTGGGCTGGGATCAAGAAGTGACGGAATATTTGTCTGTGGATGTGAGTTTGCCGGCAATTGGACAAGGTTCGCTAGGTCTTGAAGGTCGGAAAGATGATACGTTGGTTCGAGATCTGGTCGCTCAGTTTGAACATCGGCTAACCCGGATTGCGGTCACTGCCGAACGAGCGTTGCTTGCAGGCTTGGAGGGCGGATGTCAGGTTCCTATTGCCGGTTATGCGACTCTCCAAGGTGACACCTTGACTCTCGATGGGTTAGTCGCGAGCCTTGATGGAAAGCGATATATTCGTCAAGTGGTATCGGGCCCCGCGGGAGAGGCCGAATCAATTGGCACCAGGGTGGCTGAGCAATTATTGGATGGTGGGGCCCAACCCATTCTCCAGGAAATTTATGGGGCGGCATGACCAAGTCGGTTGCAAGTAACGGTCGGGTATTTCTAGTTGGAGCCGGGCCTGGAGATGCCAAGTTGCTGACCTTACGAGGGAAAGAATGTTTAGAGCAGGCTGACGTGGTGCTTTACGATCACTTGGCTAATCCGGAGTTGTTGAAATTTGCCCCTTCCCATGCCGAGTGTATTTACGTCGGCCGAAAGGGGCGTGGGGCCTACCGAGATCAGGCAGAGATTCATGCCTTGTTGGTCACGAAGGCTCAAGAAGGTAAGTGTGTGGTGCGACTGAAGGGGGGGGACCCCTTTGTGTTTGGCCGTGGAGGTGAAGAAGCCGAGGTGGTTGCTGACGCAGGAATCTCATTCGAAGTCGTGCCGGGTGTCACTGCGGCCGTGGCCGTCCCGGCTTATGCGGGTATTCCCGTGACGCATCGGACTCTGGCCTCGACCGTGGCATTCGTGACCGGGCATGAAGATCCGACGAAACCCTCAAGTGCGATGGAATGGCCGCGTCTTGCTTCGACCGAAGGGACTCTGGTCTTTTTGATGGGTATGAAAAATCTTCCCCAGATTGTGGATCGGCTCATTCAGGAAGGCAAGCCTGCGACGACTCCCGTGGCGGTGATCCGATGGGGGACCTATGCTCGCCAACGAACGGTGGTGGGGACGTTATCCGATATTGTGGGGTTAGCTTCCCAGGCAGAGATGAGTCCGCCGACGGTGATTGTCGTGGGTGAAGTCGTTCGGTTACGTGAGCGACTGAACTGGTATGAATCACGGCCTTTGTTTGGACAAGGAGTCTTGGTGACCAGACCTCGTGCTCAGGCGCCGGCTCTTTCAAATTTGCTGGCAGCGCAGGGTGCCGAACCTGTGGAATGCCCTACGTTGGAGATTCATCCTCCTGATAGCTGGACGCCTGTGGATGAGGCGATTGCCGCGCTTTCGACATACGATTGGGTGATTTTTACGAGTGTGAATGGCGTGCAATCCTTCATGGGGCGGCTCTGGTTTCTTCACAAAGATGTGCGAAGTTTGGCCGGACTCCGCGTGTGTTGTATTGGTCCTCGGACACAGGAAGAGGCTGCTCGTTGGGGGATCGCCTCGGATCTGGTTCCTCAAGATTTTCAGGCCGAAGGGATTTTGGCGGCCATGGGTGGGTTAGGGGTCGCCGGGCAACGGATATTGATTCCACGAGCCAAAGTGGCACGCGAGATTCTTCCTGACCAATTGGAAGCCATGGGTGCTAAGGTTCATGTGGTTCATGCCTATCAAGCTCTGCCTCCTACAGTCGAGATTGGCCCTATTCGTGATCGACTCCGCAACAGGGAAATTCAGTATCTGACCTTTACCAGTTCTTCCACGGTGAGGAATTTTTGCCAGTTGTTTGAGAATCGCCAGGAATTGCAGGAATTAACCCGGCATACGACTGTCGCGGTCATTGGTCCGATCACGGCTCAAACCGTTCAGGAAGAAGGGCTGTCGGTGGATGTCGTGGCCTTGGAGAATACCGTTCCGGCGTTGGTCGATGCCATGATCATTCATGCACAGCAAGCTCCGAGGGATACGCGATTGGTCTCGTCTTCATAATTACTCTATGGCGTAGGAAGTTCTGGACACCACGTTTTGTTAACCGATTGATGGGAGGAGAAGTGTCATGGTTCCTGTAAAATCTTGTATGGTCCCGGTAGGCAAAATTGTCAAAGTTGACCGTGATATTTTGGTCAAGACCGCTGCGGAAATGATGCGGGATAATGGAATCGGGAGTGTGATTGTGACCAGTGGAGAGGAAATCATCGGCATTTTGACTGATACGGACTTGGTGCGACGAGTGGTTGCTGCGGGTGCGGACCCGATGCAGACCACTGTCGAAAAAATTATGTCCGCTCCGATTGTCAGTATCGAGGCAGATCGAACCCTGTTGGATGCGAATGATTTAATGGCCAAAGAACATATTCGGCATCTGGGTATTACCCAGGATGGGACTATGGTGGGGATGATCTCTGTGCGGGACTTGGTTGTCTTTTTAACGAATCTTCCTCGAAAGTAAGGACGAGTATGGGTTTCCCCGTTCACCGATTACGTCGATTGCGCCAGCATGAATCCCTTCGCCGAATGGTTCGGGAGACTCAGCTGAGCCCGGCAGATTTTATCTACCCCTTGTTTGTGACCTTTGGTGAGAATAAGCAAGAGCCGATCGCCTCGATGCCTGGTCAATCGCGGTGGTCTGTCGATCGTGTAGTTCAGGAAGCCAAGGAGGCCTGGGAATTAGGGATTCCGGCCGTTATCCTGTTTGGGATTCCTGAACACAAGGATGAGCGTGGATCTTCCGCCTATGAGAAGGAAGGGGTCGTTCAGCGTGCGGTTCGGGCACTTAAGGATCAATTGCCTGATTTAATGGTCATCACCGATGTGTGCATTGATGAATATACTTCGCACGGCCATTGCGGAATTGTCCGTGACGGCCGGATTCTCAATGATGAAACGCTGGAGTGTCTTCAAGCAATGGCGCTGAGTCATGCGGAGGCGGGGGTCGATATGGTTGCCCCTTCCGATATGATGGACGGCCGGGTTGCCGCGATCCGTCAGGCCTTGGACCAACAAGGCCTGTCTGAAATGCCCATCATGGCCTATTCCGCCAAGTATGCTTCCGCGTTATATGCCCCGTTTCGCGATGCGGCCTTCTCCAGTCCATCTTTTGGGGACCGACGGTCCTACCAAATGGATGCAGCCAACGGGAGGGAAGCACTGCGTGAGGTTGAATTGGATATTCAGGAGGGTGCCGATATTGTGATGGTGAAACCGGCCCTGTTTTATTTGGATATTCTTCGACGAGTTCGTGAACTTGTGGCCGTTCCCGTGGCGGCCTATCAAGTGAGTGGAGAATACAGCATGATCAAGGCTGCGGCGCAATTAGGCTGGGTTGATGAATCCTCGGTCATGATGGAAAGTTTACTCTCCATTAAACGCGCAGGGGCGGACCTGATCCTGACGTATTTTGCCAAAGAGGCCGCATGCCTCCTCAACCGTGACGGTGTATGAAGATTACCCGAGGATTACCGACGGTTCCTCCCGCCTCCTGTCCTGTTCTCACCATTGGCAATTTTGATGGACAGCATCTGGGGCACCGTGCTCTTGTGGAGGCTGTCGTGAATTGCGCTCAACAAGTCAACGGATTTCCGATGGTGTTATCCTTTGCTCCGCATCCTGTTGAGGTGTTGCGTCCAGGGTCTGTCCATAAGTTTTTATCTGATGATGAAGAAAAAATAGCGTTCTTTGACCGTCTAGGAGTCGGGGAACTAGTGATTCTTCCTTTCACGAAAGAGTTAGCCAGTCTGACCCCTGATCAATTTGTCGGTCAGGTGCTTCGTGACGGCCTTGGAATCCGAAAGCTGTTCGTTGGAGAAAACTTTGTGTTCGGCAAGGGACGGAGTGGAGCAGTGAAGGATCTGATTGAACTGGGGGCAAAAGCGGACTTTTCGGTTGAGCCGATTGCGCCGGTGATTGTGGGGCAGGAAGTAGTGAGTTCGACGCGTATTCGCAAATGTCTGACGGCTGGAGACGTGGCTCAAGGTGCACAATGCTTGGGGCGGCCGTATATGTTAGAGGGGACTGTGATTCCCGGTGAGAAACGAGGGAAACAGTTTGGATGGCCGACGGCCAATCTTCGACTCCCCGGGCACCGCGTTCTTCCTGCGGATGGTGTCTATGCCACGCTGACGGTGATTAAGAGCGAATGTCTGGATTCCATTGCCTATATTGGCACGCGGCCGACGGTTTCTAAAGGGGAACGGTTATTGGAAGTGCATATGTTTGATAAGACCGTTCAGCTGTATGGAGAAGATATTTCAGTGCATTTCATTGAAGGAGTGCGTGGGGATATGACCTTTGACAATGTCCAGGACCTCGTGAGTCAAATGGATCACGATGGTCTGCGGGCCAGGGACATCTTGCGGAACTATTCAGGACAACCCAGGATCCCTGTGGTCGTTCAGGGGGGAAAGGCATGATGGATCGTCGGGTCCCCTTTGTTGGAATGGAACGCAAAGTTGACCAAGCTATCCGGGCCAAGGGGTTATTGGCGTCAGGAGACCGGATCGTGGTGGCGGTTTCTGGTGGTCCGGACTCTGTGGCCCTTTTTAGGTGCTTGGTGGAGTTGCGGATCCGGTGGAATTGGGACATCTGTATCGGTCATGTGAATCATGGTTTTCGGGGAGCTGAAAGTGACGGGGACGCGAAGTTTGTGGAGACATTAGCTGAGACATTTGCCGTGCCTGTCATGGTGCGCCGGCTCCATCTGAACAAACACGATGCAAAATTGAAGAAGCAATCACTCCAGGAATATGCCAGAACGGCGAGATATCAGGCCTTAGAGCAAATGGTCCTTGACTGGAACGCGACAAAATTAGTGCTTGGACATACAGCAGATGATCAAGCTGAGACGGTTCTGATGTGGATGCTTCGCGGGTGTGGAACGGGTGGATTAGGAGGTATTCCTCCCAAGCGGGGAGCGCATGTGGTTCGTCCCCTTCTTGATATCCAGCGGAGTGAGATTGTGGCCTATCTGAAAGAGCGGCAGGAGGAGTTCAGGGTGGATTCCACCAATGTTCAACCGGTGTACCTCCGGAATCGCATTCGCCAGCACTTGATTCCTCAATTGAAACAGTATTCCCCAGGGATTGTGAACGTGTTGACCCGGCAGGCACACATGCTTCGCGATGATCATGCATACCTGGAGGCGTTAGCGGATGAAGCGTTTCAACGCACATGTGTGTCCGATCGGACGGGAGAACGGCAATTTGACCGTTTGGCTCTTTTGAACGTGCCTTTGCCGATTCGTCGGAGGGTGGTTCGCCAGAGCCTTCAAGTAATTGCAGGACACACGCAGAGTCCGAGGTTTGATCTTGTAGAACGGGTATTAGATCGGTTGGAACATGGGCAGTCGGGTTGGACGATCGCATGCAATGGAGTGTGGGTTGGCCAGGAATATGACCGTTTGGTGATTAGCTGCTGTGAGGAAATGAATCAACCTGGAACAGATGATTCCGGCGTGAGCGTGATGCCATTATCAATCCCTGGTGAGGTGGTTTGGCTTCCCACAGGACACCGTTTTTCGATTTCAAGAAAATCATCTCCAGTGATTGATAGCTACGTGCACCACTCAGAGATTTATCTTGACCCGGCGAGATTTACTCCTGAATTGACGCTACGAAGTTGGGTGCCTGGAGATACTTTTTGTCCCAAGGGGCTTGGGGGGCGACAAAAAAAACTTCAGGACTTTTTTTCGGATCTTAAATTACCCCGTTCGCATCGGAACAAGGTGCCTTTATTGGTTGCACCTGAGGGAATTGTCTGGGTTGGCGGATTACGAGCAGATGAACGGTTCCAGGTTTCACCATCCACCAAATCGGTGGTGGTCGCCAAGATGATCGTTTAATATGGAAGAACGTATGGAGCAAATTTTTGGGAAACCACTCGTCACACAAGAAGCCATGAGGGCTCGCATTAAGGAACTGGGAAAGCAAATTTCTCAGGATTATCAGGACAAGGATCTCCTCGTTGTCGGGGTTCTTAAGGGAGCCTATGTGTTTTTTGCCGATCTTGTTCGAGTCATTCGATTGCCGATTCAGATTGATTTTCTGATTGCCAAGAGTCACAAAACAATTGGCAGTTCGGCCAAAAAGGTCAAAGTGTGGTCAGAGTTGACCGAAAAGATCAATAACCGTCATGTGTTGCTGGTAGAAGATATTGTGGACTCTGGAGTGACCGCTCAGTTTTTAGTCAAAAAATTGATGAAAAATAAACCCGCCTCTGTGGCCATCTGTTCATTGATTAGTAAGCCTGCCCATCGCAAGGTGGAGGTCGATCTGCGGTATGTGGGGTTTGAAGTGCCTCCGACGTATGTTGTGGGATATGGGCTTGATTTTAAGCAAAAATATCGAAATCTGCCCTACCTGGCTAAGCTCGATCCAAAGCTGGTTCGAGAAGACTCTCAGGCCTAATGCGGTTGTCAGTTCTAAAAAGTGCATGATAGAATCATTTGGTTAAGCTAATGGCTGGAAGTTATGGCTCATTTGAATCGCTAAGGGGGTTACCCTCGATATGAATTCTCGGGTGAAAAACTTACTGTTTTGGGTGTTTGTGTGTTTGTTCATGATTTTGTTATTCAACCTCTTTACGGTGCCCAATCAGCACCCTGAAGATGCGGTCATCTTTAGCGAATTTATGGCTCACCTGGAAAAAGGGGATGTTGAACGGGTCATCATCAAACACAATAATATCAGCGCAATTCTGAAAGATGGCACCAGGATCCAGACCTATTCGGTCGAGTATCCAGATCTCGTTAATGTCTTGCAGGAAAAGGGTGTGCAAATCGAAGCGAAACCCCCGGAAGATAATCCCTGGTATATCACCTTCCTGCTCTCCTGGGGGCCGTTTGTGCTCTTTTTAGGTTTGTGGTTTTTCCTGATGCGCCAAATGCAAATGGGCGGCAATCGGGCTATGTCATTTGGGAAAAGCCGCGCGCGCCTTCTGACCGAAGAGAAGAAAAAAATCACGTTTGCGGATGTGGCAGGAGTGGATGAAGCTAAGGAAGAAGTGGTGGAAATCATCGATTTCCTGAAGGACCCCGCAAAATTCCAAAAATTAGGTGGGCGTATTCCTAAGGGAGTCTTGATTGTTGGGCCTCCCGGGACGGGAAAAACCTTGTTGGCCAAAGCGATTGCCGGTGAGGCTGGCGTGCCGTTTTTTAGTATTAGTGGATCGGATTTTGTGGAAATGTTTGTTGGTGTTGGTGCTTCCCGGGTTCGAGATCTCTTTGAACAGGGGAAAAAACATGCGCCCTGTATCATCTTTATTGATGAAATTGACGCGGTAGGCCGATTGCGCGGCGCTGGTCTTGGTGGAGGTCACGATGAACGGGAGCAAACACTGAATCAATTGTTAGTGGAAATGGATGGGTTTGACACGACCGAAGGCGTGATCCTTATTGCGGCTACCAACAGACCTGATGTCTTAGATCCCGCCTTGTTACGGCCAGGCCGGTTTGATCGGCAAGTTGTGGTGAATCGTCCCGATGTTCGTGGGAGAGGGGAAATTCTGAGGGTCCATACTAAAAAAGTTCCCGTCTCGTCAGATGTGGATCTTGAGCAAATTGCCAGAGGAACTCCAGGGTTTTCAGGGGCGGATTTAGAGAATCTGGTCAACGAAGCGGCCTTGTGGGCGGCTCGCCTGGATAAAAAATCCGTCGACCAGATTGATTTTGAAAACGCCAAAGATAAGGTGTTGATGGGTGTCGAGCGTAAGAGCATGGTCTTGACTGAGGAAGAAAAACGTACGACGGCCTTTCATGAGGCTGGTCACGCCTTGATGGCGAAACTCTTGCCAGGTACGGATCCTGTGCATAAGGTCACCATTATCCCTCGTGGACGGGCCCTGGGTATGACGATGCAATTGCCCATCGATGACCGACATAGTTACTCGAAGGATTTTTTGTACAATACCCTCTCCATTCTGTTTGGTGGGCGTGTCGCGGAAGAATTGATCTTTAAAAGTGTGACGACTGGAGCTGGGAACGATATTGAGCGGGCCACTGAATTGGCCAGGAAAATGGTCTGCGAATGGGGTATGAGTGAAAAGTTAGGTCCATTGACATTTGGAAAAAAAGATGAAGAAGTCTTCTTGGGGCGTGATTTTGGCTCACGTCGGGATTTTAGTGATCAAGTCGCTTTGGAAATCGACAAAGAAGTCAAACGGCTTGTGGTCGAATCCTACGAACGAACAACTAGGATGCTGACCGAGCACATTCATACATTACGGGCCATTGCTGAAGCGTTGTTGGAGAAAGAGGTGCTAGACGGGATAGAAATTGAGAAAATTGTTCAACAGTCCTCTTCGCTTGAACAAGCTGCGGCTGTGTAATGGGATTTTCCAATATTTTTCTTATTCGGAATAGCCAAGAAATTCTAGTCCCAAGCTGAGCCTGTTAGCTTTTTCACTCATCCCCTTTTGTTGTGGAGAACTCAAAAGGTGGAATCCCCTGTTCCCATCCAGATCATGTTTCTGTATTCCCCATGGATTGAGAGCATGTTGAATAGGCCCACCAACGTTGTGTGGGCTTCGCGTAAAGAATTAATCTACCTAACTTTCTCCCCCTCAGGTATTTTGGGCAGATTCGCACTTTTTCTAACCATTCAATTCGGCGTGCTCTGTAAGGCAGAGAGCCTTATATGATTTTCAGAGCCCATTCTGGCAATGAGTCGGTCAACGGATAATGAGCATGAAACCCGTGGCCATCTCAAAGCCCTCTTTTCCTGAAATCCGTTGTCGAGAAAAGAGGCTACCCATTGGGTCAAAGGTGTTAATCATGGGTGTATTGAACGTGACCCCGGATTCATTTTCTGATGGGGGACAGTGTCTCAATCCTGAGGTCGCCATTGAACGGGCACAACAGATGATTGCCGAGGGAGCGGACTTGATTGATATCGGGGGAGAATCGACGAGGCCTGGATCGTCCTATGTGGACCAGGATGAGGAAATAAAACGAATTTCTCCCATTCTGATCCTGTTGAGAAAACTCACCAATATTCCCCTTTCTATCGATACACGGAAAGCTGCCGTGGCTCGGATGGCGTTGGATCTCGGGGCCGACATCATCAATGATGTGAGCGCGCTTCAAGATGATCCTCGCATGGCTCAATTAATACAAGAATCGGGAGCGGGAGTTGTCCTCATGCACCGGCAAGGGCATAGTGTGACCATGCAGAAAGCCCCACAATATGAGGATGTCGTGGGTGAGATAAAGGCCTTTTTGTCTAAACGGGTCTCAATGGCCCAGTCAATGGGAATTCCGGCAGATCATATTATCGTTGATCCGGGAATCGGGTTTGGGAAAACCCTCAATCATAATTTGGAAATTCTTGGTAACATTGGGGAGTTGCTTCCATTAGGACAACCTATTTTGATTGGGGTGTCACGGAAAGCCTTTATCGGCACATTAACTGGAAAGCCGGTTGGTGAGCGAGAAATGGGAAATGCCGCTGCCCTGGCCGCTGCGGTCTGGCAGGGAGCCCATATCGTACGGGTCCATGACGTGGGAGCCATCCACGATGCTATCCTGGTGGCTCAAGCTTTACGAAATTCGTGCGACAAGTTGTAACAGGGTGGTTAGAAATCTCTCACGGCGGCGTCCTCGCCGCTTTGTCGTGCTTACATACCGTCGTGATGCGCCGTGTGCGTGGTGCCGCAAAGAATGTATGCCCTTGCTTGGAGAGGAATTTTTGAATATCCCTGCCAAGCTTTTGATGTGCTTATGAGTAGGGAGACAGGACGAGTTTCCCGCTACTCAAATTGTTCAATCGCCTGCGCTAATTACGAAGAAAGAAAAGGGAGCCATATGGGGAAACTATTCGGTACGGATGGGGTGCGTGGGGTCGCGAACCTGGATCCGATGACTAGCGAAATGGCGATGAAATTAGGACGGGCGGCGGCTCATGTTTTTCGTAAACGTGAAGGACGACATAAAATCATCATTGGCAAGGATACTCGTGTGTCTGGGTATATGCTGGAGTCGGCATTAACTGCCGGACTGTGCTCCATGGGCGTGGATGTCTTGTTAGTCGGACCCTTGCCAACCCCAGCGATCGCGTTCATGACCCGTAGCTTGAGAGCCGATGCCGGGGTGATGATTTCTGCCTCTCATAATCCCTATCAGGATAATGGCATAAAATTTTTCTCGAATGACGGGATGAAATTGCCGGATGAATTGGAACATCGTATTGAAGATCTTATTCTCTCGAATGAAATTGAACATATTCGACCGACGGCCGAAGCCATCGGGAAAGCCTATCGCATCGATGATGCCGAAGGACGATATATTGAGTTCGTCAAGCGCTCGCTTCCCCGTGACATGGACTTTCAGAATATGCGAATTGTCTTGGACTGTGCTCATGGAGCGGCTTATCATGTTTTTCCAAAGGTCATTCGGGAACTGGGTGCGAAGGTCTGGGTGATGGGCAATGAACCTGATGGTCTCAATATTAACGACGGGTGCGGAGCGGTGCACCCAGAACGATTACAGCAGATGGTTCGAGATCGGAAGGCCGACCTCGGTATTGCACTGGACGGAGATGCGGATCGGGCGTTGTTTGTCTGTGAGCAGGGCCAGGTGGTCGATGGAGATCATGCCCTCGCGGCTTTTGCTCTTGACCTCAAACGGCTAGGCCGATTACGACACAATACTGTGGTCGGAACCGTGATGAGTAATTTTGGGTTTGAGGTCTGCATGCGAGAGGCTGGTATCAATCTGATACGAACGGCTGTGGGGGATCGATACATTTTGGAGCGGATGGTGGCTGAAGATTATAATCTGGGTGGAGAACAATCCGGCCATATGATTTTTTTGGATTATCATACGAGCGGTGATGGGATGATCTCCGGCTTGCAAATGCTGAAGCTGATGCAGCGGGCTCAAAAACCACTGTCGGAAATTGCCATGTGTATGCATTCCACGCCTCAGGTGTTAGTGGGGGTCACCGTTCCCCGCAAACCGGACTTGCAGACCCTCCCCCAATTACAGCAGGCTATCCAGGACAAAGAACGCGCGCTGAATGGAACCGGACGGATCCTTGTGCGCTATTCCGGTACGGAACCGTTGCTGCGAGTGATGGTCGAAGGGCAAGATAGCCAAGTCATCCAGAAGATTGCGGATGATTTAATCACGGTGGTGAAATCCTGCATTCAGTAGGGACCAGGAGGTCTCTCACCATTTTTTCAGCCGTTCGCTCCACTGAGCGATTTGCCATTTAGCAAGAATCAGAGACAATGGTCGATAAGGGCTGTTTTCTCACCAGCCCTATTCAGTTGCATTGGGTTCCGCGCTCTTTCATGAGCAAGGCCGCACGAAGGCAATGGAATACAATGTCTTGCATCTAGTTATGGGGTCCATGAATACGACGCCGGCCCTGGTGAATAGTTTCAATAACCATGTGCGCTTTCCTATGTGATACTCCTGGGAGTGGTGTCCTACCTCACCGGGCTGTGGTTTGGCCCGTTTATCTCCTTGTTCCCCCTGTCACTTCTGGGGGCTCTTCTTAGTTTTGGGTGTATCCTCACCTGGTTTGAACAACAGAGACGTCTGACCCGACAGACAGGATTCATCCTGTTTGCGCTTGTGGTGGGAGGAATTGGTCATGCCCATTGGGCATCGACCGCTCAGTTGGATTCGAATCTGGTTGTCGTGGTGGATGAACAGCCCATATTCCTTGAAGGAGCCATTGTAGCCCCGGTCCGGCAGACTCCGGATGGGTTAGTCCTGCTGGTGGAGGCGACGCGAATGGTGAGGCAGGGGGAGGAGCAAATGGCCCATGGGCGAATCCGTCTCACCTGGCGGGAACCCGGTGAGTATGCATTGATCTACGGTGACCGTGTCGCCTTCATGGCTCGGGTGCGTGAACCCTATGGAACACTGAATCCTGGCGGGTTTCATTATGGGCAATACCTGAAACGGCAAGGAATTCATGCTGTCGCGACCGTGCAAGGCTCGCAAGCTATCAGGGTTCAGGGTACCCAAGAGCGGACCACCCGTGAATTAATCTTAGGTGTCGTCGATCGCTGGCGCCAAACGATTCATCATGCGGCGGTCTCCAGTCTCACGAATCCTGCATTGGGATTATTTTTAGGGATGGTATTAGGAGAACAAAGTTATATTGAATCGGACATTCGAGATGCATTTATGGCCAGCGGAACCGTGCATATTCTCTCGATCTCTGGCTCTCATTTAGGATTATTGTCCTTATTGATTTTTGCCGGGGCGCGATGGAGCCTGCGCCTTTTACCGGCATCCTGGCTGGAACGACTGTCAATGCGCCTCACGGCTACCCGCTTTGCGATCCTCATCACATTGCCGGCCGTCTCCTTTTATACCTTGCTGGCGGGGGCGGAAATGGCGACGGTCCGCTCATGGATCATGATCGTGGTGTGTTGTGTCGGCATATGGTTGGGACGGGAACGCAATCTGGTGACGGCGTTAGCCGTGGCCGCGCTCCTCATGGTCCTGCCGCATCCGGAAGCCATCCACGATATTTCTTTTCAGTTATCATATCTTTCAGTTGCGGCAATCGGCCTGGTGGTTCTGGCGAGAAAAGAGAAAGAATCCAACCTGTCGGGATTAGATGCGGCCTTTCCACTAGCACAACCGACCTGGATCGTGGGTCTCTGGCAGAAGGCCGCGCTGGCGTGGCTTATCACACTCGCAGTCAGCTTGACCACCTTGCCCTTGGTCGCCCATGACTTTCATCAAATTCCGTGGCTAGGGTTATTGACGAATATGGTGATAGTGCCCCTGGTTGGAATGTTGATGATTCCTATAGGTCTGCTGTCCGGGGTGATCACCTTAGTGTGGGGAGGAGACACTCTTCCTATGGCGAGCGTGAATCAATGGGTCTTCGACTTACTCGCGCAAGTCGTGATGAGCCTCTCGCATGTTCCGGGAGCGGCCTGGTATGTCGCATCGCCGAGCGTGAGTTCGATGATGGTCTTTTGGGGAATGCTGGCCGGGGTTGTGGCCCTGTGGCATCGGCCTCTGATCCGATGGGGATGTGGTACGATCCTGCTCGCGATTCTGCTGTGGTGGGGATGGTCGCCACGCACAGGATGGGAGCCGGGAACCTTACGAGTCACGTTTTTGGATGTGGGACAAGGTGATGCCACCCTCATTGAATTACCGGACGGCCAGACCGTGTTGATCGATGGAGGACCATCCTATCGAAGATTGGACATGGGGCGTGCGGTCATCGGCCCATATCTCTGGAATCAGGGTATCCGGCGGCTGGATCATGTGGTCGCGACGCATCCGCAATGGGATCATGTCGGCGGATTGCCGTGGGTGTTGCACACGTTTGAGGTTGGACAGTATTGGGATAATGGCATCTCGCGGCCAGAACAATTCTTTTCTCAACTTCGCTCGGCGGTGAAGTCTGTCGGACTTCAGGAACAGACACCCGCAGCAGGAACCGAAATTGTCAGCCCAGGGCCCTGTTCTCTGACTGTGCTGAGCCCTTCTCGCAGCCAAGGTAACGAGGGGTATCGTTCAGAGACAGTGTCAAGCGGAAAGGATCTCAATAATCGATCGCTTGTCACCAGACTCGAGTGCGGGGCGCATTCATTTTTGTTGACGGCCGATGCGGAACAACAATCTCTGGATGGATTGCTGCACGTTCCGAATGGTCTTTTCGCTCGCGTGGTGAAAGTGCCGCATCATGGAGCGAAAAGTTCTCTGCATCGTGAGTGGGTGAATCGGCTTCAAGCTGAAGCGATGGTTGTTTCGGTTGGTGCCCACAACCGGTATGGACATCCGGCTCCTGAAGTGCTTGATGCGTATGAACAGCGAGGCCTTCCTCTGTACCGGACTGATCGCGATGGAGCGGTCTGGTTTACCGCGACTCTTGGATCGGATGACATGACGGTGAGGACAACAAGGGAGGGAAGCCTTCTCCGGGTTCAAGCTGGCCCGAGTATGTGGAGAGAGGAATGGGCCAATTGGGCTCGGATATGGAATTGATGAACCGGGTTTTTCCTACTACCTGACAATCAGACTCCAGCTTCGTCATAGACCGGTCTTCTACGTCGTGAATCCATCTGGGACGTTTTACGATTGGATTCTCGTCTCCGCCAACTGCTAAGGGGATGGTTCTATTCCTGCAGGTAGTGCAGAGAAGAGTACAGAATTATGTGTTGCCGTTTTAAACCACCGTCGAGGAAATACGTGTAAGCCACAGGTGAAATAGTTTTGTCAAGACGGGTTGTTGGCATTAAAGGAGTCTTATGGCGAATCAAGAGCAACTGAAACGTATCAAAGGAGGCGTGGAAGTCTGGAATGCCTGGAGAAAGGCGAATCCGTCTATTCGCGTTGATTTGAGTGGTGGGAATTTCTCAAGGATGGAATTGACCGGTGTCGATTTGGATGGTGCCAACCTTCAAGATGTTAATTTCAATCACACGAATCTTTCAGGAGCCATGTTGTCTGGAGCAAATCTGACTGAGTCCAGTTTGATGGAAGCGAATTTGACCGGGGCGAACTTGAAAAATGCGAATGTGAGTGACGCTGATTTGCTCAAGGTCATTCTCGTACGGGCAAATCTTGAGCGGGCACATCTGGCCAAAACTGATTTGACAGGGGCAGATCTCACGGAAGTGAATTTGAATGAAGCCAATCTTCACTTAGCTAATTTGCGTGGCGTAAAACTCGTCGAGGCCAACCTGGAAGGGAGCAACCTTCGAGAGGTCAATATGGTTCAGGCCGATCTCGCTGGAGCCAATCTTGGCAGAGCCGATCTTGCCCAGTCGAATCTCAATCAAGCGAACTTACGTGGTGCGAATATCGAAATGGCCTCCCTGATTCAGGTGAACTTGCAGGAGGCTAATCTTCAGGCTCTTCACAACGTGACTATTCTCCAATTGTCCAAAGCCAGGTCTTTGCGTCAGGCTCGACTAGATCCACCGATCTACGAACAGCTGGCAAGGGAGTATCCTCATGTATGTGAGAGGGATTAGTTGGAAAACGTTGGGGAGTATCAAGAAATCTTTTCTGGTGAGGGAGAGTTCACGATGGGCAACCGTAAGCTTATGCCAATTTGTCGTAATGTGAGCTCCGAGATGATCTTCGTATCTGAGAGAGAAAGCCTAGGCGCTCTTTCGTGTGTAAAAAGAATGAGGGTGGCCGTCGAGGAGGTCTTGCAGGGGTTTGTGTTGGCCTCTGAACTTTAAGGAGAGCTACGTTGGAGTCAATTTTCCTCTTACGAGCGGATACCGCTGACTATTTGCAGGACCATGGCCGTGAGGAACATGAGACTGATTCCGGTGAAGACACCATAGGCCGATTGGACCCGGCGGGTGGCGGTATAGAAAATCGTGGTTAAGGAAAAGATGACGTATAACAGCGAGCCAGCAGCCAGCGCAAAAAACATGATGGTAAAGTAATGAGACACCGCGAATCCACTGATTAAGGTCCCTAGACAAGTTGGCAGACCTGCCAGCAATCCCATCAAGATGATATCTTTGAGCCCCGGCCTGGATTTTCCAGCCGAGCCGATGATGGCAAATCCTTCCGTCCCATTGTGTAAAGCAAAACCCATGATGAGGACCCCACTTAAGACCCATTCACCCTGCATATACGCGGCGCCGATCGCGAGGCCTTCGCCCAAATTATGGAGGCCCATTCCTAAGGCAATCATGTAGGGTAAAAACAGCTTGGATGGCTCTGTCCGGTTCCGACCCTGCTGGCGCTGCTCGATGAGCACCAGTCCCACAAACCCGACCAACAAGCTGCCGAGAAAGGCGACCCACGAAAGTAGATCGGTCGCGCCCGTGAATTCCACGGCTTCGTGCATGAGGTCAAAAAAGAGGTAGACGAGCACACCGGTGGCGATCCCGGTTAAATAGCCTTCCCATGATCGGCTCATGGCCTTTGCGATGACTAAGGCCAAGGCGATGCCCAGATAAATCGGGAAAACTCCCGCAATCGCCCCCAACCCGATTAATTGTCCAATTGTTTCCATATGGCAAATTTATCAAATACTAGAGTTTGTTGGCAATAATGAAAATTGCTTTCATTTTCAAATAATAGACAAAATGGGGTCGAGAATCAGTGAATCTCGGCTGTATGAATGGTCTCAAACAGTGCGCGAGGCTGAGAGAGCGGTTCCCATTGCAGGATGGTGAGCGAGTCGTCGACATAGACCGGATGGCGCATGCCATTGAGCACACAGGTCACACCGGGGGTGCTGGCAACGGCCCAAAGGGCTTTACGGGAAAAGGGTTCCTCACGTTTGGCTTCCGGTAATAAGGGGTCGATCATCTGACGAATTTCAGAGAGCTTTTTGGCACTTTTTTGCGCGGCCTCCATGCGCATGACCTTGAGGAGGGAGACGAGTTCAGGGACATACCGATTACGCCACGATTCCCATATTTGTTCTTTTTCCTTTTTGCCGGCGAAATGCCGGGTAAGCAGTTGGAAGACCTGATTGGCATGTGGGGCAATCGTTTGGGATTCGATTTGGTCCCAGTGCTCAAGATTTTGGATGGATGATCGAATCCGTTGCAGTTCTTCGGCCCAGTTGAAATAGTCCAGCGGAGCTGCTCCTTTTTCGGGTTTTGGGATCTGGGGTGCTAACACCTGTTTGTAGTCGTGTTCCAGCGCGGCGACTTTTGGCTGTTGGGCATCAAAGTTCGTATTGGAAATTTCCACCTGAGGGTCTGCGAGGCGGATCATTCCTCCGCCTTTCTCTGGGATGGCATTGAGTGGTCGGTTCACCAAGACCGCAATGTTGGCTTCCTTGGCCAATGCCAGCACTGCTTGCGACTGTTCCGGGCCGGTATTGGGCGTGAGCAGGGCTCCCGATTCAAACACATTCATCGGGAGTTGCAGGACACGAAAATGATGGTGAGGAATGCCGGCATCCTTTGCAGCAGCCTCAGCAGCTTTAAGCATACGAGAGAGTGACGTGGCTTCGGGATTATCGGGTTTGGCCGTGCAGGTATTGGAGGAGACTCCATAGAATTGCAAGCGGCCGGCAGCGATTTGTGTCTCTAGATAAATAAACGCCTGTTGCAGGCGTCGGTAAAATTCCTGCCTGAGATCTTCAAGTCTGATGGGATCAATCGACAAGTTCCGATTCTTGGCATCGGACAGGAAATATTCTGGATTGTGCAGGAGGCAGACATCCAGGGTTTCCAGTCCCAGGCGGTCAAGAGACAGAATGAGTTGTTCTTCTAGAAACGAAGGATGGAGGCAATGCCAGATGCCCTCGCCATATTTGACCATCTCGGGAAACGGTTTGCCGGCTTGTTCCCTGGCCTCAGCGCGCGTAAGATTGTTCCCCTGCACATAGCCGATTTTTGAGACCACGATGACTTCATCACGAGAGACCACCTGTTTAGCAATAAGATCTTTGAGCACCACGCCGACCAACCGTTCGCTCCCACCCTCGGCATAATTGGTGGACGTATCGATAAGGTTGCACCCGCCTTGTAAAGACTTTTCCAGTGCCTTTCGTTGGTCTTCCACTCCAACGTCGATCCGGTAGCCACCAAAGCCAAGGCGAGAAGTTGTCAGTCCGGTTGAACCCAACGTGGTGTATCCATGAGAGGAAGGGCGCGAATCCTGTGGGCTGGCCAGGATTCTGGCCACGTACTGTCCCGTTCCTTGAGGAGTGGCATGTCCGGAAAGGCCCTGGCTGGTCAGTGCCTGCAATTGTTCTCCCGGTGCTGAGGAGGTAACTCCCTGAGGGCTACTTAGCGCGGACGGTACGGCTTGAGGGTCGGTGATCGGAGCCTGGCAGGCAAAGTTCTTACAGACATAGAGTGCAGCTTTCCCATGGATCAGGGTTTTTCCGGCTAACAGGGGATGAGTCGGTTCACCCTCCAGCTCTTGGCGATAGGCCAAAATGCGGTAAGGCACAAAGCACGCATTCACCGCTGAACGGAATTGGTCATACCCCTTGTCGCCGGGGGTTCCTACTATCGCCAACTCTACCGGGCTCCGCAATAAGAGGTCGACAACCATGAGACTTTTCGAAAACCCTCTGGGCATCTGCCCGATTTGTTGTCCGTAGGCCCGAATGGCATTGGTCGCGGCTTTCCGAAAGTCTTCACGATCGCCATGAAATGATAGGCGGGCCAAATTGAACGCGGCCACGGCGTTCCCGCTCGGAGTTGCCCCATCAGCACCTTCTCGTCCCCGGATAATGAGAGCTTCGTGGTCGGTGGGGGTGGTAAAGAATCCTCCATGGTCTCGATCTTCAAAATCTTCCAGAATACGTTCAGCCAAGGAGACCGCCTCGTGGAGATACCGTTCGTGCCCCGTGGCCTCATAGACGTCGATCATGGCTTCGGCCGCATAGGCATAATCTTCCAGGCAGGCATTGAGATGCGCGTGCCCCGCGCGATAAGTGCGCCACAGCCGGCTTTCGGGACGTGAAAGTGTGGAGAGAAGGAAATCGGCAGCCCGGAGGGCCCCATCCAGATAGGGTTGGTGGTTGAACACCCGACCGGCCTCGGCCATCGTCCCGATCATCATGCCATTCCAGGCGGTGATGATTTTGTCATCAAGTCCCGGCGGTACACGTTTCAGTCGAGCCTGGTACACGGTCGGTTTCACCCGGTTGATCGTGTCGCGTATGTCCTCGGAGGAACAGCCTAATTCCTCTGCCACCGTTTCTAGTGATTTTGTCGTGCGTGGGATGTTGGTGTGTTCCCAATTGCCTTCCTCCGTGATGTCGTAATAGGCGCAGAAGCGAGTGGCGTCTTGTTCATTTGTCACGATTTCACGAATCTGTTCCGTGGTCCAGACGAAAAATTTGCCTTCCACCCCTTCGCTGTCCGCGTCAGTTGCTGAATAAAACCCGCCTTCCGGTGCGGTCATTTCTCGCAAAATGTAATCTAAGGTCTCCGTGGCGACCTGGCGGTATCGCTTTTCCCCTGTGACTTGAAACGCCTCAACGTAGGTCCGTGCGAGGAGGGCATTGTCATACAGCATTTTTTCAAAGTGCGGGGCTAACCATTCATCATCAGTGGAATAGCGCGCAAACCCGCCTCCAATATGATCGTACAGTCCGCCTCCGGCCATGCCATCCAGAGTTTTGGTGACCATGGCGAGTATTTTTTTCTCTCGACTCCAGTGATATTGGCGCAAGAGAAATGAGAGGCCGGTGGCAGGTGGAAACTTGGGCGCACGCCCAAATCCCCCATAACGTGCATCAAAATCGCGGGCAAATTGCTTGACGGCATCTTCAATCTCGGCTGCACCAACGGCAAGCGGAGATGCAGGTTGCAGGGCGGTTCGCAGACGTGTGGTGAATCGACTAGCTTGTTGGGCGATGTTGGATTGATCTTTCTTCCACCCCTCCCCAATGTTTGTCAGAATTGATCCGAATCCCGGACGACCATAGCGGTCGGTCGGAGGGAAATAGGTTCCCGCAAAAATCGGCTCCTGATCGGGAGTGAGGAATACGGTCATGGGCCACCCACCGTGTCCTTGATTCATCGCGGTGGTGGCTTGCATATAGATTTCATCCAAATCCGGTCGTTCTTCCCGGTCCACTTTAATGTTGACGAAGTAACGGTTCATGAGATCCGCGATGGCCTGATTTTCAAACGATTCACGTTCCATCACGTGGCACCAATGGCAGGCTGAGTATCCGATGGAGAGCAAAATGGGCTTGTTTTCTTGCTTGGCCCGACTCAGCGCCTCCTCCCCCCAGGGGAACCAATCTACGGGATTGTAGGCATGCTGAAGAAGGTAAGGGCTGGTTTCGTGAATCAGCCGATTGGGTTGGCGCTCGGTTGTGGATTCAGACATAAAGAATTTCTCGCTCAACGTGATCAGGATAATAAAAAATAGAGACGCTGTACTATGCGAACATTCAATCAATAGGCTAGGAAAAGAAGTGATTATTTTGGCTGTTCCCCGAGGCTTCGTTCATACAGCAACACTTTCCAGCCATCTTCTTCCGAAATGAAACCGTTGGGTTGGACAACGGGCAGCATCCCTGTTCCGGGCACCCGGCCGGTTTGTCCCATGCTGCCATTCTTGAGGACCCACATCATTTCACCAGGTGTTCGATAGGAGTTGAATTTCGGGTTGGTGAAATTTCTTGGTTGAATGGGAAGGTTTTTCGCGGCTGCCCCATCCCCTTTCCCTTCCGCACCGTGACAACTGATACAGCCTCCACGTCCCAGAAAGATTTCTTTTCCTTCGGCCAGGATTTCCGGAGTAGGCTCAAAGGGAGATTTCGTCGATTTGGCCTTGGCGATTTCATTCGAGGGGACTCGGGAGATTTTGATGTTGAATTCACCACCTGCGCTGCCATAGCCAGCAGGGTTGACCGACCAGGCTGGTGTCGCAAAGATGATCGAGAGGACAAGACTACTTCCCAGAATAGACAGGGGATGATTCATGGAACCCTCCTTCAATGAAATTTGGGATAGGCTGAAAAAAATAGGATATTTTGGGGCTAGCCTGCGTTCCCCACACCTTATAATCATTTAGGGTTGTGCGTTCATAAAGGTAGCCAGGATACCAATCATCAAGGTGTGGGGCAATCTCAGCCCCTTCTCCCTATCTATATGGTGAACCTCCCATTCATTTGACAACAGCCTCCTTGCATAGAGGGCAGTTGTGTTACAATTGCCCCAAAATTTTCCTTGAGCATTGGCATTATGGCGTTGAATGAACACAATCGACGGAAGTTTGTGGCTGGGATGAGTCGGCGGATTGCTAAGCTTCGCGATCAATCTGAGCAAAGCTTGGACTTTGCTCTCGAAACGATGTTTCAAGAGCGAACCGATGCCTATTTGCATGTTGAGCAGGGGTTGATCGAAGTTGATCGGATGTTAGGGCTGGTTGAGGGGGAGTTGGAGGACATTATCGAATTGACAGCCGCACAGCGCTTGGAGTCGCGGTTGGAATTTATTGAGGACCGGTTTGAAGAGTTTGAAAGCGAGATCAGGCAACGTCCTCGTCGTCGACGGCACAAGATCAATCTCTTTAATTTCTTTAAGGCTGCGGGAGGTGGAGGAGGGGAGGGAGAGCCCACTTCTGTTCGTGGAGAAATTCGTTCGTCTGTCCACGCCTATGAAGTGCTAGGTGTTGAATTTGGAAGTCCTTTGCCAGTGGTGACTCGAGCGTTTCGGGAGCGGGCCAAGAAGATACATCCTGATATCCGGCAAGGTGACCGCAGTGCTGAGCCGGAATTGCGGCGGATTATCGAAGCGTACCAATTTCTCAAGACCGACTATTTTGGCAATACGGCTTCGGATTCTTTTCAGCGGCCGTTTTGACTATTAGCCCGGCTCTATTCTGGTGCCAGGATCCCGTTAAAGGATTTTGCTGACTGTTTCAGGAGGACGGGCGAGAATCGCTTGGTCTCCTTTTTGGACCAGGGGACGTTGGATGAGATCCGGATGTTTGATGAGGATGTCTAATAATTCATCATCAGTGAATTGCGAGTCTTGCAAGTTCAGCTTTTTGTATATCTCTTCTTTTTTACGGATGATTTCTGAGGACTTGAGCCCTGCCTTTTTGAGGAGCCCTTTGAGCGTGGATTTGGAAAAGGTTTTTTCATAGTAATTGATGGCGGTAAAGGGTTGACCGCTTTCCTCGACTAATTTGATGACCTGTCGGCAGGTGGAGCAAGTTGGTTTGTGATAAATGACGATGCCAGCCATGGATGCGCCTCCTTTGTAAGTAGACTGTCTGCTCCTTCCGCCTTGACCTCCTTTTTGAGGCCATGCTACAAGCTGATCCATCCTTATGCGGAAGGATGAGTCTGATGTATACATGTGACAGAGGAATATTGCCAGGATGAGCGAGCCAAACCCATCGCAAGATTTTTTTTGTGCCTCTGAGACGGAGCGAACCTTAAAGGATCTTCGGTTCAAACGTAAAGGCCAGCCCGTGTATGTGATGGGTCATGAGGATCAGTATAAGGGCAAGGAAGGGGTATTTGAATTTTTTAATGTTCGGCTCGCGGTGGTCAAATTTCCCGATGAAAAAACGCTAGGATTTGATCCCATCGATTTATTGCTACCGTGTGAGATCAACGAGGATGGCGTGCCCTTTTTTGAAATTCGCTATTGCGAAACATGCGATCAAGTCTTTCCTCTGACCTCAGGGGAGTTTTATGCTCCTGCTGAGCGAAAAGAATGTCCCGAGTGCGCCCCGTAAGTCTCTATTGAGAATAGGAGCCTTTCCTTCAGGTTGCTTGGCTGTGCACTCTCCGTTTTCTTTTCTTTTTTTCTTCCTTTTTTTCGAATCCAAGAGTCGATTTCTCATTGATGAAATGGGCAGACCATCGTGATGGATGAAGGAGTGCAATCCTCGATTTGCCAGGCTATGAAGCTAATGGGATATTAAATGAAATTGGTCGAGTCGGTTGTGGAGAGTCTGAAGACAGAAGTTACCCATCCCCCCACTTCAATTTAGTGCGTAACACTTCAAAGTAACTTCGGTCTGGAAAACGAATGAGTTGTGTGCGATGGTCTGAAGCTCGAACATGCACAAGATCACCCGTCAGCATTTCTGCTCCCACTTGGCCATCGATTGTCGCCATGGCCGGTTCTTGACTTGTCAGTTCAATGGTGATCGGCACATCGCCAGGGGCGAGGAAGGGGCGGTGGGAAAAGGTGTGCGGGCAGATTGGGTTAATCAGAAGGACTTCAAGTCTTGGATCTAAAATCGGTCCCTTTGCCGAAAGGGAGTAAGCGGTCGATCCTGTCGGTGTGGCGACGATCAGTCCATCACCACGCAAGTTTGTCATGAAGGCGTGATTGACCCATATCTTGGTTGCGATCATTCTGGCCAAATGCCCTTTGCTTATCACCACATCATTTAAAGCTGAATAGGTGCCGATGATTTGGTCACCCCGCTGGAGCTGAACTTTTAACATCAAGCGTTTATCCAGTTGCCATTCCCCTGCGAACACTTTTTCTAACGCTGTGGGGAGATCGTCGAAGTTGATTTCAGTGAGGAAGCCCAGACCGCCCATGTTGACTCCCAAGATGGGGATTTCCCTTTGTTCAACGAGGCGCGCTCCGCTCAACATCGTGCCATCTCCGCCCAACACAATGAGGAGATCGGCTTCCTTGGCAATCTGAATACGGGTGGGACTATCCGAGGTAGGAAATCCTTGAGTGGAATCAAGAATGACAGTTTTGTGATGTGCCACCAACCAATCACGGAGATGGGAAATCTCCTGCAGTATGTTGGGTGCGTTAGGTTTGGTGATGATCCCGATGGTCTGGAAGGTAGGCATGAGCTTTGAAGGGGATGGTGTTGTCAGGAGCCACGATGGTAGTGTCTTCATTGATCTGATAGCAAGCGGGAAATTTTTGGAGAATGAGTAGGCAATTTTTTCCGTGCCGGGCAGGAGGCTTTTCTTAGCGTATTTTGATTGTTAGAGTGAATCCTCATCCCCGTTGCTGGGTCCTCTGTTCTCAAGCTTCTGACTTGACAGTTTTGAGGGATCACGGATAGACTGAAATTGTGAATTTTTCTCGAATTTTTTGTGGATAATAGACGAAGGCGTGAGCGAAAAGTTTCGCGAATAAATCGGCTAGAGGAGGTCCAATGTTCGAACGATTCACGGATCGTGGTAGAAAAATTATCATCCTTGCCAGAGAAGAAGCGGAACGGCACCAAAACGATTATCTAGGTACCGAGCATTTGGTGCTTGCCATCCTTCGGGAATCGGATGGCATTGCCCTGATGATCATCAAAAAGATGGGCCTTTCGCCGGAACAAATCCGTCTTGAAATCGAACGCAATCTGCCTGGGGGTGGAACGACGGTGACGTTCGGGGAAATTCCATTTAGCCCAAGAGTAAAGAAAGTGATTGAGTACGGTGTTGAGGAAGCCAGATTGCTGGGTCACAACCATATCGGGAGTGAACATCTGCTCCTTGGCCTTCTTCGAGAAGAAGAAGGAATCGGGGGGAAAGTTCTTCGGAGTTTAGGGGCAAATCTTTTAACGGCTCGTCAATTGACCGTCACGTTCTTGCGAAAATCAGGAACCAGGGAGCGAGATAAAAAAAGCAGCACACCTGCCTTAGATGAATTTGGTAGGGATCTGACGCAGTTGGCTCAGGAGGGAACGCTTGATCCCGTTATTGGACGGTCAGATGAAATCCAAAGAGTTCTTCAAATCCTTAGCCGTCGAACAAAAAATAACCCGGCCTTGATTGGTGAATCAGGTGTGGGGAAAACAGCTATTGTGGAAGGCCTGGCCCAGCGGATCATTGGCATGGATGTCCCGGACAATTTATTGAATCGCCGGGTGATTGCCTTGGATCTTGGTTCCTTGGTGGCAGGTACGAAATATCGTGGACAGTTTGAAGAACGCCTGAAGGTGGTGATGAAAGAAATTTCCCAAGCGGGGAACATCATTCTCTTTATTGATGAACTTCACACGTTAGTAGGTGCAGGTGCTGCGGAAGGCTCCATTGATGCCGCGAATATGTTAAAGCCGGCGTTGTCTCGTGGAGAAATTCAATGCATTGGGGCGACGACACTGGATGAATATCGAAAACATATTGAAAAGGATGGGGCGCTCAAGCGGCGGTTTCAGCCTATTTATGTTCAGCCTCCTTCAGTAGAGGAGACCGTGCAGATCATTCATGGGCTCCGTGATCGATACGAAGAGCATCATGGAATCGAAATCACGGATGAGGCGGTTGAAGAAGCTGTGAAGCTGAGTGAACGGTATATCACTGATCGGTTTTTGCCGGATAAAGCCATTGACCTTATTGATGAAACCGGTTCGCGAGCGAAATTGCTCACGTATGCCCTCCCTCCTGAGTTGAAGTCTCTGGAACAGGAACTAAAAAGGGTTGCTCGTGAAAAAGAAGTCGCAATCGGGCTTCAGAATTTTGAGGAAGCCGTAAAATTCCGTGAAGAGGAAGAGCGATTTCGGAAATTATTAGATGATTCCAAGCGGGATTGGAAGAAAAAGCAAGAGAAAAACCGACCGGTGATTTCCGGTGAGGATGTGGCGTATGTCATATCGAAAATGACCGGGATTCCCCTCTTTAAACTCGAAGAAGAAGAATCTGAAAAGCTGCTACATATGGAGGATTACCTTCACAAGCGAATTATAGGGCAGGATGAAGCTATTTCTGCCGTTTGCCGGTCTATTCGTCGGTCGCGGGCTGGATTGAAGGATGCAAAAAAACCAATTGGGTCATTTATTTTTCTTGGCCCGACCGGGGTAGGGAAGACGGAGCTGGCTCGCGCATTAGCCGAGTTCTTGTTCAATACCGATGATGCATTGATTCGGGTGGACATGTCAGAATACCAGGAGAAATTCACCAGTTCACGGTTGTTTGGTGCCCCTCCAGGCTACGTGGGTTATGAGGAGGGCGGGCAATTGACGGAGAAAGTGAGGCGCCGTCCCTATTCAGTTGTATTATTTGATGAAATTGAAAAAGCGCATCCAGATATTTTCAATGTGTTGCTGCAAGTTCTGGATGATGGAGTATTAACGGATAGTTTAGGCCGGAAGGTGGACTTTAAAAATACCATTTTGGTGATGACATCAAATTTAGGAACTCGATTCATTCAAAAAGGTGTGTCGATGGGATTTCAACGTGATGTGGAATCCGAGCATAACTCACGTATGAGGGGTGAAGTATTGGCCGAGCTGAAGCGTCATTTCAGTCCTGAATTCTTGAATCGTATCGATGAATTGGTTGTCTTCCATCAACTCGCGAAAGAACATTTGGTGAGTATTGTTGACATTCTCATTGGGGAGCTCAATGCCCGTCTTGTGGAAAGAGGAGTGCATTTAGATGTGTCCGATGAGGTGAAGCAGTGGTTGATTGATGAAGGGTTTGAACAACAATATGGTGCCCGTCCCCTTCGCCGAACTATTCAACGCCGTCTAGGAGATCCTCTCTCTGAAGAACTGATTAAAGGGCGGTTTAAAGACGCGAAGAAGATAAAGGTTGTCTTGACCGATCACACCCCCAGTTTTATTGAGGAAGAGGTCTTAGCGAATGTGTGATTGGAAGTAGGAACGGTCAGATCCTAAATGAGACCCTCAGGACCGATGGTCCTGAGGGTTTTGTTGTTTTTTGCTAAAGGAATCTTGGTGTTGTAAAGGATGTGCCTGTGGTTTTAGGAATTGAAACTTCGTGTGATGAAACGGCTGTAGCCGTGTTGGATCCCGAGGGTCACATTCTTTCAAATGTATTGGATTCGCAGGTTGAGGTGCATGCCCGTTACGGGGGAGTGGTCCCGGAATTGGCTTCGCGCCGTCATATGGAGTGCGTGGAACTTCTGACAAGGGAAGCCTTAGATTTGGCCAAGGTTTCTCTTTCCCAATTAACGGGTATTGCGGTCACCAATCGTCCCGGATTGGTGGGGGCCTTACTTGTTGGCGTGAATTTCGCAAAAGCTCTGGCTTATGCCACCAATATACCCTGGGTGACAGTGAATCATTTAGAGGGGCATTTGGCCTCCGCATGGTTGGCCAATCCGAATTTGCCAACTCCAACCATGGTCTTGATCGCGTCCGGTGGGCATACGCATTTGGCCTTGGTTCCTCATCGCGGAGAATATCAGTTCATCGGATGGACGATGGATGATGCAGCAGGAGAAGCGTTCGATAAAGGTGCCAAAATGCTAGGGCTCCCCTATCCGGGTGGTCCGGCTATTGATCGGCTCGCTGAACATGGCAATGCTCATTATGTATCCTTCCCTCGCCCAACGCTTCACAGCCAAAATTTGAATTTTAGTTTTAGCGGGCTGAAAACAGCACTCCGATATTTTGTGCGGGACGAACAGCAAAAAGGGAATTCCCCCTTGCCCGTGGCGGATGTAGCTGCCAGCTATCAGGAAGCTATTGTGGATGTGTTGGTGGGAAAACTTTGTCGCGCTGCCCGTCAATATGATGTGAAAGCGATCTCGGTAGTGGGAGGAGTGGCCGCAAACTCTCGCCTTCGCCTGAAGCTTGGGGAGCGGGCTCGCACATTAGGGTTGGATATCACTCTGCCTCCACGGGCGCTCTGCACGGACAATGGTGCCATGATTGCTGCTGCGGGGTTGGAAAAACTCAAGCGCAAGGAGAGGGCAGCATGGGATGTGGATGCGATCTCTACGTTGCAATGTAAATACGATGGGTCCGCGATGGCTGGAGTTCCCTCTCAATGACACACATGCTATGGCAAAAGGAGAAGAGTCATTCCGGTTGTCCTTGGTAATCTTCATGGGTTAAAGGCGAATCAGATTAGCCGAATGGAGCGTCTCTATCGTCGACGGATACCTCCAGAAAAAGTTGTCACACCTGAGGTGGCTCGGGAATGCGCCGAACTCACCTATGAGACGAGGCGCCAAATCGGGCTATTGATCAATCGACAAGGTCAGATAGAGTCGGTCTTGATTGGGGATCACCATGAATTGGTCATCCCACATCTCTCGCGGACTCGTTCAGGCCTTCGATTGTTGCGGGGAGTTCGTTTGGTCCATACCCACCTCAATAATCAACCGCTGACCCAGGATGACCTGACCGACCTGGCTCTCCTTCGGTTGGATTTAATGATCGCCCTCGGTGTGGGAAAAGATGGCAGCCTTCGGGATGTTTATGTGGCGCATATTCTTTCGAGTCCCATTCAGGGTCGAACGACGTTGGAATTACCGCCTTGTCCCTTTCACTCGTTCCAGTTGGATTGTCAGCAATTTATTCAATCATTGGAACAAGAGATTGTTCGCTCGAATCCAGGGTTGCGAGAAGGTGTTCGGGAGGGGAGGGCACTTCTGGTCAGTGTCAGCACAGGGAATGCCGCTTCGGAAGAAGGTCGTCTCGAGGAGTTACAAGAATTGGTGCGTGCGCAGGACTTGGAAGTGTTAGGGTGCATCACGCAACGGCTGGGGGCGATTCATCCGAAGTTTGTGGTTGGTTCGGGAAAGATGAAAGAGCTGGCAATCCGTGCGCTCCAGTCCGGTGCCGATACGTTGATTTTTGATCAAGATTTGACCCCCGCCCAAGTTCGGGGTATTTCGGAAATCACGGACCTGCGAGTCTTGGATCGCTCGCAAGTGATTCTCGATATCTTTGCACAACGGGCGCATTCCTCCATTGGAAAAATTCAAGTTGAGCTGGCGCAACTTCGGTATTTGCTTCCACGTCTTGCCCAGTCCAGTACGGCTCTTTCCCGGTTAGCGGGGGGAATTGGGACTAGAGGGCCGGGAGAAACTAAGCTGGAGACGGATCGCCGTCGAGCCCGTGAGCGCATTCAGCGACTGGAGCGAGACTTAGAGTCTATGGCGCATGGTCGTCAGGAGCAGCGAAAAATGCGCATGAAGCGAGGGCTCCCAATCATTTCCATAATTGGCTATACCAATGTGGGGAAGTCGACTCTGTTAAATGCGTTGACGAATAGCCAGGTCTCTGTAAAGGATCGCGTCTTTGAAACACTCGATACGGTTAATCGGCGATGGTATCTACCAGGTTTAGGGGATGTCATTCTAACAGATACCGTAGGATTCATCCGAGATTTGCCCAAAGATCTCATGGCGGCATTTCAAACGACCTTACTGGAATTACAGGAAGCTGATGTGTTGCTCCACGTGATAGATGCCCATGTGCCAGATCCCGGGCAGCACATTACCGCAGTAGACAATATTTTGAATGAATTGGGACTTGAAAACATTCCATGTCTGCGTTTTTTTAATAAGGCAGATCTGATGGGCGAAGAAGACGTGCAACTCCTCTGCCAGCGATACGGGGGAATGGGGGGATCCGCGTTACAGGACGCGTCGCTTCTCATGATTCAACAGGAACTCACGTCACTACTTCGTGGTCTTCAGGCGGAGGGTGTCAGGAAGGGGAAGTCTCAGGACAGGCCTCTCTATCCTCCTGTGGCTCCAGCCGAGACCTTTCCATGAGGGGTCTTGCTTCACCAACGGGTCGCCTCAGAACATCACGTCGTCCCATTGAATTGCCGGTGGCGGCGAAAAAGCGTGTAGGCCGGATCCTTGCGGCATTGGATCAATCCATCCCTGACGTGAGAGTAGAATTGGATTCCTCCAATCCGCTTGAGTTGTTAGTGGCCACGATTCTTTCGGCCCAATGTACGGACGAGAGAGTTAACCAGGTGACGCCGAACGTCTTTTCCCGCTATCGCACCGCAAAGGATTTTGCCAATGCCGATCCAGCGGAATTAGAAGCTCTCATTCGGCCAACGGGATTTTATAAAAATAAAGCGCGCCATCTCATTGGGTGTGGACAAGCTCTGATACAACGCTTTCACGGAATGGTGCCAGGAACGATGGAAGCATTAACCTCCCTACCCGGAGTTGGGCGAAAAACGGCCAATGTTATTTTAGGAAGCTCTGTGGGAGAACCTGCCATAGTGGTGGATACCCATGTGAAGCGGGTGGCCAATCGGCTCGGGTTGACGAGAAGCCAAGACCCGACCAACATTGAAGAGGATCTTCAGCGCCTCTTGCCCAAAGCGCAATGGACGGTCGGGGCTCAACGCCTCCTGCTCCATGGTCGATATGTTTGTCTGGCTAGAACGCCAAATTGTCCTCATTGTGTGCTTGCTTCAGACTGTGAATGGGAAGGAAAACGAAAGCCAACATGAAAAGCATGACCGGTTTTGGAAAACGAGAATCGCTTTGTCAGGGAACCATGGTTGGGGTTGAAATTCGATCCGTGAATCATCGGTTTTGCGAGATGATGATGCGCCTGCCTAAGCCTCTTTCTCATATGGAGTTGGGACTCAAAGAGCAAGTCAAGCGTATCTGTGAGCGTGGTCGCATTGAATTGACCGTGACTATGAATGGTGGAGGGTCTGGAGCCAATAAAACCGTACAGGTAGATCGCGCAATGGCGAGTCGGTATGTTCAAGGGTTACGGGATTTGCAGCGGGAATTCAAGCTGAGTGGAACGGTGGATGTGAATGTGGTGGCAGGGTTTCGAGATCTATTTTTCACAAGTGAGGAGTCCACGGTGATCAAGGATGTGCCCAAGGTTGTCGAGGGGTTAGTCCAGCGGGCCTTGACCGATTTAGAAAAAATGCGCAAGAAAGAAGGCACCGCATTACAAAAAGATCTCTTGCAGCGGGTTCAGATCGTCGAGGGACGGCTTCAGGTGATTCAGCAACGCATTCCTCTTGCACTGCAGGTGTCCGCTGATCGTCTGAAAGCTCGTGTCGCCAAGTTATTAGAAGGGGAGCGGGTGAACGAAGATCGAATTGCTCAAGAAATCGCCATGTTGGCGGAACGATCAGACGTGACAGAAGAATTAACACGGCTGAAAAGCCATGTGGCACAATTTCATTCAGCCCTCAAATCCAAGGATCCGGTTGGAAAACGGCTTGATTTTCTCCTTCAAGAAATGGGGAGGGAAGTCAATACTATCGGATCAAAGGCGAGCGATTCCGAGATCTCTGCACAGGTTGTGGACTTAAAGAGTGAATTAGAAAAGATCCGTGAACAGGTCCAAAATATTGAATAATCGATCAAGTCCTGTCGTAACCTCCGAGGAACTGTGTCATTAAAAGGGCAAAAATTGTTATTTGTTGTATCGGGTCCTTCCGGAGTGGGGAAGTCGACGCTCTGCCGGCACATCTTGAAGACGATTCCCGATGTTCGCCTCTCGGTCTCCTATACCACCAGGATGCCACGGTCTGGCGAAACGGATGGGAAGGAGTACCGGTTTATTTCAGAAGACGAGTTTCACACAAAAATTTCCGAGCATGCCTTTGCTGAATACGCCGAAGTCTATGGACGATTATACGGAACACCATGGATGGAGTTGGAGCAAGAGTCTGATTCGAACACGGATATCTTGTTGGACATTGATGTGCAAGGCGCGCGGCAGGTCATGAAAACGCTTCAAAAGGCCGTGACCGTGTTCATTTTGCCTCCTTCCTTGGAGGTGCTTCGGGCTCGTTTGGTTGAACGAGCGACGGATACACCGGATGAGCAGGAGCGTCGGTTTCAGAAAGCCCAAGATGAGATGCGAAGCTATACGGAATACCAATACACCATTCGCAATGAAACCTTGGGGCAGGCCATCGAGGAAATCCAAGCCGTCATTGTGGCAGAACGTGTTCGAACCACCCATGTCGATCCAGCTCATGTATTCCGATAGATGCTGCATTGACGGGATTGATTTGTGTAGACTACACACCTAAGCTTGTTTTCATCACAGAAAGGAAAGAGGACATTACAATGGATGCCTTATCGTTATTACCAGAACATCACCAAAAAGAATATGATTCGCGGTATCGGATCGTGCAGATTGCTGCCCAGCGGGCCAAGCAGTTGGTGCGAGGTGGAGAGCCGTACGGAGCCAGTAAATTTTCGAAAGACACCTCAAGGGCTATAGAAGAAGTGCTCAACGGACAAGTTCCATATGTCATTGGCCAGGAAGCCAAAGACGCCATTCGAAATGCCAAACGGTCGAATGAACGGCCTATCGATCCGGCGCTCTATGCACAGCCGGATGAGAATGCTCAGGAGATTAAGAAAGAATTGAGCGTGTATATCGATGACACGGCTCAACATCTTGGCACGGTGATCGGACCCGAGGAATAGCTGAATTCCCTTGGCGAGAGAATATAGACGATGAACACGGTGTTAGCAGGGAAGCGGATTATTCTAGGGGTGACGGGGAGTATTGCCGCCTATAAGGCGGTCGGACTTGTACGTTTGTTGACACAGGCCGGTGCAAACGTTCATGTGGTCATGACGGATTCGGCTATCCGCTTCATCGCCCCCCTGACGTTTGAAGTGCTGTCAGGGAATCCGGTGTCGAGTGATGTCTTTGCCGGCCATCAGGACATGAAACACTTGTCCTTAACCGAACAAGCCGATTTGTTAGTCGTGGCTCCCTGTACCGCGAACACATTAGCCAAATTGGCTCTCGGGTTAGCCGACAATTTGCTCGGAACCCTTTCACTCACCGTTCAATGTCCGGTGATGATCTGTCCAGCGATGGATGGCGAAATGTGGGCCCATCCGGCAGTCCAAGCCCATGCTCAGACCCTCTGCCATCGAGGGGTGGTCCTGGTCGAGCCAGAAGTTGGGGCGTTGGCCTCTGGAGAATGGGGACAGGGGCGTTTGGCTACCGAGGAAATCATCATGTCGACTGCGGTTGACCTGCTGCATCGCCGAACGGATTGGCAAGCGGAGCGTGTTTTGATATCGGCTGGTCCCACACAGGAACCCATTGACCCTGTGCGATTCATCAGTAACGGGTCATCAGGCAAAATGGGATTTGCCTTGGCCGAGGCAGCAGCCGCACGTGGGGCCGAGGTCGTCTTAGTGACGGGTCCCAACCAGTTAATGGCTCCGAAGAACGTGACAGTGATTCCTGTGGTCACCGCAGAAGACATGTTACAGGCGCTCACGGCGCGATTTGAATGGGCGACCACGCTCTTGATGACGGCTGCCGTAGGAGATTTTCGCCCCAAACAGGCGCATGCACAGAAAGTAAAAAAAGACCAATGGCAGGGCGAAGGGTTGGATTTGGAACGGACGCCAGATATTTTAATGGCACTCTCCGCCCAGCGTACACACCAACGTATGATTGGCTTTGCGGCTGAAACAGACCATCTTATTGAGCATGGACAAGCCAAGCTCGCCAGCAAACATCTGGATATGTTGATCGTGAATCATATCGGGGGAGAGCAGTCTGCCTTTGGAAATGATACCAATGAGGTGTATGTCCTCACGCCCGGTTCTGCCACGCATCACATCCATCGAATGCCGAAACGACAGCTCGCCGATACTCTCTTAGATCGTATCGTGTCCCTTCCGGTTAAAGCTTCCAGTCAGAAGACCCTGTCTTCACCGACGTCATAGTTTGTGCTCACCTGTTTGGGTGTCTCCTCACCCTTTTCCATCCGAAAGGAACAGAGTCTCCAAAGTCGGAGGGACCTCTTTGTCTGGTGAATGACTGAAGGTCGTAGTGGATTCGGGGGCGAGGAAAGGGATAATGAGTGAAAAAAGGAGTAGGAACATCAGAGAACAAGAAAAAACTTAACTTTAGATGCTGATATGCCGATAAGAATAGTATGGAAGGATTTTTTATCAATATCGTCTTTTTTGCCTGGCTCGTTTCCATGGTTCTTCTGGCTATCCGAAGAATCTAACCCCTCTTTTCAATGCCTGTTCAGAATAGAGTCGTGACTTCTCTTTCTGTCAGCCTGATTTCTCTTAAAGAACCCGGAGCAACGAGAATCATTGCTCAGGCTGGAGATGGCAACCTGCTGGTGGGAAGTGATGGCTGTTAATCGGCATCTATTGTTGAGCCCTCCTTGCGTAGTCGATGAGCCGAATCATGCATGCTCGGATTAAATCTTCAGGAACAGGAAAGTAACAAGAATGGGTGCCGCATGAACAGCTATGGCCTGAAGGCCGGATGGGTTTTTTGACCAGACGGCCTTGTTTTATGGAATGGCTCGGATTTGAATGGAATCGACCCGTTGTTGAGCCAGGACGTCTGAGATAATCACGACCTTATCTCCCGTTTGGAAATGTTCACGTTCTTTTAAAATTCTAAAGGCGGTTTGCAACGTTTTTTCAGGGTCTGAGCTAAAGTCGATCCGAAAGGGGTAGACGCCTCGATTGAGCGTCATCGTTCGACGGGATTGACTCCCGTTGGTGAAGGCATAAATGTTTGTGGAAAAGGGACGACAATTTGAGACAAAATCCGCCATGATGCCTCGTCGAGTGATCACGACAATCCCTTTGGCGTGTAATCCTTCTGCGAGTTGGACCGCGGCGGTGGCTAGTTGCTGTTTGTCTGTTGTCAGTTTCAACTGTTTTGCAAACTGCAATCCTGGAATGGCTTCGGTTTTGATGGAGATTTTTCGCAGATACTCGATGCATTTCAGCGGATATTTCCCGACCGTGGTTTCTCCCGATAGCATCACCCCATCGACTTCTTCATAGATGGCATTAGCCACGTCAGTCACTTCGGCGCGTGTGGGGATCGGATTATGGATCATCGATTCCAGGAGATGGGTTGCGACAATCACGCGTTTGCCGGATTCCGCGCAGAGCCGGACAATTCTGCGCTGCACATTCGGCAAATCCTCTAAGTTGATTTCTGCTCCTAAATCTCCGCGAGCCACCATAATGCCATCCGATTCCTGAATAATGGCTTCCAGATTGCGAACGCCTTCTTGATCTTCAATTTTGGCAATAATTTTTACCTTCCCGGTTTTGGGGCCCATGAGCTGTTTTAATTGTCGGATATCCTCAGCTTCTCGAACAAACGAAAGGGCAATGAAGTCCACATCCGCTGCTAAACCAAACGCAATATCTTTTTCGTCCTTTTGCGTAATCGCAGGGAGATTGACGCGGATCCCTGGTAAATTGACATGGCGTTTGCTTTTCAACACACCCCCATCAAGGACACGGCACTGCATGAGGCGACCTTTTTTTTCCAGGACCTCAAAATTGATCAACCCATTATCCACCGTAATTTTATCTCCGACATTCACCGCCTCGATTAAATCGGTATAGTTGATGTGAATAGAACTTTCTTCCACATCCATGGGTCCTCGCGCAGAAATAGACACGATGGTGCCTTCCTTGAGATTGAGGTCAATCGACAAATCTCCTGTGCGGATTTCGGGACCTTGCGTATCTAAAAGAATCGGAATCGGAAATGCGACCTTTTTATTGAGCGTCTTGATGTGTTTGATCACCTTGGCATGGGATTCGTGGGTTCCATGGGACATGTTCAACCGCACGATGTTCATGCCGGCGTCATACATTTTTCGTAACATCTCGTAAGATTCCGTCGCCGGTCCGATCGTACAGATGATTTTTGTCTTTTGCATGAAATTTTCCCTGTCAGTTCTTAAATGATCGCCAATTGTAAAAACTATCCCATCATCCTAAAACGGCAGTTGAACCGCCTTGCACCCGTTCATACTTTGAGACCCTCAGCCCGAACGGGTTTGAGCGACCATTACCTGCTTGGTGAACACCTGTTTGCCTGGGCGCCGCATCCGACGCCGTAGTCGAAGGGGAGCGGGAGTCCCAACTCCCGTTTGAGGTTCATAGGATCGTGGGTTCTAATGTCCCAGGAGTGCTGTTCGGCGCAGAAGATATCCCACCTCCCTGTGGAATCTCATAAAGTGTGGCCCACTACAGGTCAAACTATAGCATGGTCTATTGCCGACAGGGACTCCTCTATGTTGGCCTGGTTCCACTCACCTGGTGATTGAGACAAGTGGGTTCCTTTGTCAATGAAGCGCCAGGACCGTCTGCCAGAATTATCGTGTCGGCAGGAGATGAATCAGACGTTCATGGCTAGAACCTGTGTTGTCGATTAGGCTGAAAAGCATTACCATAAAGAAAGATTGATATGAGACCACATAACAGCTAAAGGGGTGGATGAGGTGAATAGATGAAGGCAGAAGCAGAAAACCTGGATTTTGTAACAATTGAGGGCCTGTTAACGTATGGCGAGGCGATTGCCCGACGCCCGCCCGTAGAGGGAGCGGAGCCTCCTCCCCCTCTCGCTTCATCGGGGGATCGCCCGCAACGAGCATTGGAGGCCATGGTCGCCATGCGACTATTTGTCCAGGATGCCCAAACAGGGTTTGCCAATGCCGCGGACTACAGAGACGCAAGGCATGCGCTGATTCAGCAAGCCTGCGGGGGAGATGAGTTGGTGTTTTTCGCTGCCTGGAATCAGCTTCTCGCTCAGGGCGAGCTTTCTCCCTTATTTCGAGCACCTATCGGGGTCACGAAAAAACCAATACGACGTCGACCCGTGGCGATCGTCCCACGTGAGCATATGACGCCTAATCTGGCTGAGGGTCGGATAGTCCTTGATATTGGCGAAGATCGCTACTGGTTGATGCCCCGTGATTTAAGTGCCCGCACGCTGTTTTTTACCATGCGGCATGGAGTCTCTCAGATGGATAGTAAGAAGTTCCGTGTGGGGCGCCGGTTTAGGAACGTCCTTGACCCCGAGCGGGGAATTCCCAAGGCTGAAGCCATCGGGACCGCACTTGTCCGGACGTTAGGCCTCGTCGGGAAACAACTGGACTTTCTCCACCTGGATAACTATCTGGATTCGGAATCGTTTGTCCACATGGTGAGTAAGAGTCCCAATACCCGGCAGCTTTTTGAACGGGTCGTCTCCATCCTGTCTCCCGAGACAGCTAAGGCCACCCAGCCCATCACTGAATGGGCGTTAGAATCCCAAGACTTTGGATGGGCCACCGGCATTGAGAAAACGACCGAAATTGAAGAAGCCGCCAAGGCCTTTGGGGTCGACACGAAGACGGCCCAGCGACTGATTAAACATCCGCTCTACAGTTATGCGGGAGGCCACTCGTTCTTTGAACTCTATGTGGATTTGGTCGATGGGTTCCATCAGTTGGGCCAGAGCCACCAGGGAAAAGTATTGTGTTTGTATACGCACAGTTCAACCTTGCGAGCGCTCTTAATTTTTCTCGATCCTCGTCCGTTCAGTGAAGCGTTTTCAGAATTTGGAGCCTACAAGGAAGGACAGGACAACGTCGTCCTCCTCACCTATGAACATGGGCAATTGTCGGGGTATTCCACTGCCGTCGGTCTTTCAGAACGAGAACGGGCGGCCCGTGAGGCCTGGATGACCGTAGAACAAGGCCGCCGTGAGAAGGTCACCTTGAAACCACGTCAAATTCGGCGAATTGTCGCCCTGGTCTCCGGTGGGGATTTTGCCGGAGCCGGTGCGGCCTTGAAGGAGCTTCGCGTCACAGGGAATCGATTAGGCCTCGAAGTCTATTTCGTGCAACATGGATTTCTGGGTTTGGCGAATAATTGGATTGAGTTGGTGACGGAGCAGGACACGCGTGGAATGAGTAATCACGCCAGCAGCCCGATTGGAAGCAGTCGGTTTGAAGATTTTAAAGATGAGGAGGCCCAACTGGCCGCCATTCATCATCTCAAACCGTACATGGAGGATGGGGCGTTAATCGTGATGGGAGGTGACGGAAGCATGCGCGGGGCTCGTGCCATCTATGAACGGTTTGGTATACAGGTCGTGGGGATTCCTGGTTCGATCGACGACAATATTGCCGGAACCACGTCACTCGGGCTCCAATCAGCTGTCGCCCTAGCCAACCAATCAATCGAGTCGCTAAAAGCGACCAGTGCGGCCATGGGAAGTGTCTTTTTTGTCGAAGTCATGGGGGCAGGATCCGGGCACCTGGCATTAATGTGTGCATACCAGGCACGAGCTGAGGGCCTGTTGGTCAATGAACATCCTGATCCTGATGCGTATATCGAGGAGGTCATTCTGGGCACATTGAAACAGACGTTGGGTGTCCGGAACAAAAGCCATATTTTTATTGTGGCCGAACGCACGCCTCACCGACATCATCCAGAGGGCGGGGTCCATGGCCTGGTGGACTATGTCGCCAGTCGGATCTCTCAGTGGACCCACCTGCAAACACGATCCGGGCATTACCCCCTCTCAGTGGCAACCAAAGCCACCATTCTTGGTCATACCCTACGAGGGGCCTTCCCGACTCCGGTGGACAAAACCATGGCTCAACTCTTCGCCTACGAAGCCATCCGGTGTTTGATCGAACAGCCCGAACAGGTCATTGGATGCATGTTAGCCTACCGGGACCCTGGAACCATTCAACCAATTCCCCTGCATGCTGTAGCACCAAAACCATTTGATTGGGAGCTCTTCGCTCGAATGCACGGAACCGAATTGGTCTAGCAAAATGAGTAGGTCATTCTTCCGTCTTAAATTTCTTCCCTTCTCTAATAACTTTTGAGACCCTGCGACCTCTTCGTCAGAAGGTATGGGGCATGTAGTAAATAGGCGTGTGTCAGGGCATGTGAAGGATTGTTGTGATTTCCAATCAAGTAAGAACCATAAGGCTATCTCCGGTACGTTTGCCTTCTTAACGAGCCTTCTTGCAAAGGGGTCTATCATGCCGATTGGAAAGGTCACTATTCAATTTACGCTTGTCACTGTGTTACTCCTTACCGGGTGTGGGGGAGTGCAGTCGGGACAAATTCCCGCATTGAATGGTTCCCAGTTGCCAGAAGAGCAAGGTTGGGTGGTTTCCACCAACGCTGTTCGCCCATTGGACGTGGTGACAAATGGGAGTGTTTTAACGCTCAACACGATTGGAGTCCTAAGAGCTATCGACCAACTTCCAGGGAAAGCGTTCGTGTGGTTTTATAAGGACATGCCTTTTGACTTCCAAACGGAATTCTCAATTGAGTTTACTTTGCAGGTGCACAAAGTGGAGCAACCGCATAATTTTCTTGATTCGGGCATTATGTTTTATGGTTCTATCGATACCTCTGCCGGTAGCTTCGCAGAAGGACCACGAAGTCATATGATCTTCTTTGACGAGGATGCCATTGGATGGGGAGACGAAACAGGGAGGTTTGCGATGGATACCACCGACAAATTCCACACCTATACCTTAAAGGTTGAGGGTGAAAAATTTGCCAAGGTTTATGTTGATGGAAAACTTGCGTTGCAACGAAATGACTGGGTGGGAATACCCAGAATCGGCTTTGGGGATATGACGAATGATGATGGGGTTAATGGAAAGTTTTCTATAGGAGACATCATTGTGACCTCCGATCCCCGACTCCTCCCTTCACAGCCTGCCCCCCGCCGTCACCTAATACCTCCTTCACGACGTGCTCCCAGTCGTTAGAATAGGGGGCAAAATTTTTGTTGACTAATTTCTGCCTCAACCTGTGACACCCGTTTCTTGGAGCGTTGGTCAGCGGCCTGTTTCGCCCGGACCTGCGCACAGGTCCAGCCCACGACCCCATAGCTCTCCATCCCAACGTGCACCGCCGTTTCCTGCAACGTCAGATCACACAGTAACTCGACCAGATACATCGCCGCCTTGCGAGCATGGTTCGTTTCCCCGCGACGGCCGCTCATTAAAGTCGTGACCTCCACCTCAAACACCATCGCGACCCGCTGCATCACCTGCCGCACCGAGGGGCGACCGGTCACCCGCTCATAGCGCGGATGCTCCCGCGAGAGGCGCTGGCCCTTGTTCTTGACCCACCCCAAGAATCCTTCCGTGCCTAACACCGGCAACTGGCGTTTGGCCGCGTAAAAGGCTTCCAACGCCTCCTCGTTGCCGGCCACCGCACATTCATGAAAGGTCCGGGGCGTGCCAAAGTATTCCAAAGCTTCTCTCACACGCAGCCACGAGGAGGCGGAGGTCGGTTTCAAGTACCGGGCATGGCTACTCCAGCCGTACGTTTCCGGTGATGTGGCCAAATAGCCTGGACTGGGTTGAGATGAATGTACCGAAACACCGAGCCTCAATAGGCCTCCGCGTCTACCAGGATCGCTTGATAGCGCTCTCGAAACAATGGCCCATCCGGCCGATGTGCTCGATGAACCCGTCGGGTACATCATTGAGATACCGCATGACGTGCCCCAGATTCCTGCGGGCGGGCGCAGACACAGATGAAAGTGATGGCCCATCGAAAATTGGCGAAGTCCTCCACCTCCCCAAGGGGTATGGGTCTCGCCCAGCACCTGGAGAAATGTTTCATAATCAGTGGGAGTACAGAGGGTCGCCTAGCGAGGCAGACCACGGTTCATCACATGATAGACCGTACTCGGATATTCAATACGCAGAGGCCAAGGCGTCCGAGCAGCGTATTGCCTGCGCACGAAACTCTCAACAAAAGGCTTGCCCCCGATATCAGCCAGAGATTTTTGAGGACAAGGGCCTGGTGAGACTTGAGCATAGAAAACACGATATGAATTACAGAAGAAGGTACCATACGGATAGTTGGGTAGGGTGGCTAGTTGTCTGATGTTGTCCAAAATTTCAAGGGGGACACATTAGTAGAAGAGACAACTTGAAATTATTGACACAATAGTGTGAACTACCTTTGGAGCATTGTTGGATTAATAATGAAACACATGGGAAGACTCAGCATGTGGGTAGTGTATTTTTTTATGAAATAGGCATTTATTCCCCAACCTTGCGGGATTGAACTTATTGTAAAACGGTTCCCTTTTGTAAGAGTCCTTTTCTTAACACAGAGAATATTATGCCTAATAATTCCCCCCAATCAGGCCAAGATTCAAAGGCTGGGCCAATAGCCTTTGTGCTTGTGGCTGCCATTCTGAGCGGCATTTGGTTTACTCAACCGCCTTTGAAAAGCTTTCGCCAAGGAGAAGTCTCCCAGGAATTACTCCGCGAAAAGGAAGATGTGCAAGCTCGTCTTTGGCAAGATCCTTTTCTTGCCGTTCAAAAGCATGAGCAGGAGGAAGAGGAAGGAAAAAAACAAGATCAAGTTAACCTCACCCATCATTCCTTTGAATCCTTTAAAGAAAAAATCAAAGAAAAGTTTTCACAAAATGATACCTCTGAAGCCATTACCATTGTGATTAATATGGTCGACGGGGGGCCTTATGCTGAAGCCCGAGAATCGAGGATTCGTCATCGATATGCCGTGGTGTCGGGTTTAGGGGTGAAGAATTTTGTGCCTGAAGACTCTCAGAAAATTGGATTTTTCCGATTTCCCTTAACGCGTGAAAAAAAGGACTGTCATTCGGGTACAGAAGTCCCGAAAAAAGCGTGTTCTGATGCCCCAGATGCTCCGGCGTCAAAAATGGAAAATCCTCAGAACAGTAGAGATGCTAAGAACGTAAAAGACTGTAGTCTGAACTCTATCGGACAAATAGAAAAGTGCCTTGTCGTGCCGTATGAGTGGTACAAAACGGACCCTATTCTCACGCTTTCCAGTGAAAAGGAAGATGGTGAGCATAAGGCAAAAGAGGATGGCAATGGGCAGGAAAAGGGCGAGAATCAGACAGATGTGGGTAATTTGGTTTTAGTTTTATGGATCATGGATGAGGTTTTGGATCATGAGACGCCTCTCCGCGATCTTCATAGTCTGGTATACGCGCTCAAGCAAAATATTCCAAATGATAAATTGAAATTCAAAATTATTGGGCCACGAACGACGACGACTCTCAAAAATATGGTGAAAGAGTTAGAATCGAACTCGACTGAGAAAGATGCCGAAAAAAGCCAATCAACTGCTTTAGCAGACGTGCCGTTTTTTTCTCCTTGGTCTACTTCCCCGGAATGGCTTCTCCTTAAGCCAGAGCCAGAGCCAGAGCCAGATGCGCAGATGTCTATTGGGTCTCTATTTATGAAAATTGAGTCTCTATTTATGAAATATGATAAGGATGAGGAAGATAAACCAGACAAGCCAGACAAGGAGTCTATTCAAGATAAGAAAAACACATTTATTCGGACTATTGGGACAGACGATCAATTGGTTGAAGCTCTGATTCAAGAGCTGTGTCGACGAGGGATGGAAGTGGGTCGGGAAGATGTTCCTATTACGCTGGTATCAGAGTGGGACACTGCGTATGGGCGTGCTCTTCCTTTGACGTTTGCGGCTATTGTTGCCCAAATGAAAGAAGATAGATTTCATGCTAGTGATTTCACAGACTTAAAAATGTTTATAAACAAGTTGCAAGAAGCAGCGGATCCTTTATCGCAATACCTTAAAGAGCAATTTTCCAAAACAACAAGGGATCTAGTCGATACTTACAATGATTCCGAATCTCCCTCTGAGCAGATTGAAACAGCTCTTCTTGGGGAGCTGAACAAATTACTTCGTGGTCCTTCTCTTTACCATGAACAGCGATTCGCAAAAGAGGAATTAGGAAAGAGAACTCGTAAATTGATTGAAAAATTAAAAGAGAAAGAAGAGAAAGAAAAGAAAGAAAAAGAAAAGAAAGAGATTATTGCTTACCTCAATAAATTATTCTTGGAAGATGCGTACCCAGAAGAAATAAACTTCTCTATTTGCCGCCACGAAAAGTTTCAAGATAGGAATTCCAAAACGCATTCCGATCTTCGGAGAAAAGTCCAGGCTTTGAAACGGAAGCCAGAGAATTTAGCCAACTTGGGAATCAAACAATATGCCTATCTTCGGGGATTGGACGGAGAGTTACCTCAAGAATTTTCTTCAAAAACATCAAATTCCTCTCAAGGGTCCAATAACTCGAAAGGATTATGGGGGAAAAAGCAAGAGGTGTCATCAGACATTAAAAGACCTGAAGGGGCTACGCAAATCGATTATGTCAGGCGACTGACTTCTCGAATTGAAGGAGAGATGGGTGAAGGGGGCACACCCGTCAAGGCCATTGGGGTGTTGGGGAGTGATGTGTACGACAAACTTCTGATTCTTCAGGCTCTGCGACCTCGTTTTCCGAATGCTATTTTTTTTACCACTGATCTGGATGCCAGGTTTTTGCATCCCAGTCAAAAGGATTGGACACGGAATCTCCTGGTTGCTTCCCACTATGGTCTGGCCTTACACAAGAATTTACAAGGTATGGTTGCTCCGTTTCGGGACGGATATCAGACGGCGGTTTTTCGGTCTGTTCTGCAAGCGTTGTGTTCTCCAACTGACAACTCCCTTTGTGGTTTCCCGCAAGTAGGATATGGAGAGAAGGAAATACGGTTGTTCGAGCTGGGGATGACGATGCCGGTAGATTTAAGCGAGTCCGATGGGAGCCATGTGCATCCAGATCCTATCCCACCCTCTTCGCTCTATTGGGAAAAATCGTTCCATCCCTTGATCCTCTTGTCATGCTTGTTGCTTGCGCTGATGTTGATTGGCCGGTTTGTCATTGCCGGATTTCTGGATGACCGGACGTGGTGGGCGATGGCTGTATACTGCGTGGTGATCGGATTGGTTTTGTGGTTCTCTTGGGATCTTTCCAAAAGCCGCGAGTTGTTGTATTGGACGGGCGAGCCTTTTTATTGGTTTGAAGGTGTGAGCATATGGCCATCGCAACTCTTGCGAGTAACGGCTGCGTTTTTATGTGTGTGTTTCTTGTTGAAGATCTATGGTGAATTTCATGATAGGGAAACTCCTAAGAGTGCTAAGAGTTCTGGAGGATCGGAGGACACGAGTTGGACAGTATGGAAAGCCACATATGAAGAAAGGTACCCTCGGTGGAAGAGAGTCGTGGTTTATAGTGTTATTTATGTTGTTTTTGCAATTTTGTTATGGACTCTTATAGGGCAGCCGGAGAATGACGTTCTCTACCGAGGGCAAGTTGAGGATTCTTCTTTCACACGGAATACTGTGGTGAAAGGGCCGTTGCTCATCGCCGTGCTTTTGCTTATTGGACTGATTTGGCAGGTGATTGAGCGCACATTAGAGTGCTGTCATTTCGTTCGAAACTCAGGGAAAAAGTATCAAGTCTGGCCAGTAGAGAAATCGTTCATTGTTGAGGTTGCCAACCGGACAGAGAAAGTAGGACAAATCATTTATTACCCGGTTATCGCGTTGATTGTGTTGGCTGCGTCGCGGTTTTCACTTTTTGACAATTGGGACTTCCCTCTTGCCCTTATTCTTATCATTGGGATTAATTTTAGTCTCATGCTGTGCTGTGCCGTGGTTCTTCGAGTATCAGCAGAAAAGGCGAGAAAAGAAATCTTGGAAAGCTTGGAAGACAAACTTTTTCAATTTACTGTGGAAGGGAATGACTCAAAATTTGCCTCAAAATTGAGATCCCATAAATTTGTCATCGATGAAATCCAACGTCTCAAACATGGGGCCTTCGCTCCCCTGAGTCAACACCCTATTTTTGGAGCCATTCTTTATCCGTTTGGTGGTGTAGGACTTCTTGTTTTAATTGAGCATTTTATTACCTGAGAGCATATCTAGAAGCTTGTAATATCCTGGGTTTTCAGTGCGAAGCCGGGGTGAAATAGCTTGTCTGTTTGCAGCCATTCTGACCGGGACTCACTCTTAAGGCCTTCTATTTCCTTTCAAACTGTGGCGCACAAGAGATGAGAGATCACAAAATTAGATATTGTCGGGAAAAGCTCTGGGACCCACAGTTGACGGCCCAATGGGATCGCCAAATGAATGGTAGATAATGGTGCCGAATTCGGCGAACAATCAGGGTCCATGGTAGAGCATAGAGTGGCTTAATTGGAGCAAAACGTTTGAAGGAATTAGGCCCTTCCTCCGTATTGGTAGAGAAGCCGATCTTGTGGCTGACTGCTGGCGGATAACGGGTGATGGGTTGAGAGGAGTGTCGAGTAGTTCAATGCCCGTCTCTAGAGGAGATTGTTGATTCTTAAGCTGGAAGAGCTATAGTAGAATCTCTTCCATTGGCCGGAAGTGGGGAAGGAGATTTTTGTGTTTGAGTACTCTCAATCTCATAAATAGTTAGGGATATGGGGCCGCTATGGGGCATGTGGTAAATGGGCGTGTACCAGGGCATGTGAAGGATTGTTGTGATTTACAATCAAGTATGAGCCATAGGGCTATTTCCGGTACATTGGTCTTCATAATGCGCCTTCTTGTAAAGGGCTGTGCCGGGTGGATCGGAAGAGCAACTATTCTAAGTACGCTTATCCTTGCGTCCATCTCAAATTACGCTTGTCACTGTCCCTGGTGTGGACCGCAGACGGAACAGATGAGGGTATTGGATGGTGCCCAGTTGCCAGAAGACCAGGGTTGGTTGGTGTCTACGAACGTGGTGGCCCCATTGGACGTGGTGACAAATGGGAGTATGTTAACGCTCAACACGATTGGTGTCCGAGGAGATATCGACGAACTTTCAAAAAATAACGCGTTCATGTGGTTTTATAGGAAAATTCCTTTTGACTTCAAATCAGGATTCTCAATTGAGTTTACGTTGCAGGTCCACAGAGTGGAACAACCGCATAATTTGTTTGATTCAGGCATTATGTTTTATGGTTCTATAGACACTTCTGCTGGTACCTTCGCAGAAGGACCACGAAGTCATATGATATTTTTTGATGAAGATGCTATTGGATGGGGAGACGAGACGGGGAAGTTTTCGATGAATACCACGGACACATTCCACACCTACACCTTAAAGGTTGAGAATAAAAGATTTGCCAAGGTATACGTTGATGGAACACTGGTTTTACAACGAAACGATTGGGTGGGGATACCGAGAATTGGTTTTGGTGATATGACCAATGATGATGGGGTCAATGGAAAGTTTTCTATAGGAGACATCATGGTAACAGGGAAAAGGGATTGAAGGCAGGCCTCCCCGTCCCCGAATCCTCCACCATGCTATTGATGGGATCGGGACTGCTGAGGGTGAGCATGTTTGTCTGGCGAAGGGAATGCACGCAACAGGCTTAGCGCAAGTTCAAATAAGTCTGCATGTCACAAGAGCCTGACTCCTGCAGGGGGTGGGCTTTTGTATTTTGAAGAGGGTCAGGAGTCGTGAATTATTTCTTGTGGGGCTAATCCACCCCTCATTCAGGCTAACTGTTACGTCTCACGCCGATCATGTGCTGGCCTGGTAGGTGTACTCGGCGGCTTTCGCACCCAATGCATCTCTCACGACTTTTGCCAGGTGCTTCGGCGGACAGCTTTCGTCTCGGTAAATATGCTTTTCGATACGTGCTTAAGCCTTCGTGGGTCTCTGTGGCATGCCAGCCGTAGCCTTGGCCGCTTGCGCGCCAAAGCTGGCTTCAGCGGCGAGCGCGAAGGCTGGCGGAGAGGGTGGGATTTGAACCCACGGTCCCTTTTGAGGACAACGGTTTTCGAGACCTTGAAGATTCAAAAAGCGAGGATGGCGAAAGCTCTGATAAGACCTAATATTCCACTGGTTTTATTGAAGATTGCCCAATGACGAACTTTGCATCTAGTTGCATAGGATGTGAAGGGTCTTAGGGAAAAAGGTTACATTTACGGTTACACCTTCTTTGCTCAAAGATATTCTCACCGGTGCCTTGTTAGATCCTGATTAAAAACCCATAAAGGGTATCCGGCATCCATTGGGGGTTTTCGTCTATGAACCAACGTCAGGGCACGTAAAGCCTCATACAGTGGGGTACGTGTCGGCCTAGTAGAAAAGAGAATCAACCTCCGATGTAGATATTATTCCTCCATTTGTCTATTCTTTGCCCTAAATGGAAGGATGACTGAATCA
>JAOTTP010000012.1 GCA_029864405.1 Nitrospirota bacterium
AATGCTTCTTTTTTCCTTTTTCTCCTTACTCCTCACGCCTTACGCCTCACTTTTCCAATCGCCTTCGTTAGTGTCCTTCCGGTTCGATATGGACCACCACATCTTCCAAAGATTCAAAATGATCAATGAGATACTCTTCAACCCGGGTCGCAAGAGTGTGGGCTTTTTTGACGGACAGTGTTGGATCAACGTGAATCGAGAGATCCATGAACACATGATGGGCCAGCCCGCGTGTTCTGATATCGTGACAGTCCAGGACGCCGGGTATCGACATCACAGACGTTCGAACCTCCTCGGGGTCCAATCGAATGGCATCCGTTAAGGAAAACAGGACGTCTTTGAGCACCACAAAAGCCGTCCAGGCGATCACGCCGGCAATCAGAACCGCCACCAAAGGATCAATAAAGGCATACCCGGCTTGTATAGCCAATAATCCTACCAGGACCGAACATGACGTCAGGACATCACTCGCGGTGTGATAGGAGTCCGCTGTGAGAATGTCGCTCTTGAGTTGGGTGCCTTTTAGCCGTTCCCATCGGGTCACGAAAATATTGACCCCCATGGTCACGATCATGATGAAGAAACTGATGCCGGTCACCTGAGGGTGCAGGTCCAAGGTCCATGACTGATAGGCTTTCCAAAGAAGATAGACGCAGGTCATGACAAGAAAGCCTCCGATGGTTCCGGCTGTCAAGGCTTCAAATTTTTTATGACCATAGGGGTGATTGGCATCGGGAGGAGGCTTGGTCAGCCAGAGCCCGATCAGCCCAATCACATTCGAGAGCCCATCGAAGGAAGAATGAAGGCCATCAGCCTGCATGCCCAGTGAATGAGTCACCACGCCATAGCCCCACTTTGCGGCGGCGACAGCCAGGTTCAATATGAGGATCCACCACAGAATCCGGCGAATTTCTCGAAGACGGCTCATGGATGGCGCAAAGGGATCAAGAACGGGGAAGGCGGATTCTTTGTCCGTGTGAAAAGGTGGCTGTCATCGGTCGAATAGTGTCCAGAAATTGTCAGAATAGTTTCAAGGAAAGGGGCCGACTTTGCTTGTTGTGCCCACAGTCAGTTGCAGAAATCTATGCCCCTTCTCTCACCCACGCAGCGTTTTTCCGTCATTCCCACATTTCTATTCCGTCATCCCCGCTGGGAGTAAGCCGGGATCTATCTGAACAACTTCCAAGATGGATGCCCGATACAAAATGTCGGGCATGACCAGTTTTTTCAGCATGCCTACAGGTTGGGATCCTTTCAACCCTACATTCTCCGCGCGTCCCTTGTCCGTCATCCCCGCCGGTAGGTAGCGGGGATCCATCCGAAATGAAGAGCAGATGGATGCCCGATAACAAACATCGGGAATGACCCGGATGGATGGATGCCCGATACAAAATGTCGGGCATGACGCCGGGGGATGGAGCTGCCCAATATACCCCAATATACGATGTCGGGCATGACGCCGGGGGGATGGAGCTGGCCAATATACCCCAATATACGATGTCGGGCATGACGCCGGAGGATGGAGATGTCCAATCAATACGCGATATCGGGCATGACGCGTAAAAAAGATTCTCCTTCCCAGTCTTCACACGCACACGCTTTGTTGGAATGACGGGAACTGATGTTGAGTCGAATGCCATGGGTGAGTCAATTGTTCCTCTTGGATTGTCCGAGAGAGCAAATCTTGCATTTGAGAATTTTCGGCTTTTGGTTGATTGTGTTTACGCTTCGAATGTTCTCACTATATCAAGAAGATCTTGGGTGAGCGAGAAACCATGAGGGAAACCCACAGGCGAAGGGGTGGTTCCCGGATGGGAGAGGAACCGTCATTCTCCAGCCTTGGCAAAGTCGATGAAGCCTCGCTCTACATTGGTGCCGATGAGATCCACCTGCACTCGATCGCCCACGTCGAGGCCATCAAAACCGGACACAAGTCTTCCCTCGACCGGCAGTGACAAGAGACGAACCCACGTGCCCTTGTTGGAGGCGCCTGTCACAAGCGCGTCAAACCGTTGTCCGATCTTCGATTCCAGCAACAACGCGGCGGCTGATTTCTGGAGACGGCGCTCAACTTTCTCGGCATCGGTTTCCTTGGCGGTACAATGAGCGGCGAGAGACGTGAGTTCCCCTTCCCGGTAAGGAACCGGATCTCCCGATAAGGCTGCCTTAATCAGCCGCTGCGTGATGAGATCGGGAAAACGCCGGTTGGGGGCTGTTGAATGGGTATAGGCCTTCACCGCCAGTCCAAAGTGACCTTGAGGAGTCTCTCCAGGAAGGTTGAGCACATATTCGCCCCTCCCCATGAGTTTGATGATGGTGAGGGACAGATCGGGAAATCCTAACGGGTCGGCGTGTTTCCGCTTGAGAAGAAACGTTTCCAGAGCACCGGCATCGGGTTCAGACGGAAGCCGCTCATCAAGTGATGAGGCGAGGTCCACAATCCGCTGCCACCGTTCAGGTGAACGCAAGACCCGGCGAAGGGATGGAAAACCGTTGGCCGTGAGATAGCGGGCGGTCACGCCGTTGGCCGCGATCATGAAGTCCGCGATAATGTCCTTGGCCCTGTTCGTGGTTTCGCGTTCCAAATCCTTGAGTTCATCCTGGTCAAAGACCGGACGGGTTTGTATGGTTTCAAGATTCAGGGCACCGTGAAGGTGCCGGAGCGCTTTCAGTTGTTGGGCCATGCGGTCCTGGAGTCGAAGATTTTCGTCGAGACCGCTGACCCTGGCGATCTCTGGTGGTATGGATCCGTGACCCTGTAGCCAGGCCGCCACCCCGTTGTAGGTCAGCTTGGCTCGATTACGCACCGTCGCTCTAAAGAGGTCCGAACGCTGAAGTGATCCATCCCCGGCGAGAACCATTTCAATGACGAGAGCCAGGCGGTCTGATTCAAAGTTGAGAGAGGTGAGATCCGTGGAGAGTTTTTCCGGCAGCATCGAAAACGTCTCGGCCACGGTATAGACCGAGGTGGTGTTGTGCCGGGCATGATCGTCAAGTGCCGATTGCTTCTTGACGACTGCGTCAACGTCGGCAATAGCCACAAGGATCTTGACGGCCCCGTCGGGCATGGGTTCGGCAACCGTCAGCTGGTCCAAATCGCGCGAATCATCATTGTCAATGGAGCACCAGAAAAGGGTGGTGAGATCACGCGTCGATTCTTTATCTTGCGTCGCAGGCCCGGAGATTTTGTCAAGCTCGTCGATGACCTGGCGGGAGAAATCGGGAAGCAGCCCTCTTTCACGCATCGCCCGGCGGGCAATACGTTGCAAGATGGCGCGGTGTCGCCTGTTGTTTGAATTCGTCATCATGGCCCCTTTCTGGAATACCCCCCGTTGATCGGTTGTTGCTATTCACGATGCGCGACTCTTGTGGAGATCGATAGGATTCTGCTGTTTCGCGTCGGATTGGTCCCATTCACCCCGCTGTTCCAAAGAGCGCTCCGACCCCTGCGGTCAGTCCCATGGCCAGTGCACCCCATAGCGTGACGCGCATGGCGCCCGTCATCATAGGGGCACCGCCCACGCGCGCCGCTAACCCTCCTAACAACGTGAGAGACACCAGTGATGTTCCGGAAACCACAGGAATCAGGTTGGCCTCCGGAACGATGGTCGCTGTCAAAAGAGGCATGGCGGCTCCGACAGCGAAACTGCCCGCTGAGGCCAGTGCAGCTTGAATCGGACGGGCACGGAGATTTTCGGAAATTCCGAGTTCGTCGCGGGCATGCGCGCCTATGGCGTCATGAGCCATGAGTTGTCCGGCGACCTGTTTCGCAAGCGGAGGATCAAGGCCTCGTTCCACATACAGCCCTGCGAGTTCCTTGTGCTCACCTGAAGGGTCGGATATGAGTTCCGTGCGCTCAAGCGCAAGGTCGGCCTCTTCGGTGTCTGCTTGTGATTGGACAGACACATATTCACCGGCAGCCATCGACATCGCCCCCGCGACCAGACCGGCCACTCCTGCGACCAATACCTCGCTATAGGTCGCACCTGCCGCCGAGACACCGAGCAGCAGGCTCGCGGTCGAAATGATCCCGTCGTTGGCGCCCAATACCGTCGCCCGCAGCCAGCCGATGCGTTCTGTGCGGTGTCGTTCCCTATGTCTTATAAACATGTTTGATGCTTTCCTAATGGGCATCCACCCACCAATGCCACATCGCTTCCCGCAGTTCGTTCGGTACACGGAAAGAGAACCCGAATGCCTATAGGCTTTCTTTTCACTCTTAAGCTTCCGATCTTACTTCGCAAGACGTTTTCGAATCGACTGCAACTCTTTCCGGCGCGCCTTGGTCGGCTGAGGGTAACTCATGTTGAGACTTTTTAACATCTCTTGGATCACATGCGAAATGATGAGCCTGGCGTTTTTTTTGTCATCGGCCGGCACGACATACCAGGGAGCGCTTTCTGTGCTTGTGGCACTCAAACAGGCCTCATAGGCCTGCATGTACTGTTTCCAATACTTTCGTTCCTCGATGTCGGCGAGGCTGAATTTCCAGTTTTTCTCCGGTTCATCAATGCGTGCAATGAAGCGCTTCCGTTGCTCTTCCTCTGAAAGATGAAGGAAAAACTTCATGATCCGCGTTCCGTTGCGGAAGAGATGGCTCTCCAGGTCCACGATGGAGCGGTACCGCTCTTGCCAAATAGTGTTTTCATCAAGCAACTCGTTCGGCAGCCCCTGGCTGTGCAGTATCTCCGGGTGCACTCGAACGATCAGCACTTCCTCGTAATAGGAGCGATTGAAAATGCCGATCCGGCCACGTTCAGGAAGAGACCGCGTGGTGCGCCACAGAAAATCGTGGTCCAGTTCCGCGGCGCTGGGATGTGTGAAGCTGAACACCTGGCAGCCTTGTGGATTGACACCGGACATCACGTGTCGGATGGCGCCGTCCTTGCCGGCGGCGTCCATCGCCTGGAAAATCAGCAGCAACGCATAGCGGTTGTCCGCGTAGTGGAGGCGTTGCAACGAACTGAGTTCCTCAACATGTTCGTTGAGACACTTCTTGTATTGTTTTTTTGATGTGTAGAGGGCCTTCACCCTGGTTGGCCATTTGTTGAGATCGACCGTTGCGCCTTCCGAAACCCGGAAATCGTTGGACTGAATGTTCATGGTTGTTCTAATTTCATGATTCGATGTGGGGTTTGCCTGCATGGCATTCCGTGGCGTCTGGTTTTTTGGCCAATGCCTCAAAACCGGAGATGACGTCGAACAGCTCCTCGTCGATGCCACTTTGGCGCAACTGGTGAAAGTGTTTATTGAGGTCCTCCAGCAGTTCGTCGATGTTTTTTTCGGCGCGTTGCATCGCCGTCAGGCGGCTGGCGTTTTCGCTGGCCAGAGACTCGGCGCATGCACGGAAGAGCGAGACGAAGAGATACTCGTGGATGAGCGCCCGCAGAGTTGCGGTACTACTGCCAAGAACTTCCGGCAAATTCTCTGTCGGCCAGGGGAGTGTGGCCAATTCGCTACGCCAGCGTTCGTCTAGCGGAAGGAGGCGCTGCTTGACGGGCGTATACACGGCTCTCGAGGTGGGGCGGTTATAGTAGAGGTGAAGTTCGGTGATCTCCCCCTGGCTGCGGCGCGTTTCGCTTTCCAGGAGAATTTGACCGACGAGCGGAGTGATGGCCTTGACGGAATTCGGGACGGGAAAAAATCCTAGCAGGGACAGGCCCGCGTCTGCCAGGCGCGTCTGCACGCGCTCACCGACGGCCCATACCCGGTGTTGGCCGGGCAGCGCGGCCAGGGTCTTGACCGCATAATCGGCTATCACTTCATTAAACTGGCCGACCAGTCCCTGGTCTGAACCGAACACGACCGCCCCAATCGCTCCTGCAGGTGTGTGCCTCTTCTGTTCGCCCATGAGGGCCATCGGCGAGTCATCCCGGAAACAGACGCTTAATCCCAGCTCCACGGTGCGAGAATAATCGGCCAATGCGCTCACCGATTGCTCGTATTGTCCAATGCTCGAGGCGGCCAAGGCTTTCATCGTGCGCACGACGGATTGCAGGTCCCCGGCTCCGCCGATCTTTCGGCGCAGACCCACCATCGTGTCGCTCATGACTCCTCCGGAAGTTCCGCCCCAGGTGGGGGAGGGTCAGTCCTGTGCCTCTTTTCATCGCGCAGTTGCCCGAGGGTGCTCTCGATCATTCTAGTCAACTTGTCTGCAGCGCCGTCTACGGCTTGGTCCACGTTCGCAGCCTGATGCGTGACCGCGACGGGCTGGCGGCCTTCAAGGCGGGCTTCCATCACGCAACGCATGTTGTCATTGCCGCCCTTCTTGTCGCTATTCTCATCGCTCAGATGGACCTCTACTCGCGTGATGGAATCGCTGAATCGGCTCAGGGCACTCTCCACGACGCCACTGACCTGAGCGGCCAATGCCTCGTGGCCTTCAATGTTACGGTCAGTATTGATTTGGACCTGCACGGTATTCTCCTTTGTGAGTGTGGATGGTTCAATGCCGGTAGGTGGCAGCCAGTCCCGTCCGTCCCGGCATACGCTCGGCCGGAATGACCAGGACCCGGCCGCCCATCTTTTCGACGAGTTCGCCCAGGTCGTCGAGGAGGTCACCGACTTGCGGGTGGCTCAGGTCTGCAACCTCGGTCCGACCCGTCGCGCCGTCGAGTCGCCCGGCAATCTGGCGGTCGGCCTCGATCAGCAGCGTGGCGACACGCCCGGTGGCGGCCGCCTGTGCAACCTGCGTCAAGTCGTCACTGCCAAGCCCCTTGGATTTTGCCACTGCAAACTCGTCGGCCAATGTAGCCAGCTGCGCCTGATATTGCGGGTCGACAACCTGCCAGGCGCGTTTCCGCAGTTCATCGATCGGCAGGGCATCGGGATTGATTGTGAGTCCCTCCGCCATTAAAAACGGGTTGTGGCTGACCTCGTGGAAACGATGATGATGCTCCGGCAACGCCGCCAGGATCAGCGGCAGGCCCGATGGCCGGGAATAGTGCTCTAACACCGCGCGGTCGACGGCGCGGAAGAACCGGTCCGCGTCGATGTCGACCTCGGCCTGTTTCCCACCGTGACCGTGGTGCATAGGTGTGCTTGCTCCGCCGACTCCGCCGTAGGAGGCGACGGTTGAATGGGGTTCGGTCAGCTCATCCCCCAGCGCCTCGGTGATCGTCCGTGGAACGTCCGGAGCCAGATCGATCTCGTCAAGCGCCTGGCGGTTCCCCTCGAAGAGCCGGATCGTGTGGAGGCTCAATCCCAGAACCTGGTAGCGATCGACTGTTTGCAGAAAACGCCGCAAGGGCTTGGTGTGAAAGCTGTCGGCCACGACGACCAATTCCGCGACCGGCCGCTGAAGCTGGAACACATGAAACAAGCCCGGCCCGCCCAGCACGGCCAGTCCATCGAGTGTGTGCGTCCAGAAGTCATGATCGTGGGCGAGGGTTTCGAACGGTTCCAGAAGGAGCCGGGTTTCGAGGGCTGGATACTTTTGTCGGAGCGATGTCTCCAGCTCCTTGACAAGGTTGCGAAACCGGATCGGGTCCTGCTGATTCTCGGGATGGTGCCGATGGGTCGGCTGATAAAGCGAGAGACATGGCTGCTGGTGATCAGATACCAACGCGGCTATGAATTCGCTCGTGAGCAAAGTTTTCTTCTGTGTCATTCGTGCCTCCTCTTTTGTATTCAATCACTGTGAAACTTCAATGAAACCTTAAGAAAATGGCTTAAACAGTCGCTTTTTCGCTCGTATGAAGTGACTTTTTGTCACTTGAGGCGGCCAGGGCCTTCATCGTGCGAACGACGGATTGGAGATCTCCGGCTCCGCCGATCTTTCGGCGCTGGCTGGCCATGGTGTCGCTCATGACTCCTCCTTCAGTGCCGCCTTGGGCTTGGGTCTGATCTCCGCTTGGTCCTCCGGCTTGGACTCGGGTTCAGGCTTGGGCTTGGCTTTGCCCTCGGGTTTGGATTCCGGCTTTGGTTGGAAACGTGCGAGCGATTTGCGGGCGATTTCGATAATCGTTTGACGATCCTCTTCATTCAGTTTGGCTGCGGCTTCCAATCGTTTGCACACCTCCAACGGGATGTCCAGAGCCGCCTTGTGTAGGGCTTGTTCGGCGTTCGTCATCTGCTCAAGCGGTACAGGGTCGAAGAGTTTTTCGGTTAACGCCAGGAGCAAGGTGATTTGAGCGGGCACGGAGACCGGGGCGAATTCCGGCTGCTTGAGACAGGCGCGGATTCGCCGCCCGTGTTCGATAATCTTGCGGGTATCCTCATCCAGCCTGGCGCCGAACCTGGCGAAGGTTTCCAGCTCCTCAAACTGTGCATAGGCCAGCTTAAGATCACCCGCCACGGCGCGGTAGGCCGCTCGTTGTGCTTTGCCCCCCACGCGGGACACAGATCGCCCCACATCGACCGCAGGCAGCACCCCTAATTCGAACAGGGAAGGCGAAAGGTAGATCTGCCCATCCGTGATGGAAATCAGATTGGTCGGAATGTAGGCGGAAATGTTTTGTGCTTCGGTTTCGATAATGGGCAGCGCCGTCAGCGAGCCGCCACCGAGTTCCTTGCGCAGGTGTGTGGCGCGCTCCAGAAGCCGTGAGTGGATATAAAAGATGTCGCCGGGAAACGCTTCCCTACCTGGCGGCCGGCGCAAAAGCAGGGACAGCTCACGATAGGCGCGAGCGTGATGGGTCAGGTCGTCATAGACAATCAGGACATCGCGTCCCTGGTTCATGAAATGCTCCGCAATGCTGGTCGCCGCGTATGGCGCGATATAGGCAAGACCCGGCGGGTCGTTGCCTTCGGTCACGACGACGATAGTGTACTCCATCGCGCCTTGTTCGCGGAGGGTGGCCACGACTTTCGCGACGCCGGACGCGCGCTGACCGATGGCGCAATACACGCACAGGACATTCTGATCCCGCTGGTTGAGAATGGTGTCGAGGGCAATGGCGGTCTTGCCTGTCTGCCGGTCTCCAAGAATCAACTCACGTTGGCCGCGCCCGATGGGAATGAGCGCATCGATGACCTTGATGCCGGTTTGCAACGGCACCGTGACGGGTGCACGATTCATGATGGGCGGTGCTGGACGTTCGATAGGCAGGCGCTCGCTGGAGGCCACCGGTCCGTGGCCATCCAGGGTCCGACCTAATGGATTGATGACTCTCCCGATCAAGCCGTCGCCTACCGGCACGTCCATGACGTGTCCCCTGCGCTCGACTTCGTCACCTGCCTGTAACTGCCAGTAGTCGCCAAGGAGCACGACGCCGATTTCGTCTTCATCGACGTTGAAGGCGATGCCGTACACCTCACCGGGAAATTTCAGCACCTCCTCAAACCCCACGCGGGGAAGGCCGGAAACCCTGGCGATCCCGGTGGAGACGTTCGTGACCCTGCCCACCTCGCGGGGCGTCAGCTGAGGCGAGAAGCTTTCGCGCGCCTGGCTTATTCCAGAAAACGCACGGTCGAAAACCTTCTGGAGACTCTCAGGTTCCATGTTCATTGGCTGGTTGTTCGGGAGGTGCGTCGGCATTGGCTTCAGGTTTGGCTTTTTCTTTCAGGAGTTCGCCGACGTCCTTTTCCAGCGACACGAGATAATCCGCGATGCTCCACGCCACTTTTTGTCCATTTGTGGTGAGTTCGATTCCGCTGACCAGGTCCGGCGCGGGCTCGAACCGGACGTGGATTTCAGCCGAGAACGTTTCGTTGAGGGCATGTTGTATCGCCGCGCGTTGCTCCGCAGGCAGGTCGAACGCGCTGCGCACAATCGCGGGGTCAGACGCGGTTTTCAGAGCCTCGGCGAGTCCTTCTTTCGCCTGGCCGTCCATTTCTCGCAAGCGGCGAATGAACACCTCGCCCAGGCGTTCTTCCAGGCTCGTCGTGGCGAGGTCCGCCAATGTCTTTCGCGCAATCGCAAAAATTTCCTCCCGTGTTCGACGAGTGAGTTCTTTATTCAGGCTTTGGTGCTCGCTTCTCAATGCTTCCTGCCACTTGGTACGCAAGGTGTCCGACTCCTTCCGCGCCTCGTCGAGGAGCCGCTGACGCTCGGCCGTTGCCTCGTCCTCGGCTTTCTTCAACAGAGCCGCGCGCTGCTGGTCGAACTCCTCATTCTTGCGCGTGAACTCGTCACGTTCCTGTCCGGCTTCGGTCTTTTTTGCGTCGGCGTCTGCCAGTTCGGTGGCGATCCGTTTCTCCCTCGCGTCGAGAGCATTGAGGATTGGCTTGTACAGGAAGCGCTTCAACAACCATACGAGGATGAGAAAGTTGAGTGCCTGCGCAATAACGGTAAACCAGTCGATGAGCATCGTCTTACTTTCCTGTTGCCTGGGCGAGGACGTGGTTCCAGAACGGGTTGGCGAAGATCAGAATCATCGAAACCACGAAACAGTAAATGGCCGTGGACTCGATCATCGCCAGGCCCACAAACAGCGTTCGGGTGATCGTGTTTGAGGCATCGGGCTGCTGGGCGAGCGAAGTCAAGGCTGTTGAAACCGCCCTTCCTTCCCCCAGCGCCGGTCCGATTGTGCCCACCCCGGTGGTCAAGCCGGCCGTGACAATTGATGCCACCGCGATGAGAGTCATGCTGTCCATAGTGTCTCCTTTGGTTGTTGTGATGTATGCGTCAAGGTGCTGACCCGGATTCCGGTTCATGCTGGCGGGTTCGTGTCGCGGCCGCAATGTATACCGTGGCCAGGATGCTGAAGATATAGGCTTGCACCATCCCGGTGAGCAGACCGAGCAGGCTCATGACGATCGGGAAGATGAAGGGCGTGATGGTCAGCAGAATGCCGACAATCATGGCCCCGCTCATCATGTTGCCGAACAAGCGGACGGCCAGGGCCAGCGTGCGGGAGATTTCGCTGATAACGTTAAACGGCAACATGATGATGGTCGGTTTCAGGTAGGACTTGAGATACCCGCCGACTCCTTGCTCCTCGATGCCGAAGAGCGGTACGGCGACAAACACACACAGCGCGAGTGCCACCGTGGTCGAGAGGGAGCCTGTCGGGGGCTCGTAACCGGGAATGATCGTACAGAGGCTGGCTGTGGCGACGAACAGGAAGATCGTCCCCAGGAAGCTGAGATACTTGTGCGGATGACTCAGGCCCACCTCTTCAATTTGTTTCTCGATGGCGGTGACGACGATTTCCAGAAGATTCTGCCAGCGAGAACGTTTCAGGCCAGCGGAAAGGTGGCGCGTAATGGCTGTTGATCCGATGGTCAACAACAGCATCAATCCCCATGTGACGACAATCGTGGCATTCAGCTTGATGAACCCGTATTGCCAGAAAATAATTTCGTCCGGGCTAAGGCGCATGGCCGGCCTCCTCTGCCAGGCGGGTTGGCTTTTCGGCTACGCGTGTGAGTCGTGTCACGATTACACGCGCAATGGTAAATCCCAAGAGGCACATGAGCAGCTTCTCCCACTGGCCGCCCGAGAACACATAGAAACCAGCCAGGGTCATGCTTGTTCGCAGCAGCAGGCTGCCGAAGAACCAAATCGCCGGCCGTGTGGACGACACGCCTTTTTGAACCGTCCACCACAGGCCTCCGAAAAACATCGCTCCGAGCAACATGCCCGCTACCAGCGCAGGCACCATCATGAAGATTTCATTCATCGTGATTCTCCTGTTCCGCTCGTATTTCCTGGTCTTCCTTAGTCACCCAATGCCACGCATTCACACAGCCGATGATCAGGCCGATGAAGAGCAGTGTGAGCGTCCATGAATGCGGTCCGGGATAGTGTTTGTCCAGCCAGAGACCGAGCGCCGCGCCCAGTAGCGTTGGAATCGTAACCGACCAGCCGATCAGCCCCATCATCCCCAACCCAAACCAGATGGTCCGTGTCGTGTGACGTTGCGCCTTGAGTTTGCGCGCGGCTTTCGTGCCGACCTGCCTGGCTAGGGGCGTCTCTTCCCTGAGTGGCTTCTCTTCCGGGTCCTCAGTCATGGCGAAAATCCGCGAAGCGGCGCACAAAGCTACTTTCCAGCTTGGCCATCACCGAGCGGAGGCTTTGCTCGTGTTCGTCCAGAGTCAGAAATTCATCTTCCACCGCCTCGCGCAATTGACGGAGGTCGGTTCCGGCAATGGCGTTGCGCACGGAGACCAGCACCTCCTGGCCGCTTTTGACCAGTACTCCTTCATCGAGTGCCACGTACATCTCATCATCCCCGTTGCTTTCGTAGATCAGAATCCCTGGCTCGAGTGCCGCCACGCAGTCAAGCCGTTGAGGCAAGAGGCCAAACGCCCCCTCGCGGGTTTCCGCGACGATACGGGTCACCGCTTTCTGCACGGCGAAGATCCTGAACGGGAGAAGAATTTTCAGGGTCATGAGCGTCGGCTGCATGTTCAACCTCCGGTTGCGGTTTCGACGGCGGCTTCGACTACCGTTCGGACTTCACATCGGGCTTCGAATCGCCCATGGGTTCGTTGTTGGACTCAAGGTTGTCTTGAGCTGCAGATTTCCCCGATTTCAATTTTTCCTGCGCTTGGTCAATGCCTCCAATCATGTACAGGGCATGCTCCGGATAATCCTTAAACTCGTCCCGCAGGATGCGGTCACAACCGTCCAGGGCGTCCTTGCGGCTGACGAGCTGTCCTTTGAGGCCTGAGAACTGTTCCGTCGTGAAAAACGGCTGAGTCAGAAACCGCTCAAGCCGTCGGGCGCGAGCGACCACCTTCCGGTCCTCCGGGGACAATTGCTCCAAGCCAAGCATTGCGATGATATCCTTGAGTTCTGCATATTGGGCGAGTGTCCGCCGGACTTCCTGCGCGATGCGGTAATGCCGTTCGCCGATCGTGCCCGGCGTGGCCATTTTTGAACTGGACTGCAAGGGGTCGATGGCCGGGTAGAGCCCCTCACTTGCCCGTTTGCGGGAAAGTACGATGGATGCGGACAGATGCGAAAAGGTGTGCACCGCTGCGGGATCGGTGAAATCGTCCGCCGGGACATACACCGCTTGAATCGACGTAATGGCCCCCGTATCGGTGTTGGCGATGCGCTCTTCCAACCGGGCCAATTCGGTGCCCATCGTGGGTTGATAGCCCAAACGTGATGGCATCTGCCCCATCAAACCTGATACCTCCGAGCCGGCCTGGATGAAGCGGAAAATGTTATCGATGAGCAACAGCACATCGCGGTGTTCGTCGTCCCGGAAATACTCCGCCATGGTCAGGGCCGCGTGCCCCACACGGAACCGGCTGCCCGGTGGTTCGTTCATCTGTCCGAACACCATGACCATGTTCGGTAGCACGCCAGCTTCCTTCATTTCGCGGTAGAGTTCTTCTCCTTCTCGACAGCGTTCGCCGATCCCGCAAAAAATGCTGACGCCCTGGTGGTGCCCGATCATGTTGTGAATCATTTCGGTGAGCAAAACAGTCTTGCCCACCCCCGCACCGCCAAACAAACCGGCTTTGCCTCCGCGTTCCAGAGGCATCAGCACATCAATCACCTTGATGCCCGTCTCGAAAATCTCGGATTTGGTGGAGCGCCGGGCTAAGGACGGCGGGGCTCGATGGACGGTGCGGTATTGGATGTCGGATGGTGCCGGCTCCCGGTCGATGGTGTTGCCGAACACATCGAACATGCGGGAGAGAATGCCTTTGCCGACAGGTGCCATCAGCGGCCCGCCGGTGTCTTCCACGACCATGCCGCGTGCGAGGCCTTGTGTGGGCGTCAGCGCAATTCCGCGCACACGATGCATGTCGAGTTGGGCCAACACCTCGATGGCGATTCGTCCCTCCTCTCCTGTGCGCAATAACGAATAGATGGGTGGTAAATGGTCCTCGAACCGGATATCCACCACACTGCCGCGCACCGAGACGACCGCGCCGAGATTCGAGTGACTGGTGTTAGTGCTCATAGGCCGGCTTCTTGGATTTCCGGTAGATCTGTGTCAGGGTGTGGGTTGAGCAGTCGTGCTTCAGTGAGGGATCCGGTCTTGTGCTTATTTTCGTGGATGAGGTGTCCGATACCATATTCCTCAATTCAACCCCTTACCGTTCATATGAGTCAATGTCTCCAAGAAAAACAGAGTGTCCGTCTGTATGGACCGTCTGAGTATTCACCTCTGATATTCAAGTCTGGATTTCATTGTGAGTCTGACCTTCGCCGGCCTTGATAAGGGCTTTTCTGGTCATGACCGGTCCAATGAGTTCGAAGACGATCGTGGATCCAATGGCAACCGGAAGAATCACTTCCTTGAGTTCGGGTAGGTGTTGGCTGGCCAGAAGCGCCATTCCCAACGCAACTCCGGCCTGTGGCCAGAGCGCCATGCCCATCCAGCGCCGTATGACGGGAGACGCCCCGCTGAGGATCCCTCCTCCCCATGCTCCAATCACCCGACCGATGAGTCGTAACAGGATATAGGCAACACCGAGCAGACTGGTTGCCCGCAAGGCATTCAGATCCAATGAGGCGCCGGCTAAGATAAAAAAGAGAATCATGAATGGCCATTCAATGCCTTCAATGGCGGTGAACGGACGTCGGTGGTGAGCGGCGAAATTAGCGACCGTGGCTCCTAAGACCATGCACGCCAAGATAAAGGACACATTTAAGAAGACGGCGATTCCCCCACACAAAAGTACTAGCCCTAGCGCTTCGGCTTGCGTGGGCTCCCCTTGTTTGATTCGTCCGGTCAAATAAGCCATGGGGATACCGAGAACAAGGCCCAGCAGCATGGCTCCGCCAATTTCCCATCCCCCCAATAGGAGCATGTCCCAACCGGTTTCTTGTCCATAAAGCGTTTGGGCCATGGCTAAGAGAACACTAAAGATCATGAGGCCCCAAACGTCGTCAATGGCCACGATATTCTCCAGCGTACTGGAAAATTCCCCTTTTGCCCGTATTTCACGGATGACGTCTATCGTGGCGGCAGGGTCGGTTGCGAGGGAAATGCCAGCCAGGACAAGCGCAATGTCGGGACGAATGCCCAAGAGTAGGAGTCCAATGAACACAGTCATGGCCGTTGCCAGGACCGCCCCAATCGAAATCCAAAGGACGATTTTCCCATGTCGTTGAAGTGACGAACGGGTCATGTGATGACCCAACAAAAATCCCACCATGGATAAGGCGATATTGGTGACAACCGGAAACCATTCTTCCTGGAAATCCGGCAAAAGATTGAGTCCCGATGGACCAATGGCAAATCCGGTCAAGAGTAGCAAGGTGACTCTTGGTAAAAACGTTCGGCGTCCCAACAGGTCGGTGAACAGTCCCAACAGAAATAGGGTCCCAAGTGTAATCAGTATTTTGGAAATTTCGTCCATCTCTGTTGTATTCAACAACGCTCAATTTCGACGGCTTTCGCGTCTGATACGGTAGCAGGCATTGATGTCATTTGAAAGAAAAAGAAACGTTTATCGACACACCGAGGGCCTTTGTCTCGGCATGAATGACCGGGGCCGGTCCATTGATCCATTTTTGATGCATTTGAGCCGGGTTTCGAATACTTCCGACCATGAGGGCCGATGTGTCAGAGAGACGGAAAGGCCGTGTAGAGAGCGCCATGCGCGGCCTACTAAGGGGTGCATGCGGGGCACAAAGACGTAGAAAATAGGACGAAGGGTGGGTGGGGACGGAAACTAGGAGACGTTGGCTGGTATTCACGACGAGTGAACAATAGAAGAACTTGCGGATTGGAATGAGGGCGATGCCATGAAGCGTCTTCTCACGCAAGGGGGAACCTTTTTCGTGCCGGTTTCTGTCGTGTTCGTCGTCTACTCAATTCACATGCGTGCACCGGATGATGGTTTGCGACGTGTCTTTTTCGTATCCGATTTGACGGGCTTGGGGGTTGCCTCAATATCCGTAAAGGGCTGCAACTTATGATACGGATAGGGGACGCAGAGCACCGGACATGTCACGGTGCGAACCACTTTTTCGGCGGTACTGCCAAAAAAGATCCGGGTAATATCGCCCGTTTGTCCTCCATAACTCCCCATGACCACGAGGTCGACGTGTTCTGTTCGTGTCATACGGGCAATTTCCACAAAGGGTTTCCCTTCGCTGAGTAAGCGCGTGATCTTAATCCCCTTGGCTTCCGGCAAGGCCAAGAGGCCCCGTGCTAGGTGACGGGCATGGTGGTGTAAGCGTTTTTTTTGGGCTTTCTCCTCAGAAGGGAGCGCGAGCCCGAGAGCATTCAAGGCATCCAGGGTTTTGGTGTCGATGACATGAAGGAGAATCACCTGTGATTGAAAACTCCTGGCCAGACGAAGACCAACCAGGAACGCCTCTCGTGAGCTTGGAGAGAAATCGACGGGTATCAGAATTTTTTGAAACAGATCGTCACTCATGTTGTTGACCTCGTTGTGTGTTTGTCATAGCGTAGATCATTACGATCATGCCTAAGAGAACTCAGCAAAGAAAATGCCAGATAATGATGTTTTCCCTAAGATCCTAGCTGGACGAAGGGATGGAGTAGGCAAAACGTGGGAAAGAAAAAATTTAGGATAGGGTTCTCGTGAAAAAAGAGGAAAAAAGCGACACTGCCATGAAGGCGAATAGTTCCAAAAAAGGGCATTCTGGCATTGAGTGGGCGGTCCTATTTTTCCCCACTTGCCGGATTCCAAGATTCTGGCCAAAAAATACTGTCTGAAAAGAGCTGCCACCTGGCAGGATTTGTGCGAAGAGAAGTGTGTATGGAGAGAAAGAGTTCGTGAATTGGAGCGGTCCTATGACCGAGATTGAGGAGATGAGACGATGAAAATTTTGTGTGCGGTTGATGGGTCGGAGTTTTCTCTCTGGGCACTTGAATGTGTGGGGAAATTGTTTCGCCATTCGGTAAAAGAGTTGGTCTTGCTGCATGTGGTTGATCCACGGATATTGAGAGGCGGTGGGGGGAAGCGGCCCAAAAAAGATGAGCCATTTACTAAAGATATTTCCAGAAAGCTGGAGACAGCGGGTCAGAAGGTTTTGACGGATTGTGCGCACCGGATGGAAGTGGTGTTAAGCCAAGCCACCACCAAGCCGTTTGCGGAGATGAAGACTGCGTTGGTGAAAGGCCATGCGGCCGATGCCATTATTTCCTATGCCGAGCGAACCCGACCTGATTTGGTGGTGGTGGGATCACGCGGCATGAATGATCTCCCTGGATACCTGCTTGGGAGTATTTCGAGGACGGTTCTGACCCACGGCCCCTGCTCGGTCTTGACGGTCAAGGGTCCACTCGACGTGCCGGTATCCGTCTTACTGGCCTTGGATGGGTCCAAGCCATCAAAGTTTGCGGCAAACCGGGTGAAAGAATGGCTGTCTCCTGAAGAGGTGACGCTTCAACTGGTGTCGGTTGTGCCCGATATCTTGACGGATGCGTCCAAGAAGATGTTCCCGAAATCGCGATTGAAGGCCCTGGTGGCTCCCCTTCGGCAGCATGCCCAGGAATGCCTTGAGCAATATCGAGAATTGTTTTTAAAGGAAGGGTTTCAAGTGATCGGAAAACGCCTTCAGGGGAATCCCCGAGAGAAAATCGTCGAGTCGGTTCCAACCTGTCACGCGCAATTGGTGGTCATGGGATCCAAGGGGCTCACCGGTGTGGAACGGTTTACGATGGGGAGTGTGTCGGAATGGGTGAGTGCGTACGCGCCTTCCTCCGTACTGGTCGTCCGGCATTAACAAAAATTGGAGGGATGTCGAACGCCCTGGTCTGCCTTCAGGGATGACCTATGGTTGAAGATTGGACTTTACACGACAAAAAGGAGGGGTATAGTTGAACACAGGAAGGACAGGACGATCGCAGGTGAAGTCTATGAAAACAAGCGTGGCGTGGGTCGGACGGCTGCTGGGATTCGTTTTGATCGGAGGGCTGCTGTCCACGGGAGCCTATGGGGACCATCTGGATGTTCCCGCTGATCTCGCAGGCACCTCTCCAGACTGTCATGGGAGATTCCTTGGAAAGCAGGTTCCCTGGTAGTCCCTCAACCAGGTGTTAGCCGCCCATGCCCGATGGCTCCACGATCATCAAGATCCGAAAGGGGTGCAGGCCGATTTGTGTGGAGCCGATCTGGCCGAAGTTGATTTTCGGGAAGAAGATTTGAGTGGCGCCAACTTTCAAGGGGCCAACCTGACTCGTGCCGCGTTTGCCGGCGCCAAGTTAGTCCATGCCAACTTTCATAAAGCGAATCTCACCGAAGCTTCTTTCTACTCGGTTGATCTGCGTGGTGCCAATGTCTCTGGTGCGAGGGCCCGTTTGGCGGATTTTCGAAAAGCCGATTTGACCCAGGCCAATTTCACAGGAGCCGATCTGCGAGAAGCGAATCTCGCCGAGTCCCGTTTCCGCTTAGGCGTCTTGCGGGGAGCCGATTTAGAGGAAGCCTATCTGGTCAGGGCGGATTTCGAAATGGCCAATTTGGCGGAAGCCTCCCTTATTCGAGCGGATGGCCGAGAAGCGAATTTTCAACGAGCCTTACTCGTCAATGCCAAACTGATCGAAGCGGATCTCAACCGAAGCGACCTGCAAGAAGCTGATCTTCGTTCGGCTGATTTGTCCGGGGCCGATTTGGGGTTAGCCAATCTGAATGAGGCCGTGCTGACGCATGCCAATCTCCGTGAAGCGAATTTGGACAGGGCCGTGCTGTTTCAAGCCAATCTCGAAGGAGCCAATTGCGCCGGCGGGAGCTTTCAAAATGCGGATTTGCTCGAGGCGAATTTAACGAACAGCAATCTCTTACGGGCGACACTGGATGAAGCCTATCTCGCGAAGGCGAATTTACAGGGGGCCAATCTGGAAGGCGCGGATGTCTCCTGGGCGAACCTGGTTGAAGCCGATCTTTCAAATAGCAATCTGGAATTTGCCGTGATGTTCCGAACGAACCTTCAAGAGGCGAAACTCGATGGGGCGAAGTTGTATGGGGCCGATCTTCGGGGAGCCAATGTCGAACACGCCTCTTTCCGTGGAACTCGTTTGCAAGGGGTGGCCATCCGGTATGCTCACGGATGGAAACAGGAACAACTCAATCAGGCGTGCGTTGATGCACGAACCCGGTTGCCGGATGGATTGGTGGGACCATCACCATGTCTGCGCTGAGCGCCCAACATACTACTTCGCAATGGGGTTTAGGGATTTCAAGAACCAGGCTCAACATCTCATTCAGGGGCTGTTGAATATTTCAAATCTTTGCCCTCTTTATTCACATATGAGTGACTCGGACCTACCGGAAGAAAATAAGGGAGTGTTCAAAAATGCCTGTCCAGTCCTGCCCTGAGTCATGCCGAAGGGAAGGCCGCAGCCACTTTGGCGGGCGGAGCGTACGGAGGAGTACGTGAGCACGGCCAAGTGGCGAGAACGCCGCTGGCGGCATTTTTCAGCACTCCCACTCACACGAATGTACCTTGAATCCCCACAACAAGCCCCGGAGCCCCGGAATGTTCACCGTATTTGAACCAGGAGGCATGCGGTCTCCTTATGTGCCGGGCATGGTTCGGCAGAGAAACGTGGCGAAAATCTCCAAAGCGTCCGCCATAGCTAAGGTTGGGCAGGAGGATCATCCTTCGGCTTCTCCCAAGCATGCAGCGTCATCTTCCTTGCAGGCTCGCCTGTATGAACAGGTTGAATCGTTCACACAATCTTCTCGAGCCAAGATTTTTGCCCGGGAAATCATGTCTTCTCCTGTTGCCACGCTTCCTGTCACGGCCTCGCTTTCCGAAGCCTGGGCTGTGGTGCATTCCAAGCGATATCGACACATTCCTATTCTCGGAGCCGATGATGCGGTGGTGGGAATATTGTCCGATCGTGATCTGTTCCGGGGAACCATGGAGTCAGTTCTGTCAGGGACAACATGGTCCACCAAAGAGGTCGAGGCTCCCATCCGGAACCTGTTCAGTCACCCGGTCTTGGTTGCGTCCCCGGAGGCGGAGCTTCGTGCCATTGCGAGGGTGTTGTTGGAGGAACGAATTGGCGCCTTGCCGATTGTGTCTGAAGTCGAGGGCTTAGTGGGCATGATCACCAGAAGTGATATTCTACGTGTCCTGGTCGCCCATCCCGACTTTGATCAGTGGGTATAAAAGAAAGAGGTTTTTGGGCCAATGGTGAAGAAGGGAAGAAGCTCCTTTCTCATCGAAGAAACCGAGTTGAAGGAGGAAACGTATGCTCGAACAGGGAGAGAAACTCTTAATCGTTCATCGCCGACTATTTGAAAAAGATATCCCACGATTTTTTGTGGGAGAGGTGCTGGCCTATGAACAGGGCATAGCGAAGGTCAAAGGGTATACGTTTGTCAAAGATCTGTTTAGCGGAAGCATGAAGAAGAAGCCCGATCTTCGTACAAAGGTTATGGCTATCGTCTCAGGGGCCCTCATCGTGTATCAATTGCCGGTGACCGCGCTCTTGGATTCGATGAGATTTACTCTGGATCAAGACGGAGGGTTGGTGTTAACGGATGATGGAGGATTTTCGATGGATGTGTCGGAATCCCTGCATAAACACGAAACGGATCAGTAGCAAGACATCCTTGGGTTATTCTCTGCCAACGCACGCTTTCTTATTTCTCTTGATGCTTCTTGCCCAGGGTTTCAGTCTCGTATGGCCAATACGAAGAAAGGCATGGAGAAGAAAGTGCCGGGAACGTTCAGGAAGGATCAGCGATCCCTTTAAATGCATCCCGGAATTGGTCGGGAGTCATGCTTAAAATTTCCGCATATTGTGAAACGGTTTCCCTGTCTGCCAAATCTTCCGGTTCTAATCGGGCCATATAGTCGCGGGCAATCTTATAGGATTCCGATTCAATATCGACCATGCGCACACGGGTGCGGCCCGTCTCGGCGTCCACAATGTCTTTGAAGGGCAGCGGGGTAAAGCGTCCGTTCACGATGGACACCATGGCTCCATTCCCTCCATCCAGAAGAAATTGGGCAGCGCAATACCCCAAGTCCCGGGTGTATTCCATGTCGAACGGAATGGGGTCGGCGCAGCGAAGTTCATAGCCAATGTTTTTGGATACGATGGTGATCTTGATGTCAGAGTGTTTCAGCTTCTGAGTGACGGTCTCCTTCAGAACCTTCCCGATATTCAGTTCTGCGAGTCGGATATTGCCATGTTCATCGCGTTCCACTCCGCCTAAGAGGGCGAGGTCGTCCTGATCCAAAAATTCCGACAGTCCTTCAGCCAACACCGCCACGCCATCTGAGCGGCCTTGGGCCAGACGTTTGACAATGGATCCAACCAGAATGTTGGTTAAGAGGCTAAGCTTGAGCGTTGATCCCTTGAATTCCTCAGGAATGAGGGTGAGGGTGGCTCCCGCCGCTTTACCAATGCCTAAGGCCAGGTGTCCGGCTTTACGTCCCATGGTGACCACGAAATACCATCGGGATGTGGTATGCGCGTCAATCATGAGATTTTTGATCAGTTGGACTCCCATGTGGCGGGCCGTTTGATACCCAAAGGTCGGCATGCCATGGGGAAGGCACAGATCGTTATCAATGGTTTTTGGCACGTGAACCACTTGGAAACGCCCGCTGGCCAGTTCCGACAACTTTAATGCGGAAAAGGCCGTATCATCCCCGCCAATGGTGATGAGGCCGGTCACATCCAATTTTTGCAGGGAGGTCAAGGTTGTCGATAAATCTTGCGGATGTTTGGTCGGATTGGCTCGAGATGTGCGCAATAATGAGCCACCACGGAAGTGTAAGTGGCTGACCGTTTCGCGGGTTAAGGGTTGAGTATGGGAAAGATCGCCTTTCATTAACCATTGGAATCCGTCTTCAATCCCAAGCACGTCCGCCCCACAGAGACGACTGCGAATCGTGGCGGCTTCAATGACGCTATTGATGCCGGGGGCGGGTCCGCCTCCGACCAGAATTGCAAATTTAGGAGATGGCAAATCCATGGTGTGGTTTCTCGCGCTAAAGGTTAAGGATGACAATCATAGAGAGAGGCCGTTCGAGTAATCAAGCCGGAGCCTGTGAGGGTGGTTCACGAATCAGCAGCACTGAACAGGGAACGTGGTGAATGGTCGCATGAGACACACTCCCGTGTGCCAGTCGTTGAAGGGGTGAACGACCGGGTGTGCCCATGAGGACCAATTGTGGATGAAGGCGTGAGACCTGCTCTTGAATGACTGATGAAGGAGTTCCCGGTTCGACGATACTCTCCACCGGGTATCCCAGACTTGTGAGTTGGTCAGTGACGTCTTTCGTCAAACGGGCGCCTCCCGCCTGAAGCTCCTTCTTCCAGGTGTCCGGTAAGAGTGCGCCAATCGGGAGAACAGGCTGGACAAAGGGGATGACATGAAGCACGGAGAGATGGGGAGTGCCTCGAAAAGGCTGATGAGACAAGAACTCAATGGCCCACCCGGCATCAAGAGGATGTTCGATGGGAAGAAGAATACTTTTGAGCGGGACAACGGGCGCCTTGATGAGGAATACGTGGCAAGGTGCGTGTGTGGCGACCCGGTGTGAGACGCTTCCGATCACATGTTCCTGAATGGCTCCGAGTCCACGCGAACCCATGATGATGAGGTCCACCGATTGCTGCTGTGCCATTGACAGAATGGTTGAGGCGGGGGTCCCGATTTCAAGGTGTTGAGAGACCTGCCCGCACTCCGGTGGCAAAAGGGAAGCGGCTTTTTCTAGGATTCGAGCGCCTTCTTGCCGCAACGCGTTTTCTGCGGCCTCGGAAAAATTGTGACCGACACTCATCCCTGTCCCTGGATAGGCCAGTTGCGGGATGGATATGGTGTGGAGCAACAGTACACGCTCAGGGAGAGACAAAGCCTGGACGCTTCGAACGGCCTCTTCCGCCTGCGACGAACCATCCACAGGAATCAAAAGAGTTTTGGGTTTCAATGGTCCGGTTGGTGCCGTCATGTGTCCTCGATTATCGTGGTGCCCCCACCAGACTGTGGGAGGGCATGAACATCATTAGATGACTTCGATGAGGCTCTGTGCTATCTGGTAAAAGAACCTGTCCTGTGGTCCGAGAATTGTTGTTGCGCTGTCCTCAAGAGCTGTAAGGCCTGCTGGTCTTCAATCTGAAGGAAATATTGATAATGTGCACCGACCGCGACAAACGGATCAGGAATGTGGAGAACCTCAAAATGGTCGACCAGCGTTCGCATCCGATTGATGGTCTCAGCCGATCCTCATGGAATGCCGTCAATCAGACGGTTTATTCCACGCACGCGGAGACAATGAAATAGAGATAACACACGTTGAATCGGTCGCGATACCGTCATCAACCAGAATAACGGTGCATCCGTCTAATGGGTGGAACTTCCTCCCCCCTCTCGATACAAGATTTCCTGCCGTTCAATTTCGCATTATTGACGACTGATTTCCTGGCCAAGGAAATCTGGGAATCCAACGTCTTCTCGAAGCCTTTCCAGTTTGAACACGTCCGGATTCAACCATGTATATTCCGTTTCGGTAATCGCCCCCTGGCATATTCTGAGTGACCGTGGTAGGCCAATTTTCCGGCGAGAAACGCATCGAGCGGGAGTTTGAGTTGTTTACTGATCATGAACCCGACTTCCACTCCTCCCCTGGGGAGAGCAAGGACCAGAGTTCGAAGAATTTCCTGGAACCGTTGGAGTCTGGTCGCTAAACTAACCTCCGCTTCTTTACGATCTGCGAGATGTGGTCTCCGCGTGTTCATGAACCGATGGGTGAATATGTGAGGGTGGATGCTCAGTCTTTTTAAGTGGGCACGTATTAATCCCCAAGACTTTCCACGCCGGACAGTATCCGATGATTCCCGTCAACAAGGCAACAAGGCCGACAATCATGAGGACAAGATCCCCCCACTCCGGCAATAGAGAAAATCCTGATAAAGCCAGTAGGAGAAACCCTACCGCGATGCGAATCACTCGCTCATGGTGCCCGATGTTGCGATATTTTTTCATATGACACCTCTTCAAGATAGTGAAATAACTTATTAGACGTCCTGATCTAAGTCGCCGCTGGCCACTCGCACCGCCCCCAATATCTGGCTGGCATTGAAAGGACGTCCGACAATTTGAACCGCACCCAGTCGGCTGGCTTCCGGAGTCAGGTTTTGGGTAGATTGACCGCCCAACACCACCACCTTTCCTGAGAATCCTTTTTCGCGGAGTTGGCGCAAAATTTCCAGACCGCTCGGATGGGTCAGATATAAATCCACCACCACGATGGAAGGGTTATGGCGAAACACCGCCTCAACGATATCTTCTCCCTCCTCCAGTAATAGGAAGGGGTCGCCTTTTGCTGTTAAAGTCTCCTGTAAATTTTTTCGCAGGATCGGGTCGATGGTGGCGATGAGTAGCATGAAAAAGTCCTCGTTAGGTAAATATTCTACAATTTGAAAGGATCAAGACCTGTGCCAAAACCCCATCGAGAGATCACCTTGATTTATCAGGAAAGAAAATTTTTTAGACATGAGGAAATGGCGCAAAAGTCCTCATTTCGGTCTATGAGAAGTGTAGCGCTAAGCCTCAGTTCCACAGATTGAGAATCTTGCTCTTAGGGATATTTCGGTTTAAATAAGTTTTATAATTGTGTCGAGACCTGTAATACTCGTTGAGCTCAATTGACGATGAAAAATGCCAGAAATCATGCTGGGGCATGCGAGCATGTAGGTGTGGTGGTGTGTCAGTGTGAAAAGCTTGGTAATATTTCCTGAGGAGTGGTAATACAATGCGAGCGTTATTGGTGTGTGTGTTGATACTGGGGTGTGCAAACATCGGATGGGCCAAAGACGTTGAATTGCTAGCTCTTGGAGTGCGAGGAGGCATAAATTTCAAAGATGCAGGATTGCCACCTGGTGAACAGGAAGATTTTGAACAATTTGATGTCTTTGCCATCATGGGCCTTCCATGGGAGAGGAAGTCCGAGTCCGGATGGGAGTTGCGTTGGCAGATCCGGGGCTCCGCGGGTGCCTTGAGGGGAGCCGGGGATGCCGGTTTTATCACGACGCTCACAACCGGTCCGATGTTAAGGATACCCGGTTGGCGACTGATTTTTGATGGTGGAATCGGAGGAGCGCTCATTAGCAAGTGGGAGTTTGGCCGACAAGATATCGGAGGCCCGTTTCAATTCATTGCACATGGTGGCGTAGGCGTTCAGCTTCCCTGGAACCTGGTTGTGGGCTGGCGGTTTCATCATATGTCGGATGCCACGATTTATGGGAGTAGCCGTGGTGTGGATTTCCACATGCTTGAGGTGAGCTACTACTTCTGAGCCTTCTTAAGATGGATTCCCGATACACAAGGTTGGGAATGACCGCGCTGGAGGATCCCAATGTTGGGCATGGCCCCCTCTCCTCTGTCATCCCCGCAAGTAGGTAGCGGGGATCCATCCAAAAAACCTTTTCTCCCCATTACGCTTCACACCTGATGCTTTCTTAAGATGGATGCCCGATTACAGATGGCTGGCATGACCGCGATGGGAATGGCTTCCTTCTGCATGTCATCCTGACCCATTCGGCAAAGCTCAGGGCAAGGTCCACCGAAGGATCTAGCTGAGCTGTGGGATCGTCAACCTGGGCACAGATCCTTCGCCGCTGGCTCAGGATAACAGGTTGGTGAGAGGCGCCACACCGGAAGGTGGCAGGTGTCCCTCAGAAATGAAGAGCTGATGGATTCCCGATACAAAAATGTCGGGAATGACTTCGCTGGGTGGATGTCTGATTACAGAGGTACATGCCCCCCCTCTTCTCTGTCATCCCCGCCGGTGGTCAGCGGGGATCCACCCGAAAAATCTTCCCGCCTCTTACGCTTCACCCCTGACCCCTCACGTCTCCTACTCATGACGACAAACCTTCGAGGGTTGACCTCTTGGTTCCTGATGACGTCTGTTAGCCTCCGTAGACGTTAATCAAGTGGTTATCAATCAGATGATTCAATAAGTCTGTGCGGGAAATCATGCCGAGTAGCTTGCCATCACGCACAACGGGAATCCGGATAATCTGATGTTCCATCATCTGTTTGACGACCTCCTCTGCTGTGGCCGTTTCTTCGACCGTCACCGGGTTCGGGGTCATGACGTCTTCCGCCTTTAAGCTGTGTAAATCTTTTCCCTCGACCAGGGCTTTCAATACATCAAACTCGGTGACCATTCCTACCAGATGATTGCCCGGTTCAATGACCGGCACTCCGCTAAACGTGCCGGAATGGATGAGAATCGAGAGGTCGCGAGCACTATACTGACGGGTCACCGCGACCATGCGGGTTTGCATGAGATCACGGGCTTTCATGTGAAGATTCGGTGTAGCCATGAAACCTCCTGATAGAAAATTCCCTAGGGGAGCGATCCCGTTCTGGGACCGTGTGGACGTCTATAGTAAAGCTCGCAGAGTGGTTCAAGCAAAACCAAGGTGAGTTCGCGGTCCGGCCCGGTTCGTGCTTCCTGCTATTCTGCATATGGCCGTCTGCTCTCTGCTTTATGGCTATGTGGGATCGGACGCGAATGTTGAGTATACAAACAAGCAAGGTCCGGGGTCTCAGGCTGACGGTTTTTTCTTTGTCCTCACCAGGCAAATGAAGCAGGGTAGCACCATGAAAAAAATGCACCTACTCTATCAAGATCATGTCCACGTGGGCGAGATATGCGAGCCTGAGATGGCCACGTCATGAGATTGGAGTAAAATCATGTCTGTTCTCAAGCGGCGATTCGAACCCGGCACCTTGCGGGCAAAGGTGCAAGCCAGAACCGCCCATGCCATGCAGTGCGGAGCGATTCACACGATTCCCACGCGTTTCGAGTTGGTGGAACAAGGCGGCGTCAATTTTCTCATTCGGATTGTCGCCAACCTGGCCAGGAAGGGTCAGGCCAACGCCGATCAACAGCAACCCTCCCTGGCTGCCAATATGACTCAGAATCCCTTTCTTCCTTACGATCAGGACCTGTTTGTGGCGGACATATCTGATACGCATGTGTGTCTCTTAAATAAATTTAACGTGTTGGATCATCACATGCTCATGGTCACGCGTGTGTTTCAGGAGCAGGAATCCTTGCTCACGGTGAGTGATTTCGAGGCGCTATTGGTGTGTCTGGCGGAATTCGAAGGGTTAGCCTTCTATAACGCGGGGGAGGCCGCAGGGGCGAGTCAACGGCACAAGCATTTGCAAATGGTCCCTCTTCCCTTGACGGCGGAAGTGTCTCAGATTCCCATTGAACCTCTTTTGAATACAGCCAGATTTGAGGGAGCAATGGGATTCGTTCCCGCTCTTCGTTTTTTGCATGTGCTGGTTCGGATGGATCCCGAATGGATCGTTTCTCCCTTGAAATGGGCACAAGAGTTGCTGAAGCAATATCTGGATATGTTGCGGACTGTCGGGTTGTCTGGCGGTGAAGCGGGAAGGGAAACCATGAGCCCTGGTCCGTACAATTTACTGGTCACACGACAATGGATGTTTCTGGTGCCGCGGTCTACTGAGTGTGTTGAGGGTATTTCGGTGAATGCCTTGGGGTTTGCCGGAGGCTTGTTGGTGAAGGATGAGCAGCAGCTCAATCTATTGAAAACGGTTGGGCCCATGACCGCACTTCAGCGAGTGGCCATGTGCGAGAGAAATATTCCGCAGGTTTAAGGGATTTGAGGGATACAACCGGTTTCCCTCTTGCCCTTCAATGAGTATACTTATGGCGTAGTTTGGAATGATGTTGGTTCACGTTGTCTTCATTACTCATAGGAGAGGGAAGGAAGAGCTATGGATCTTCAGATTGACAGTCGAAATGTGACGATGACCCCACGGTGGAAAACCGAGATTGAAAACCGGATGGCCGATCTGCAGGCCGGCCATGATGATCTGATTCACGGGCGGGTGACACTCACAAAAAACGCCCATCATAAAAAAGCGCAAAATGTGGCGGAAGCCCTGGTGGTCGTCACGATGCCTGGCCGTCATACTCTGACGGCCAGAAAAGAGGAAAAGACCTTTGAAGAGGCTATCCGTGCGGCCTTCTTTGCCATGGAGATTGAAGTGAAGAAGTTTCGAGACAAACGGGCCTCCAAGGAAATTCGGGTCCCCTCTATTCCGTTACGCGGAGTGATTTCTAAATTGTTTCCCAAGGAAGGGTACGGCTTTCTTGTTCAGGACGGAGGAGGAGAGGTCTATTTTCACAAAAATGCCGTACATGGAATGAAATTCGAGGAACTTGAGGATGGGGTGGAGGTCTCGTTTAATGTGGAAGATGGGGAGAAGGGCCCCCAGGCCACCACGGTCAATCCGGTTCCCAGCCTTCCGGGAGCCGTCGAAAAAGCCGCCTTCTCCTGACGTGGCTTGACCAGGAGAAGCAAGACATCCAGGAGAATGGCATTTTCCCCTTAAAGATGAGGGGATACCGCGTGCGTGGCAGGGGCTCGAAGTTTCTGCTCTTTGAGAACGGTGGTGGAGGTGTTTGCGCGTTGAATCGAGTGGATCATATCCACTCGCTCTCAGCGTGATCGTGTTGGGCTCCCCACAAATTACCCAGAGGGATTTCGTGCAGAGAATACGCCCCGGCTTGGAGGGTGGGGAGGGCCCGGGCAGCCGAAACCATGACTTCCGCGGTTAAGGCGGCCATATCGCCACGGGCTTCCATCAACAGGTGTTGGTGGCCAATCTGTCCAACCCGGCCACGCCGTTCAAGTACCAGTCCCTGGCCTTGTTCCTCAAGTGCCGCGACCGTGTCTACCGGGAAGACCAGGGTTTCTTCCTGGAGAAAGAGGGGGTCTGCCCGGATTGCTTCGATCACACGGTCCTGATCGGTCCCCTGTTCAATCTCGACATAGATATATCGTTGGAGTGTTCCTTCCGGGGTTCGCTGTTCTGTGCAGAGGGCATTCTTCACGCCAGGGACGCTTTCCACGGTGATGGTGTGATGCAGGTGTTTCCCGGAACGATGAGTTGTTTGGGTATGGCCGTTGGGGATGAGCATCGCAAACAGGCTGCGAAACAAGGAAGCCGCTCCGGGATCCCAGCCGGCGCCGACAATGGCGGGCACTTTATGACGGGTGGCCGCTCGATGAATGGCTTCCTTGTGAGCATGGAACGCCTGACCGTGCAGCATGGCGCATTCCACGATAGGAATGCCCATCTGAAGAATCTCGTGCGCCATCCCCCGGTCACATCAGACGGGACACACAGCAGTGCACATTCGACCTCTCGAAGTTCGTGCAAATGCGCAGCAACCGGAATCCCATGAAAGACATCCGGTAAGGCCTGAGCCAGGCTTTCCTGGCGACGAATAATTCCAGCCAGAGTCAGGTCATCACTTGAGAGAAGAAGTTCCCCGCATATCCTCCCGACTTTTCCATACCCGATAACCGTGATGCTGATCTTTTTCATCTTTTGACCTCATTCTTCATTGGCCCTAAGGATGGGAACATAATCATGGTCTCTTGGGGCTTTTATATTAACGGTCCCCTTCGAGATCAAGCTTCAACGAAAGAAATTTTAAGATATCTTTGAGCGCAACAATGCCGACGAGGCGATGGTTGGCCATGACGATGAGCCGGCTGTTTCCGGTCCGGTTCATCAGCGCGAGGGTTTGCATGACGTCGGTATCGGGGGCAATGGTGTTTTGGTTATTCAACGGGATGAGCAGGTCATTGACCGTGCGGTGGTCCCACTCCTGACGAGACACGTTGTTGACCTGGCGGGCATGAATACAGCCCACGAGCTGTGAATCGTTGACCACAGGAAAGATATCGTGGAGGTGCCGGTAGACGTACTGTTCCACGAATTCCCTGATGGAGAGATCTGAAGCAACCGTCACCACATGTGTGGTCATGAAGCGTCGGATCGGTTCTCCTTCGAAGGTCTGTCTGACGAGCAGGTGATCGTAGGACGTACTGGCGGCTCGATCGAGGAAGAGACCCAGCACGCAGAACCATATTCCATTCAGCGGCCGACCATGGAGGATATTGAGGACTCCCAAGATCATGAGGAGGAATCCAAAGCCTGACCCGAAACGAGAAGCCAGTTGTGTCGCCCATCGAAGATTGCCTTTCCAATGCCATAACGCCGCGCGGAACATGCGCCCTCCGTCAAGGGGGAAGGCCGGGAACAGGTTGAACACCGCCAGGACCAAGTTGATAAAGCCCAAGTAGCCGAGAACCGCCAACATCGGGAGGGGAAGACCCAGCAGGCTTCCTAGTCCCTGCGCTCCATAGAACCCCCCTGCCAGAAAGAGACTGGCCAATGGCCCGGCAATGGCCATGCGGAACTCGGCTTTGGCGTTCGGCGGCTCTTTGTCCATGTGAGCCACTCCGCCAAAAATAAACAGCGTAATCTGTGTAATCGGAATGTCGTATCGTCTTGCGACCAGGGAGTGAGACAACTCGTGCAGGATGAGGGATGCGAAGAGCCCGATCGCCCCGGAGATTCCCATCACCCAATACGTGGCTTCAGACCAATCCGGGTAATCATTCGGGAAGAACCCCTTAGCCAACGACCAGACAATCAGCAGGGCAAGAAAGGGCCAGGTCCAATCGATGCCCACCTTAAATCCCAGCAGTTGAAAAAGCGTGAGTGTGCGTCTAAACATGCGTGATGACCTCAACAACAGTATGGGTGATTGTGCATGATCATGTCCGGCGAAGCAGCGTCTTGAGTGCTTTCAAACGGCGGGTATTCAGAATATCCGCTGGCTCTAGCCAACCCCGACGGGCCTGTCCCACGCCAAATCGCATGAAATCCAGATCGGTGGTCCGGTGCGCATCGGTGGAAATCGCCACGTTCACCCCCATATCTTTCGCCATCTTGCAGTGGAGAGCATTCAGATCGAGCCGTACCGGTTGGGCGTTGACCTCCAGGTAACACCCGCGCTCCAAGGCCGCAGCCATGATCTGCTCCATGTCGATCTCATAGGGTTCCCGTTCATTGAGCATGCGGCCGGTGGGATGCGCCAGGAGAGAGAAAGAGGGATGATCCATCGCCCGAATGATGCGTTCCGTCTGTTTTGCCCTCGTCAGATTGAATTGGTAATGGATAGCGCAGACCGTGAGATCCAAACGTGATAACAGGTCATCAGAGAGATCAAGTGAGCCGTCCTCCAGGATATCCACTTCGGCCCCCTTGAGGAGAGTGAAGCCTTTGAATGTGTCATTGAGCCGGTCGATTTCATCAAGCTGCGCAGCAAGGCGTGTGGCATCCAACCCGTGCGCAATCGTGACGCGTTGAGAATGGTCGCAGATGGCCAGATATTCGTACCCTTTCTCTTGGGCGGCCAGGGCCATCTCTGCAATCGAGAAATGGCCGTCGCTGGATTTGGAATGGGAATGCAGATCGCCACGGATATCCTTGAGCGTGACGAGGTCGGGGAGAGCATGGCGTAAGCCGGCTTCTACCTCACCCCAATTTTCTCGCAGCTCAGGCTCAAGGTAGGGGAGACCGACCCGGGCATAGACCTCTTCCTCCGTCCGTCCCGCAATGCGGGTTTCCCCTCGAAAGACCCCATATTCATTGAGCTTGAATCCTTTTTTGACAGCCAGCGACCGGACCGCAATGTTGTGCGCTTTGGAGCCGGTGAAATATTGAAGGGCCGCTCCATAGCTTTCTTCAGGAACCACACGCAAATCGACCTGGAGACCCGACCGGAGAATAACGGTTGCCCGGGTGTGGCCTTTGGAGACAACGGTCGCCACCTCGTCATAGGCCACAAAGTGATCCATCAGTATGTTCGCCTGTGTGCACGTCACCAGGATATCCAAATCACCAATCGTGTCTTTTCTCCGGCGATAACTGCCGGCCACAATCGCCTCTTTCACGCCCTTGGCATTTCGCAGGTAGTCGAGGATCGGCTCCGCAAACTCTTCGGCCGTACTGATCTTGATCCGCTGTTCCCTGCCTGAGCGGCGGTCCGTCTCGGCGAGAATTTTTTCTTCGATTTTTGGTCCAAAGCCGTGAAGCTCCCGAATCTTTCCGGCGCGAGCCGCCTTCGCAAGCCCCTTCAGATCCTGGATGCCGAGTGTGTCGTAGAGCATTTTCACCCGCTTGGGCCCAAGCGTGGGAATCTTCGCCAGTTCTGCAAGTTGACCGGGCAGTTGAGAACTCACTTGGTCCAGAAGTGAGAGATGCCCCGTCTCCACCATTTCTTGAATTTTGGCCGCTAAATCTCTTCCGATACCAGGGAGCTCGGAAAGATCTGTGCCCTCGGCCAACATCGAGGTCACGCTGTGAGGCAGACCTTCAATCGTTTGAGCGGCCTTACGATAAGCTCGAATACGAAAAGGATTGGCCCCTTGAATTTCGAGAAGCTCAGCCAGACGGCTGAACATATCGGCAATTTCGGTGTTATGCACTGGCATGGATGTCGACCGTATCCTCTGATGACATGGCTCGTGTTGAAGTATACCCGTCAGACGGTATCGGGTTGACGAAGGTCGTGAGACCCAATGTTATTCTTCCTTTCCCTGTTGATCGGAGACCATACGACCTGTGCCCTCCGAACGTGGATCAAGCGCCAAAATGGCTTGAGTGGTCCTGGGGACACTGACAAAAGCCGTTTTCTCTGTCTCAGGGACCGGCGAGCGTTTCCAAATGCGTGCCACGGTATAACCGGTCAACGCCAAATGAATACTCCCTGTAAAGAGAAAAAGGCCAATAGGCCCTGCTAAGGTCATGAACCATGCCCCAAGATAGGGACCGACAATGGCACCAAATCCAAATACCATCAGCAAATCACGGCTGACTTGAGTGAAGCTTTCGGGGGGCGCAAAGTCGTTGGCATGGGCAAGACAGAGCGCGTAGAGAGGAAGTGCCCCCGCCCCGAACACAAGAGCCAGCGTCAGAATGAGTAGTTCATTGCTCTTGTCTTCAAGCGCTAAGACCCCTGCTGCCAGTGCAGCCGTGAGACATGTGCCAGCAATGATCCGGCGACGATCCACCCAATCCGACCAGCGACCCAACGGCCATTGAGTGAGTGCTCCGCCGAAAACTGCCGCGCTCATGAATAGGCCAATTTGGAACGGGGCAAGGCTATGGGATTGCGCATAGATTGGCCCCAGCGTCCAAAACGCGCCATTCGTGGCGCCGATACTCAAACAGCCGACCAAACCGACAGGAGAGATCCGGTAGAGTTCACGAAGGCGAAGAGGCTTTTCCGAGGCCGGTGCTGGTGCCGGCCCGGTGCCAAATGCGACCGGGACGATAGCGAGACAGATGCCAATGCTGACCAATGCGAAGGGATATAACCCGGCGGGGTTCATCCCGGCGAAGAGCAATTTACCGCCAATCACCGCAACCCAGCTCACCAGCATATAGGTGCCGAGGATATGTCCGCGGGTGCCGGTTGTGGCCTGGTCGTTCAACCAGCTTTCAATAGCCACGTAGAGCCCTGAAAAACAAAATCCAATCGCCACCCGCAACCCGAACCAGACCGGAACGGTAATCACAAAGTCATGGAGAAGAAACGCAGCGGCGGCCAGTGCGGCAAATCCTGAGAATACCCGGATATGCCCGACTCGTTGGATGAGGGCGGGGACCGATAGACAACCGATGACGAAGCCCAAATAGAATGCGGTTCCCAGTAAGCCGATTGAAAGGGTCGAAAAGCCTTCCAGCTGAGCCCGAATGGGCACCAGGATCCCTTGCAGCCCGTCCCCTAGTTGAAAGAAAAGGACCGTCAGCAGAAGATACGAAATGGCGAACAGGGAGGATTTGGTAAGAGTCTTGGAGGGGCACATACGGTTGTGAACGACAATGGGGTGAAAATTTAAAAGGTCACACGCTTATTCGTGCCTGAAGTTGAACGGATCATCACGACGTGATCGTCTTAGGCCTGTCCCGTGTAATCCTGGCCTCCTGTTGGTCATGTGTGGCTCCACCGTCCCGGCACATGATTGTCTGAGCTGGATGGTGCTTGTGGGAATGCGGCTATCGACTTGCCTCGTAAGAATTTGTACTATTTCGTTCCGGAATGGTGAAGTGGCCGGTCTATCCATTTGAGACGTTTCTTGAGGGTTCATGAAGACTGTTGGCATGGTTATCCTATAGATAAAGGACGCGCAATGACCAGAGAAGACTTTTGCGAAGCAGCCTTCAGTGAACTCCAGCGAATTGAACGTGGGGAGGCCAGCGTGGAATTAGTCGCCGGAGATATTCTAGAGGGCAAGGTTGAATATCAGACGAGCGGTGGGTGGAAGATTGTGGTCTTCAGTGATGGGGATGTGTGGGATTATGTGCGAGCGATGACTCCTCCAACCAAGGAGCATTTTGAGATGTGGCCTGAACAGGAGAAAGATGATTGTGAAGGGTTTCGAAAAATCAGAGCGTATCACCCGCCTCCTGCTCAACTAAAGACCATCTGGGGGTTTTTATCCTGATCCAATGCCCGGCAGGGGAGTAGAGGCATAAAAGAACCGTGTTCTCCGTCATGCCAGACATTCCCAATCGGGCATCCATCCGCGTTCGTCATGCCCGACATGTTCAATCGGGCATCCATCTACTCCGCTCCGGCATGCCTGTGGTCGGAGCCTGCCCCTGCAAGAAGTTTGGCAGGGGCCAGGAATCTATCTCAGCTTTTCGTCATACTGCATGACAGAATTGATGTGGAAATGATCACAACCATGCTATAAAGATTTTTCAAACAAAGGGAAAGTTCCCTCCGCATTATGAGAACGATGTGAGTATCCGTGAACAAAATGAGCGAAAATTCCCAAATTGGGAAATTCTTGAAACTGGAGGTAGAAAATATTGGCTTGACGTCCGGGGTCGCCTAGGCTGGAAAGCCCGCTATGTAAAGGAGGTTGACGCAAACGAGGTCACAATGCGATTTTATCAAGAAATATTTAATGAAATGGAAAAACTCGTCGAAGTCCACCACAAATATCCAATTGATCAGGGCCATCAAAAGGTTGAAGAATGATGGAAGTCATTACCCGCCAAACAGTCGTCGATAAGCTCGCGGCCTACTTACAACATGAGCTAGCACTTCCCACTCTCGTCATGTGGGCAGAAACAGCCCTCATGGAGGGCGAATTTGAACGCCAACATTTCGGAGAAATTCGAGACGCCGTGGCAAGGCTGGGGGTTGCTGATGTACGCGCCTTTGGCCTAACTTGGGAAGACTGCGAACAATTGCTGAAGCGATTAGGCTATTCAGCACATGTCCACATCCAAGCAACCTGACGAAGAAAAATTCACAACGTAATTCTCAACACCATCGGCCGCGCCATCGTTTCGTAATTTGCCAATACCAACATTTTCACTTCGGGCATCCATCTTCCTCTTCGTCCACCACCCGGTAGTCATCGGGCATCCATTTTCCTCTCCGTCATTCCTCCCCTCTCCTCATTGTCATCCTGATCCATTCGACTTTGCTCAGGACAAGGGCTCCGGCGAAGGATCTGAGCCCAGCCCACCCCGCGAAGGATCACACCAACGTTTTCCTCGGCTCCGTCATGCCCGACAGTTGTTATCGGGCATCCATCTTTCAATCCAGTACACCCACGAATAATTAGTAGGCATCCATCAAAATCATTCCCCTTCTTTGTAAGCAGGGCGCAGGTTCGAAGAGGGTATGCGGGGGAGGTAGCCTCCGCGCAGCATTCCATAACCTGGTTAAGCAGCAGAACACCAAAAAAAATAAGCAACCCTTTCCCAGCGTCGAATTCCCGATCAAATGCGTGGTGATCCGCTAACAGCTGGGCACAAGCATGAACCCTTCGAATCAGCAATCGGAGCAGCCCGAATGGCCGCGTTATTCATGAAAGAACTGGTGAGTATGCCCGAGCGACACAGTGTGGGGTTTTTGATCGCCACCATACTCTTGATTCTTCTGGAAGTGGAAGCGACAGAAGGATAGCACCTGGTCCACATACTGGAGGTTGTGGGCGTGATGGTGCTGTTCTATTTTGCATGGGCAGCCTGGCGATCGAGAAAAGAGCGGCGTCGCCCTATCCGCTGAGAACAGCGGCACGCCACCAAGGCGCACCGCTTCTTCAAGGACCTTCTTGCATGATTTCTAACAATACCCCGGAAATCAGGCACGTACGCATGGCAACCAAAATGAGAACATGCCACAGGCAATGAGTGAACGGGAATGATGCAACAACACCGGGTTAGGAGCGAAAGGGTTGGACATCACCGGCCTTGCGTAACATCTTGTTCACCTCGTCCAAGTGCAGCTCTTCGCCGACGATCATCTCTCGTGCATATTCTTCCAACAGGATGGACTTTCCTTCGGAGACTTTCAGGAGTTCGTAATAGGAGGCGACGGCCGCCTTCTCGTGCTCCAGGCTTTCCCGCAGGATATCTCCCACATCATGCTTCTCCGTTTCCAACAGTGTCCCGATTTTCAGCGACGGGTGGCCACCGAGTAAGGTGACCAGCTCCCCGGCTTTATGGGCATGGGCCAGGCTTTCGTCAGCATTACCCTTCAGCCAGGACACGATAGGAATGCGGTTAAACCCATAAATCATGAGAGCGTAATGCGTATACCGGACGACTCCCGCCAACTCATGCTCCATAATCCGGTTAAGAATCCCAACGGCCTGTTGTGTTTCTTGATCGTTCATCTCATGTCTCCTGTTTCAGCCAATAGAAAATGTAAAATAACTTTTACTCACAACAGGAAAGTAGCGAAAGAAGCGATAGAGGGTCAAATACGGCAATCACTCCTGGGCAGAGTCCATTGATTGTAAAGGAACCGGGTTGGGGAGCACAGGTCCAGGGAGCCACAATAATAGAAGGGACAACTAGAGCAGTGGTGAATGCACGATGGCACGGCAAAGTCCTGTCCCAGAATTATTTTCGGTGCCCTCGTCATGCCCCACATGAGAAATTGGGCATCCATCTTCGCCTCTTTTTCATCCCCGCAGGTCATCGGCGGGGCCAAGTGGTCACCCTGGATTCGGGGTCAGATTCGGGGTCAGGCATGAGTATTGACTTTAGAGAGATGATCAGCGCACTCAACGTGAAACCATGTCCCTCGAAGAAAAGACGGTCTCCAGCATGTGGCGAGCATGACAACTAGGAGGGGATTTACTGACTCTACGTGGGTTCGCTTGGGGCACAGATCCTTCGCCGGAGCTCAGGATGACAAGGAGGGGGGAGGGTTCGGAATGACCACCGAGTGGAAGCGGAATCCTGGCAGTGCGTGTTCGCCCCATGCCTAGAAGGTGGGTGATGGTGCATGCGCTACGTATACACGTGACTAGAGTTTGTCCTCCAGCAGACTTCGAACTTCCTCCATTCGCCTCCGGTTGACCCCAAAGTCGGAGTAGCCCACCCGTGATGCCGACCGGAAGTGAATGGTCTTCGAGGCGTCATCAAAGAGGATTTCGACATCATCAATAAAGCGAAACAGAAGACTCCTGACTTCGTAATGAAGGTAGGCCGCCTCTTCTTGCACTAACTTGGTGCGATTCCGTTCACTGAAGACCTGTTTTAACAACGATTTGGCTTCATCCACGGTCTTCCGATAGCGATAGGGTGCAATTGCATGTTCTTCGGAATCACCAAGGGTGCATACGCAATTTGGACTGTCCGGGCACGACGCGAGGCGATAATCCTTCACCCTGAATTCCCCCGCTGTGGCTCCATGGACCATGGTGGCCAGGAGTAGCAAGGCCATCAGAATCCTTTTCTGAGAAAACCGTATCGTCATAAGATCCTTCCCCCTCTTTCCTTATTGGGTCTTTTGCGAAGTCCATCTCATCGTCGTCAGGGTGTCCGTCCGGCATGGCCATGGACCTCTTGTTCGCTAGTAAATGATGGGTGGTCGCTTCTCATTGATGACCAGCATCAATCGGCTTGGTTGAAGGGGTCGCTCGGGATCTCGCGTATAGTGCGAGAAGTCCTCGGACACCTCAACCTGGCTGAGCGGGAAGGAAAGGTGTTGTTTCATATGAGTCACGTGCGTCTCAATGGAGAGGTCTACCAATCGCTCGGTGCAGCCTGTGACTTCGGCGTTCAGGTCCGGCGCGTCAAGGAAATGCACCGTGACGCGTTCTTCCGGATCAATCCACGGACGGATGATTTTCTCTTTTTCCTCGTTCGTCATGTGTGCTCCTTCTTTTCAGTTGTTAAAGAAATATCCCGCCAGGGGAGCCATCTCAAAGGGGATACCCTTCCTCTCCTGTTCAGCCTGTCGGTGTCCAGTTCTCAGGCATGGGACTTTCCGGATTCAACCTAAAATAGCAGAGGTGGGCTCAGTAACGAAATCACGACGGCGGATGGCGATTTGTCCCCTGATGTCATTACAGTTTCCTTCATGTGCTCCCGGATTTTGCGTATGCGGTCGGGAGTCGTGCTTGTGCGCGGTTGCGGCTGGGCTCAGATCCTTCGCCGGAGCCCTTGTCCTGAGCGAAGTCGAATGGATCAGGATGACAATAAGGGGGCGGGGTTTTGGCTGACCCGTGGTTTCGCGTGGGGACCAGATCCTTCGCCCCTGGCCTTGGCCTGAGCTTCGCCGCTGGCTCAGGATGACAATGCCTCCAAGGTTTTTCTCCAGGTGTTCAGCGCGCAGCATGCACCGCGCATAGCGAGGATAGATGGCTTCCCGATCAAATCGGACCCCGCTTGACTGGCAAATTGTATGACGATAGCATGATCGATCAATAATTCGTAAGGAGGCTTTGGCATGGCCACAACGACGATTTCACCGAAATTTCAAATTGTGATCCCCAAGGAAGTGCGAGAGAAGCTTCACCTCTGTCCTCAGCAGCGTTTACAGGTAGTAGAAAAGGGTGGCGTCATCACCCTGGTGCCGGAAGTGCCACTCAAAAATCTGAAGGGAGCGCTCAAGGGGATGTCCAAAACAGACATTCGGGAGAAGAAAGACCGACTGTGAAGATCTTGATGGATTCCAGCGGATGGATCGAATTCTTCACAGGCGGATCACTCGCCGAACGCTATGCGGCTTATTTGGCCCCTCGGTATGACCTCATTACGCCGACCATCGTCCTCTATGAAGTGTACAAGAAAATCAAACGGGAGAGGGGAGAAGAGACGGCGTTATTGTTTTCAGGACAACTCAGTGCGAGCCATGTCGTTCAGCTCACAGAATCTATCGCGTATCTGGCTGCGGATTTGAGTCTGCGGCACGGTTTAGCCATGGCCGATGCCATCGTGTATGCGACCGCCAAGGATCAGGACGCGCAAGTCGTCACGGGAGATGCAGACCTAAAGGACCTGCCTGGAGTGATCTACGTCAAGTAAGGAGACAGGCGACCCATGACTTCATGGTAAGACAGAGAGCATCGTTTCAAGCGACAGGTTGCACGGGCTCTTTTGTCAAAAAAAGGCATGACATCCGTGCACGGGCAGAAGGATGTTGCTGCGTCCTGAGTGTTCCATCTGTGCACAGATCCTTCGCCGCTGGCTCAGGATGACCACCTTGAGGCCCATTGGTACATCCTTGTTTCAGACCCTGTCTGAGGGGTTCAGTCTTGAATGGGGCACTTCACCAATGTTTTAGACCCTCGTGAAAATATCGAAACCAATGCGATTGGAGTACCACATCCATTCGTGTTCCTCTCGCTCCTTGACGTCTGTGGCATGCAACCATTGGGTATGAATTCCTCCAATTCCGTTTTCCGCAATGTGTTGTCCAATCCACGTGACAATGGTCCGATAGAGTGGATACACCGCATGAAAGGTGATGACATCCCCCAGAATGCGTCCATTGATCTCTGCCCAGAGTGGTTGGCCATCTTCTCCGACTCCTGATTGAAAGCGTCCTCTGACCAGTCCATCCACTACCGACAATTCCAATATGGATTGATGTTGGTTTTTCCAGGTTCCTTCGAAGTTGACAAAAGGTTCCTCGGCCATGAATTCCTCCTTGTTGTTGTACGGTTGGTTTTTCGCTGGCTTTCGCAGGGGTGTTTCTCTTTGACCTCTTCTTTTCTCTTAACAGGCTGACTCCTGTAAGTCTTGTACCTTCCTTTGCAGGGCGAGCGCATTGATCGGGGCATACCCCTTTTCGTCATTGTCGAAATAGCAGTAGACGTCCTTGCCTGCTTGTGCCCACGCTCGACATTTGTTGGCCCACACACGAAGGGTGTGGCCATGATACCTTCCCTGATAGGCCTTGCCAGGGCCATGAAGTCTGATATAGACGAAATTCGTTGTGACGATTTCTGGTGACCATCGACCAGCCAGATGATACAGGCACAAGGCCGCATGATATTTGGTGAGCATGTCATAAACGGGTTGCGTGAACCAGCTTGCGTCACGGAATTCGAATGCATAGCGGAATGGTTGAGGGATGGTTTTTAAAAAATTTTCCAACCGGGGAAGGTTTATTTTCCACCGCGGCGGCAACTGAAACAGGATGGGTCCCAGTTTGTGTTTCAGCACGGTGACGGTCTCAAGAAATCGTGTAATGCTTGGTTCTGGATCTTTGAGCTTTTTCATGTGCGTGATGAACCGGCTGCCCTTGCACGCGAACAGGAAATTTTTGGGTGTTTGCTTCTCCCACTCTTTCAGTGTGTGAGGGGTCGGAAGATGATAAAATGTGTTGTTGATTTCGAGCGTGCTCAAGCGGCGGGCATAGTAGGGGAGGAACTCTTCACTCGCCATGCCTGATGGATACCATGGTCCGACCCAATGTGGATAATGCCAGCCGGACGTCCCAATATAGATTCTGCCCATGTGCTTCATGGTTCATCGTGTTTCCCACCGTCCCGTCATCTGCTGAGCCCAACACGATCAATGCTGCCGGGCCGGGAGGACCAGCTGGTCACTATGGTATTCCAGCGCGGCCGGTTCCATGAGGAGGATCATCCCCGTCGGGACGGTTCTAGAGATTACGTGGGTGTTTCATCCGGATTGTCCTGGCCACCGGAAAGGGAAGATTGGTGCGATTCCTTCTTCACCGCCCAACGATCTTTGAGTTGAGCTAAAAATTCTTGATACGTGATGACCACCACTTCATCCTCTGTCTTCACCTCCGTGTCCTTATCGGGCAGGATGAAGGCATTGTTTCGATAGAGACAAATGGGGTGCAGTTGCCCTTGGATCGCAATCTTTTCTAGCGGGCCTTCGTCTTCCGGACGGGCGACAAAGGAAAAGACGCGGGCCTCATCTTTAATCATCCCTGACAGTTCGAGTAAATCCCGGCCGGCGAATTTGTCTGCTAAATACCGACCAATCGTGCCGGCCGGAATGATCGTTTCCTCAAGGCCTAGTTCCACACAGATGTGCTCAAATTCCGGATTAATGATCTTTGTGACCACACGGGGGAAACCCAAGGACCGGCCGACCAAGCTGGCAATGATGTTGACTTGATCATTGCCGGCTAAACAAAACAGAAAATCTGAATGCCCGGGGTCTGTCTCTCGTTGAATGGCCGGCGTGGTTCCGTCTCCATGGACGAACCCGCAATCGAGATCCTTGCTCAATTCATCGATCCGTTCTTTGTTGCGTTCGACGATGATGACTTCGTGCCCTCGTTTTAAAAGAATTTCCGCCGTCATTACGGTCAAAGAGCTGGCTCCAATAAATACCGCTCTCATTGAGTTCGCGTTCTCCTTTCTCGCCAGGTGGCCGGGTATAACACCATTAGAAGCGCGATAACTTCTAGTCGTCCCGCCAGCATATCAAAACAGAGGACACCTTTCAGCCATCCAGGAAGTTCCGTGCCGGTAATGCCGGTAGATAACCCCACGGTTCCGGTTGCCGACGTGACTTCAAAGAGGGCATCCAGGGGATCGTATCCCCCTGCGAGAAAAAGGATCCAAGAAACAAAAATTACCGCGATAAACAGGAGCGTGAGCAGCAAGGCTCGGGTGAGGTCTTCATATTCCAGCCGCCGATTTCCCAGCCAGGGTTCGACCACTGTGTGAGGTGGAGCGCAGGCCCGTTGAAGGGTCAAGCGAATCAGCGCCAGAACGATCAGGAAACGGAAAATTTTGATCCCGCCGCTGGTTGAGCCTAAGCTTCCCCCGATGAACATTGATGCCATGAGCAGAGACTTGGAGGTATGGTCGATCTCTGCCAGCGATACGGTACTGAAGCCGGTCCCGGTTTGAGCGGACACTCCCAAGGCGGCACCATGGGCCAGAGCCCCGGTCCAGCCCAGATTGGTGTGTTGTCCCAATGACAGTCCGACGACTATGGCGGCTAGAGTACAGAGCACCAGAAGGGCTGGTAATTCAACGTCGGAGATTAGTCGGCGGAAACCATGGTGGTACGTATACGCGTAGAGAGGCAGGGAGATCGAACCGCACACGCACAGCATAAGGAGACAGGATGTGGCAGGTATGGAATCGAGTCCGGCCAGACTGTCATTGAACGGCGAAAAGCCTCCCGTGGAGATTGCCGTCAGCGTCAAGGTTATCGCATAAAATGATTCGACTTGGAGCCCTAAGAGGAACACAATCCCAATGATGGTCAAACATATATAAGCTGTCAGGACCCGGCGGGCGTGGGTCCGCGTGGTGGTCACGAGATTATCTCCAGGAACCGGGTCCACTAATCGTTTGGGGGCGATGCCTTGTCCCATCAGCAAGGCGACCGAAAGAATGGCGATGCCCAATCCCCCGTACCATTGCATCCACGCCCTGGCAAATATCAATGATGGGGCGCGATCTTCCACCGAGGGAAGAACGGATAGACCGGTTGTGGTCACGCCGGAGATGGCTTCGAACAACGCATCTTCGAAGGACAGTCCTGCCCCCAACAGCGGATAGGTCATCACCAAGGGTGAGAGCAGAAAGGCCATCGCCGTGATCGTCAGGGCTTCATTCGTTTGGAGAGAAGGGGGAACCGGGAAGCGGGAGAGAGGGATCCCGAGGATAAGCAATGCCAGGATCATGACCAGATATCGCCCGCCGATCGTCGTCTCACCGAAAAACAGTGACACCCCGAATGGCACTAAGGTCAGCAAGGCCAGCATCAGCCCGAGCTGGCCTAAATATTTCAGAATGACAGGGCCACGGACGGGGTAGCTTAATGTGGTCACACCTTTATGGGACATTGATTGTTATGCCTCAATCAGACCATTTCGAATAGATCATGTTGTTTTCTGCATGGAGAGGAAAATCGGTGTTGAAAGGCGGGTGCATTCAAAGGGAATACTGTTCCTCATGGCCGGCTATAGTAGGGAACGCCGATGGTGGCCCCTTCGGCTTGACTCAGGGCAGGCTTGTTTAGCATTCCCATGGTCTAATCATCGGGGTGTTTTAGCGCCCGGCAGGGGCCAAGAACGGTCATGATGATCATTCCCTGGCGAAGATCTGCCCTATTGCGCAAACGAAGCCGACTGCCGGTCCGGCGTTTTGGAGAGATCGTTGGTCTGAATTCCTGTATGGGTTGTTTTGGTTTGGACGGGGAAGTTCTTGTTGTTGCAGGTGCCTCACGGTCACGTTGTTTCCGGGAATCATCGGCTGGAAGAAACAGATCTTTAAGATCTCTGAATGCGATGTCTCGCCGTATTCGCTCATTCAGCCATCGAATGGCCAGGGCGAGCCCAGACAAAAAAAGCAGGACAGCGAAAAACACCAATGATTCCATGCTCATTATCCCCTCACTTTTTCGTTGGTCCCGAAGATTCTTCCTCCGTGCCGGCAATCGCGTCTCGCATGGCCGTATCGGCCTGCACATTTTTCATCCGATAATAATCCATGATTCCTAAATTCCCCTGACGAAACGCTTCGGCCATGGCCCTCGGGACCTCTGCCTCCGCTTCGACCACACGGGCTCGCATTTCCTGTTCCAACGCGACCGCCATGGCCCGCCGTTCTTCCGCTTTGGCTTGGGCGATTTGCTTGTCCGCATTGGCCTGGTCGATTTGCAGTTTGGCGCCAATATTTTCACCCACGTCCACATCCGCAATATCGATAGACAGGATTTCGAATGCTGTGCCGGCATCGAGTCCCTTCCCTAAGATATTTTTTGAAATGTAATCCGGATTCTCCAGAACATCCTTGTGCGAGGCGGAAGAGCCGATCGTGCTGACCATGCCTTCTCCCACGCGGGCAATGACGGTTTCTTCGCCTGCTCCGCCGACTAAGCGGTCAATATTGGCGCGAACGGTGACCCGAGAGACGGCAATCAGCTGAATGCCATCTTTGGCGACGGCTGTGATACGGGGGGTCTCGATGACTTTAGGAATGACCGACATTTTGACGGCCTCCAGGACGTCCCTGCCGGCCAGATCAATGGCGGCGGCGCGTTTGAACGTCATGGGGATATTGGCTTTGTCAGCCGAGATCATGGCATTGACGACCTTGACCACATTCCCCCCTGCCAGAAAGTGGGCTTCCAAATCGTTCACGGGAATTTCGAGCCCGGCCTTCACCGCGCTGATTCTGGCGTTGATCACGGTCCCCGGAGGAACCCGCCGCAACCGCATGCCAATGAGTGTAAAGAGTCCAACGTAGGCGTTTGAAGCCCATGCGGCGATCCACAGAGGGATGGGAATGACATAGAGCAGGCCAAACAAGAGCACCAGGACCATGACGAGGAGTCCAAGAGAACCGAATGCCTGAGTTTCAATTTCCATTATGCGTGGTCCTTTTCTGATGGGGGTGACGCCAGTCGAACAACCACCCGATTGCCATCGATTCGTACGACTTCCAGAGGTTGTCCGGCATCAATAAATGTTCCGTCGGATACCACATCCACTCGTTCTCCATCAAAGCGGGCAATGCCGGAAGGGTGAAGATCTGAAACAGCCGTCCCCTGCTTGCCCAGCCAGCGATGATCTTCTGCCGGACTCGATTCATACCCCTCTTGAGCCTGAAGGTTGGTTTCCAGGATCAGGCGTTTTCCAAACGGGAGTCGTGGGAAATAGCGGAAGAAGATGAGGGTGGCGATGATGGCCACCAGGATTGAGAGGGACACCTGCCCAAGCGCGGAAAGCATGGAATCCCATGTGGCCCCGGTCCCGATGAGGCTCATTCCAAGTCCTCCCATGAGTGCGATGATTCCTAAGATTCCGGCAATGCCGAAGCCGGGGATAAAGAAAATTTCCAGTCCGACCAATATCAGACCAACTCCGACTAACAGGAGTTCTTCCAATCCTGCTAACCGGACAAGCCCATGCCCCCAAAAAAACAGCGCAAGGCTGATGAGCCCGATGGCGCCCGGTACCCCGAAGCCGGGTATCCGCATTTCCAGCATAATTCCAAGAATCCCGACCGTCATCAACAAGGAGCTGATCACGGGATGGGTGAGGAACCGCACCAGGGACTCCGCCCACGTTTCCGATGCGTAATGAATCTCGGCATCCGCGAGGTTCAGCGACTGTAGCACAGCCTCCAGCGAATTGGCTTGAAAGTCGGCCATCTTGACCTGTAATGCTTCTTTGGTGGTGAGCGTCAGCAATTTACTTTTTTCAATGAGGTCTGGAATTTCCACATCTGCATCCACCATTGCTTCGGCGATGAGCGGTGGGCGATTCCGTTGCTCAGCGGTCGCCCGGAATTCTTTACGCATATAGGACACCGTCTTTTCTTCGACCGGTTGGGCCGGGGAGCCGGGAAGACCAATTTGCACCGGCGTGGCGGCACCGATCGTCCCGCCGTCTGCCATCGCGATTTTTTCCGAGGCCAGGCTAATCAGCGCGCCGGCGGAGATGGCTCGCTTGTTGATGAACGCGACGGTGAGAATCTTGGAATCCAGAAGCGCATCGCGAATCAGCACGGCGGCGTCGACGCGACCGCCAAAGGTATTAATCTCTAATATCACAGCATCGGCTTTGGCTTTCGTGGCCTCGTCTAACACCCGTTGCACAAATGGCGCGAGTCCCAGATCGATGACCCCCTCAATGGGCGCCACAAATACGATGGGTTTCTGCGCGCGGGCCTGGCCATCGCCGAAGAATATGATGAAGGCAGACAACAGCACGACCATCCTTAACAGCAAGATGTATGAATGTTTTTGTGGCGGCATCGTTGAGTGTCCTCTGTTGTATTCTACCGTATTCATCGAGACTCCAGACGCGTGTGACTTACATGTCTATGGGCGGGGGAGGAATGATCTGTTCCTTCATGAGCAACTGCGTGGCGTCGCGGGCTTGTGTAATCATGTGCGTGGCCTCCTCGTGCAGTTGTTCCCGAGATTTCTTGAGTGTCGCGATCCCCTCTTCCTGGGCTTGTAAAGCTGTGGCGACGGCCACCCGTGGATACACGTCCCATTCGTCCATCGTGGGCAGAATCGAGTCCTCGTGGATCCCGCGTTCCCGGGCATAATCCGCCAGTTCGTGTGCGGCGGCAATGGCCATGTCGTCGGTAATCGTTCGAGCCCGGATATCGAGTGCGCCGCGGAATACGCCAGGGAACACGAGTGAATTGTTAACTTGGTTGGGGAAGTCGCTTCGTCCGGTTGCCATGATCTTTGCCCCGGCTTCCTTGGCCTCCCATGGCCAGATTTCCGGGATGGGATTGGCACAAGCAAACACGATTGAATTTTTCGCCATCGCCGATAGCCATGGGGTCTTAAGGATGTTCCCTCCTGAGAAGGCAATGCAGACATCACGCCCGTTGAGCGCCTCGGGGATTCCCCCTCTCACATCCCCAGCATTGGTTTCCAGGCACACCTTCCATTTGTCGGCATAGTCCGTCCGGGCTGCTTCAATGTCCGTGCGCCCCTTATGCAGAATACCCTGACGATCGCAGGCGACGATCCTGGCAGGATTGATTCCGGCTGCCTTGATCAATCGATAGGTGGCGACATTGGCCGCACCCATTCCGATCATGGCGATGCTGATTCTGTTGAGGCCTTTCCCGACCAGCTTCAGGGCATTCAGTAATCCGGCAAGGATGACGGTGGCCGATCCTTGTTGGTCATCATGCCAGACGGGTATGGCCATATTTCTCCGGAGACTGTCCAGGATGCGAAAACATTTAGGCTGGGCGATGTCTTCTAAATTAATGCCGCCAAACGAGGGTTCCAGGAGCTTGACTGTCCGAATCAGTTCTTCCGGATCTTTCGTGCCTAAGCAGAGTGGAACGGCATCCACCCCTCCCAAGTATTTGAAGAGCAGCGCCTTGCCTTCCATGACGGGAAGGCCGGCTTCGGGGCCGATATCTCCAAGCCCCAACACACGGGTGCCGTCCGAGACAATGGCAATGCAATTGGCTTTGTTCGTGTAGTCGTAGGCGAGTGCCGGATTCGCGGATATGGCCTTGCAGGGCTCGGCGACTCCCGGTGTATACCAAATGGAAAAGTCGCTCAAATTTCGAATGCTGCATTTTGGAAGGAGCTGAACTTTCCCTTTATAAAAAGAATGGAGCGGGATGGCGCGTTTCGCCGGTTCCTTCGCCTTGGCCAATAATTCTTCCTTGTCGAGCATATCCTTCCTCCCTGCATAGGTTGGGGTTTGGAAATGACAGCCTCATAAGAGAATGTTGAACATTCCCTTACCCTGCATCGACACGCTTGCTAGGATCGAAGAACCCCCAACATGGTCTACGTCCGAAATATTTAACCGCCTCCATTATACTCCGGGAGGGTGCGTTTCCCTAGAAAGGGCGCGATCCCTGTATTCGTAACTACTGAGATTTCCCCATTCAGACATTGGATGAACATGTGAGAGGATTCGTTCAAGCCCGCACCAGGTGGTCATCCTGAGCCAACGGCGAAGGATCTGTGCCCAGGTTGAATAGTCCCACGGCTTAGCCAGATCCTTCGTTTCACTCAGGATGACATGGTATCGGGAATCCATCCCCATCGCATCATTTCCGATATGTGTTATCGGGCATTATGCCATCCAACGTCATGCCCGACATTTGAAATCGGGCATCCATCTTGGCACTTTCCGGATGGATTCCCGCTGACGAGCGGGGGAGATGACGATAGAGAGAGGCGTTAAAAGTTCAGCATTCCTCAGGCATCATCTGATAAATGAAGTACAAGCTTTTACATCTTATGTAACGGTGAGCGTGCCGATCCCGTTTTGAAAGAGGACATCGGTGTGAAACGCACGACATTTTTCCCTGAGGGCATGTTGAAGAAACGTGAGGTCAGAACCCGTGGCGCGGTGAACCTGAAAATTCTCAATGCGGACGGGATATACCTGGACGCGATCAATTTTCCCGGAGTTCTCCTCCACGCTGAACAGAAAAGATAAATCGTTGCGTTCATCAGGATCAACTGCGTAGTCATCGACGAAATCACCAGTGGAGTGCAAAATGACCTTCCCCTTATAGATTTCAATGCCCTGCGGAGTGTGATTGGAGTGCCCCCAATAGAGATCACCCCCTAAATCCAAGAGTTGGTAGGCCAATCGGCGCATGGCCGGAGACGGTTCTCCCCAGTTTGGGCCCATGTGAGCGCTGATGATGACGAAGGAGGCGTTCTGTCGTGCGAGACGTATGACGTCGGCAATTCGGTCCCGGTAGGGCGCAAGGAGTCCCCCGGTATCATAGCCCACATAGTTCACGCCCGGTTGAAATTGCGTCGCTTCCCATTCGGGCTCATTGTCAGTCAGGGCGACGACGGCAATTCGACCGTGTGAGAATTCAAGGAAAGCCGGTGCCAACGCTTCATCCAAATGTGCGCCGGCGCCAGTGTGCTGAATGTTGGCTTGATCCAGGAAGGTGAGACAGTCCAGTAACGCCTCAGGACCATAATCCAACACATGATTGTTCGCGAGGGTGACACAATCCACCCGGGCGGCTTGAAGAATTTCAATGGCACGAGGATTCGCCCGGAAATGAAACGGCTTGAGCATGGGGTTCCATGGCTGGCCACGACTGCTGATCACACATTCCAGGTTGATCAATCGGCAGTCGGCAGACATGAAGAGCGGCAAGACATCTCCCCAAATAACCTCCGGCGAAATGGAGGTGTTGCTCACCACATGCTGGTTGACGAGTCGCCCCAGCATGACATCTCCGGTTAAGGCAATCTTCATGAGGACCTGGCGTAAACTAGCCATTCCCCGTAGCTTGCGTAGGATGACATGTTGAGTTCTCCCTTCGACAAATGGGCTGTTGGAAAATGTTCGTCCATAGCCTGTCCTGGGACCTTCGAAGGGAAGGCCGCACGGATTCGTAAGGAGTCAGGCGTGAGGCGTCAGGAGTAAAGTGATAAGGATCAAACTGTTCAGATTGTCCTTCTGCCACCTTCTTACTGTTCACTTTCTCATATTTCACTGGTTCGGAGAACGCCGATGGCGGCATTTTTCAATTCCCCCAGTTAGAATATGAAATTTTCGCAGAAGATTATGTCTCTTGAATAGTCTACCTTGTGTCTGTTGTTTTGAGTGGAATTCTTTGAGTCAGGTTTGGCTTTTTTGCGGCGCCGCAAAAAAGCCAAATCGAAGATCTCGGCTAATCCCTGGATTTTTCATGTTACTTAAAGCCAAGGCAGACGGTTTTTTGATTCTTCAACAGCAAGTTTACACAGCAGGATTTTTGACTAAATAATTGGAATTTTGTATATTTCGCTTCCCCCCCCAGAGGCGTTGGTTTTTCCTATCACCAGGAGGCGATTATGATGACGATCCCGCGATGGTGGAGTGCCTTTTTTCCGACTGCCTTCTTGTCCTTGATATTGTTTCTGATTCCATTTTCTGAAGCCAAGCCAGAAAACGACCATGGGCACGACGCTCGCGGGCACGACCGTGATAAGCGGGGGCATGGCCACGGCCACGATGGCCTGATCCGGTATGAGCTGTGGGGCAGCGACCAGTCCAACTCCGTGGCCGGCCAGCTTGGGCTCGGCCTGAACGGCAGCTTCGTCTGGATTTGGCACAGCGACGACGTGAAGAAGCAGATTAAGGGTGGCCCCGCGGCCCAGCCCCTTCCCTGCGCCGGGACCAGTGCGCCATGCGATACGAATCTTGTTTTCCCGGCGGCCCTCGACGAGTACAACGAGTACAACAACTCGACCAATGAAAAACGCCCACCCACTGGCCGCCTGCATTCGTCCTTCATCGACCCACAACGAAAATACGCGTTGCTGAGCTTCTTTGCGCCAGGCGGGGGAATGATCGGAGTCATGGATGCCGAGACCAAGGAGGGGATCGCTCTGTTCCGGGCGACTCAGACTGGGACGGGTCGCACCAACCACATGAGCTTCTGGCGGTTTGACGGGCTCGCAATCCTCGTGTGTAACCTCGATGGCAGAATCGTCGAGCGGATCGACGTCACCCGTGACGCGAACGGCAAGATTATTGGATTGACCTACAATATGGACGCGGCTCTCGGCGTCGGCAAAGGCCAGGAGACGATGATGCCGCCGCGGGTCTACCTCGGCAACAATGCCATGGAACATCCGCTGATCGGGAACATTCAATTCGGGTCGCCGGACTTTGGCGATCTGACGCCAAACGGGTTCTGCAAGGAGAACGGCTGCGCTGTCGGCCTAAACAGCTCGGCCGGCGGTCGACCGAACAATGCGATCCTCTGTCCCATCCCGGCCTACGACAACTCCCTCATCTACGTGACGCTGGCCGGCGGCGGCCTGCTGGTAGTCGATTCAGCCGCCACCCCGATGGCGATCGTCGGGGAGTACGGAAACGAGGTGATCAACGGCGCGGGCTGCGCCGGAGCCCAGGCCAATGGCCTCATCCATCTTGATGCCGGTGTCGCGGCTTCGCCGGCAGGGGCTACCCATTCGACCTTTACCGTCTACACGCTTGGACATGCGAGCTTCCCGTTCGCCCCTGGGTTCAACTCGGAGAACACGCCAACCCCCGTTGTCGCGTTCAAGGACACCACTAACACTGAGAGCAACGGCAACATCGGTGGGATGGTCCCTAACCTGACCGGCCAGCTGCCGGGTGTCACCACCCGGCGCGACGCCCACGGTGTGGTGGCCACGGTCGACGAGCGATACGTCCACACCGGCGACCGGATCCGCAACAACGTCGAGGTGGTCAAGACGATGGGCCGGTCCAAGAGGAAGGAGACCTACGACCTGACGTCGGCCAATGGCAATGGGAGGGGCATCGGCCCCTGCGCCGACGCCAGTGTTCAGGACGACCCCTGGATGCCACTCAACGACCCGGCGCCGGACCTGATGTCCCGGAGCCCCAACGGCGTCTACCTGTTCATCGCCTTTCGTGGGCCGG
>JAOTTP010000110.1 GCA_029864405.1 Nitrospirota bacterium
CGGAGCTGCGACAATACACCAGGAATTGCAGGACGGTTACCTGCCGGTTCCCACCGTGCAATGGGAGACGGGGAATGGACTGCATTTCAGGTCCGAGGCCATTACCAGTGGCCCTGTCGATGCCAGCATGACCTATGTGCGACATACGCTTGAAAATCGTTCCGATACGGTACGGAAAGGGGAAATCATCGTCACTGTCAGGCCCGCTCAGATCAATCCCAAGTGGCAATATGGCGGACTGTCGCCTATTCATTCGATCAGGTACATAGGCGAAACCGGGAATCTGGTGATGATCAACGACAAGAACAGCTACCTATCTCTTTCGCCTGCCGACAGTTTCCTTGCCACACAATATGCTCACGGGGATATTGCCAAACACCTGCGAGGGAGGGGAGTGCTGGCAGACAACAAGGGCGAGAACAGATCTGCTGTTGACGAGACAGGGACCGGTCTGCTCTCGGCAGCCTGGACCTATGCCTTTGAACTGAAACCCGGTGAATTCAAAGAGGTGGTTCTTGCGGCTCCCCTGCATGAGACCCTGTCAAAGCCGAAAACCGCTGAGGACTTCGAGGAGTTGCGGCAGGAGTATGTGACATTCTGGACCCGCAAGCTAGATCGTGTGGGATTTGAGCTTGCTGACAAGGCGGTCGTCAATACCGTGAAGTCACAGATAGCCTATATTCTGTTGACCCAGGATGGCGTGGTTATTCAACCCGGTGCGCGCAGCTACAACCGGACTTGGATGCGGGATGGCGCGATGATTTCCTCCGCTCTTCTACGGCTTGGTCTTTTCGAGGAGGTCAGGGAATATTTGGACTGGTATGCCGAACGCGTTGAGCCGGATGGCCTGGTGCCTCCCATTCTCGACACCAGTGGGAATGTGTATGACGGCTGGGGCAGGAATATCGAATGGGACAGTCAGGGTCAGTTCATCTATGCGATCATGGAGTACTATCGCTTTACCGGTGACAGGGAATTCCTCGAAAAGCATTTTGATGCTGTGCATCGGGCGATGAAATACCTCGTCACTTTGCGGGAGCGTACGCTTGATCCGGAATATTATGGAAATTTTGAGGCCGGTGAGCGACTAAAAGGTATCCTACCACCGTCTATCAGCCATGAAGGTTTCATTAAGCCGGTTCACAGCTATTGGGACGATTTCTGGGCCATTCGCGGCTGGGCGGACGGGAGTGAAATGGCGGAGACCCTGGGCCGGGGATATTTAGCCGGCTGGGCGAGGACCGAGGCGAAAGATTTCAGCAACAGTGTCAGGGAATCCATTAAAAAGACCATTGCGTGGAAGTCCCTGGATTATATCCCTGTGGATGCAGACAAGGGCACTCCTGATCCGACTTCCATTGCCATTGCCCTGTTTCCCACTGAAGCATGGCATGTCCTGCCGACAGATATCCTGGACCGGACGTTTCGAGACTATTACCGAATGGTGAAGGAACGGGATGCCGGGACTGAATCCTATGCCTATACGCCTTATGAGATGCGCAATATTCTGGCTCTGACAACCCTGGGTTATCGCCAGGAAGCATTCGACCTGCATCAAATCCTCTTTGGGGGCAGACGACCAGCCAATTGGAACCAGTTTGCCGAGGTGGTGCATTCCGACATCCGCAAGGGTGCCTATATCGGTGATATGCCACATACATGGGTCGGGTCGGATTATGTCAATGCTGTCCGGGGGCTCATCTTGATGGAAGAAGACGAAAGTAAAATCCTGAACCTGCTGTTTGGGACTCCACGTGAATGGCTTGTGGACGATGGAATTTCCCTTTCGGATTTTCCCACACATTTCGGAAACCTGATGATGCAGGCGAAGTGGGACGACAGCGACCAGCGACTGAATCTGGATGTGGATATGCCAAAAGGCACTGCCAGGAAAATTTATGTTCGCTGGCCAATCCACAAAGAGGGAAAGCCTGAGCAGGTTACAGTTGAGGGTGATGACAGCTACCGTGTTGATGATCACGGTACCTGGCTGTCAGGCACCAGTTTCAATTTGGTTGCCAAATGGTAATTGGTCGGTATGGTCAGGGTGATAATACTATGAGATGTGAGGAGATGGGTTGATGATCGCGACTTGGGGTATATGGAAAACAAAGAATCGGGCGATAATCAGGATGCTGTGCGTGATGATAGTGGGCCTGCAAAGCCTCACTATTGCGGAGGCGAACACATTGCGGCACGCCAAAAATCTGAGCTTTCCGTCACAGTGTGCGGAAGAAGATAACGTGAATATCCCGATCTATGGCGGCTATGTGTCCGATTATCAAATCACTGCGACATTTCCAACCTATTTCCCCCTCACAACCGGGCAGAAGGATCTCTGTCTTTCCGACATAACGAATTGCGAGCAAGCGTGGGACATGCGGCCAACGGCGCAGATCGCATACTACGATGCGGCGGAACGGAAGCTGAAATTTGCCTGGCAGTCGCCCGGCTCCTATTGGTATCCGATTGAAACCCCGGACGCGGTCAATGCGGATGTCGGTCAGTATGTGTCGCTGGCGTATCCGCCGACAGACAGGCATTGGGTAGGCTTAGCCGCCCCACCGGCCATGGCCTATTATGACGCCCTGAACCACAGGCTCATGTATATTGTCCGGGACACAAAGGGGAACTGGAGCGAGCCGGAGATTGTCGATGCAACTGGCGATGTGGGGCAATACGCCTCGCTACGCATTGGCCGGGACAAGCGGCATCACATCGTCTATTACGATGCGGATCACGGGGATTTAAAATATACGTACAAAAGCGATCCGGAGGCGGTGGGCGGATGGGCAACCCCAACGATTCTGGACGCGAACGGCGATGTCGGACAGCATGCAGCCATGGCGATAGACCCGGAGGGCAGGCGGCATGTGGTGTACTACGATGCGGATAAGAAGGATTTAAAATACGTCACCAGCGATGACACGCATGGATGGACCGCGCCCGTTGTATTAGATGCCGTCGGGGACGTCGGAACATACGCCTCAATGACCGTGTACTATGAAGGCCGGAAAGAAAAAATGAACGGGGCGTATGAAGGGCGCTATCCACATATCGCGTATTACGATGCGAGCAATGGGGATTTAAAATACATTTACCGGAATGAGCAGGGGTGGTCGACGCCGGTGGCGTTAGATGCGTTGGGAGATGTGGGCCAATATGTGTCGATGGCGTTTGGTCCTGATGGGGCTCTGCATGTGGCGTACTATGATGCCACAAATAAGGATTTAAAATACCTCCACAAAGAAGACGCCTCGGCACAATGGTCGGTGGGCAACGTTCTGGATGCGGCAGGGAATGTCGGCCGGTTTGCCTCGCTGGGGGTGTCGGCAAGAGGGTATCCGAATATTGCCTATTACGATGCGGACAACCAGAGTTTAAAATTTCTGTCGAAGACAAAAGAGACCGCGCCCCATTGGGATAACGCACAGGTGATCGCATCCGGGGCCGCCGGTCAGTATGCGAGTCTCGTAACGTCGG
>JAOTTP010000111.1 GCA_029864405.1 Nitrospirota bacterium
CGGCCACATTGGTCCCGGCCGACGGAGTTTGACTGATGACGTTCCCAATGGCCACAGTTGGACTATTGGCCATCGTCACCGTGCCCACCGTCAAGCCGGCACTGGTAATCGCCGATTGCGCCGCCGCCTGCGTTAAGCCCACCACATTCGGCACGGCGATACCCACAGACACCACAAAGGCTACCGCATTACCCTGAAACACATTGGTCCCAGCCGCCGGATTCTGACTGATGACATTCCCAGCGGGCACAGACGGATGATTGGCTGTCGTTATGGCCCCCACCGTTAAGCCCGCCCCGGTAATCGCCGATTCGGCGGCCGCCTGCGCCAACCCCACCACATCCGGCACCGCCACTCCGGACACCACGAGACTCACGGGAGTGCCCGACACAACATTGATCCCGGCCTCCGGATCTTGACTGATGACGTTGCCGATGGGCACCCCACCACTAATGGCCGGCGTCACAACCCCCACAGTGAGACCGAGATTCGTAATATCCGACTCTGCTGTAGCCTGTGGGCTCCCGACAACATTAGGGACTTCTACTGCCCATGCTTTTGGCAGAGCAAAGGCAGGCAACAAAAGACTTATCAGAATCATGAGTCTCAAAGGACTCAACACGCGATAATGGCCTTTATCTCCTTGCTTAAGTTTCTTCACATCATTGAAATGAGTTTTCCCCGCTTGCGCGCCTATCGCCTCATCAGGAGGAAGCAAGGAAAACCTCCTGGTGATCTGCTTAAGAGGCACCTGATGAAAAAATGAGACCATGGAAATCATGGCTTCGGAGTTTCTGGTATTAAATGATACTCCTGAAGTAATGGGGGATCTCATGTTCCAACTCCTGTCGAGGTGCGCTCTAACGTGTGGACCAACATGAAGGAGAGGTGAAAATACGAACACCTTTGGGTCCCGTTCTCCCTCTTCTACTAAGAAGATTACCGATTCAGCCTACCGAATACCACCCCCCCTCATTGTTCCTTTGATTCCCCCTTGATACGCTTGTAGCGAGTGAGAGGAACCCTGATCAAAAGTTAGCCTCTGACAGAATGGTTTTGGGGATATTTTTCTTAATGTACACTGCAAAGTTTCCCACATGCCTCATTAACCGGAGCACCTCAAGAGCCCTCTGGACCTTCCCCATCTGAACGGTTGTCCACCTCTCGTGAGATACTTATAATGATCATCAGTATTCGCTCAATCAGTATGAACAGAAACCCGACATGACAGGACAAGGAGTCTGCTACATGGAAATGAATACCGGAGAAAAACCAACCACCGAGGTCCAGGATGATCCAAAGGCCCGCGAACTGCTACAAGCCGCTTTTGCCAAAACCGCCAGGTGGCAACCAGACTTCAAGGGCTTTCAAGCCGACCTTCGCATTAATGTGAACGGGAAGGAAACCAAAGGGACCGTGACCGTAAAAGGGCCACGGGATGTGACGGTTGTCATCGATGATGCGGAACTACAAACCTGGGCGCAAAACCAAATTGGAATGATTGCCGTGCACCGGGGGCCCAGAACTTTTCAGGAATCAGACGGGAAACATACTCTGACTTTGGGTGGGGAAGAACAGCACCCTCTGGGACAACGGATCACCATTCATGGAGATGGGATGGGCTCCTGGTATCGGGTCAAAGACAACCGCATTACCCAGATCAACCGCAACATGCCGCAAGCGGCCTTTACCATCAACGTTGAAGATAGTGCGGTCACCCAAGATCAACACCATCTCACCACCCGATATACGGTCTATTATTTTTCCCCCAAAGACCGGTCACTGAAAAATGTCGACAGTTTTTGGGATACACACATCAGGGTAGGTAACTCAGACCTTCCGGCCACCCGTCGCATTATTTCTTATGAAAATGGGGAAATCGTCGTGCGATCCTTAACGTTTGAAAATCATAAAATGCTGTCATAGAATAAATCCCCAGACCAACATGAAGTTGGCCTGGGGATTTCGAATCACTATTTGCGATCGATCTTCCCACCAATATTTCTCGAGGCCCAGAGAATCCCTATAGAAGGTGTGAAACTCTGCATAAGGAACGTGAGGAAACGGTTCCCAACATGTCCGCCCCACGTATTTCATGGTGAACAAGGGGAGAGTCGATAGGTTCAACCCAATCGCAGTCAATCCCCTTCAACGTAAGCCCTGTCCTCCCGTTCCTCCGCCAAATCCACCAAAGTTTCCACCAAATCCCCCTTGGCCTGTTCCCCAATATTCTCCCTTTTTCCAACGGGGGAACGGATGACGCCGTTCAGGACGGGTGAAACGCCATAACGCGTAAAACATCAGCACCACCACACCAAGATTCATCCAAAACCCGGCTGATCGCTTAGGCTTTTGTGCGTCCTTCCGGATAGGAATCTTCGCGGCCACCGACGCCAGAGAAACGGCTGACCGGTACACATTCACCCCATACTCGCCAGAACGAAACATGGGGCGCAAATACTGAAGGGAAATGTCATCGAGTTTTTCAGGAGTCAGCGCTCCTAAAAGATTTTTCCCGACCACCACCACCGCTTGGCGTTCTTTGACAGCCACCAGCAACAGGATGCCACGCTCCTGTTGAGCCGTACCAATCCGCCAGGCTTCATAGAGCCGAGAGGCATACTCTTGGGCATGAGGAAGAGGGCTAATGCTTGGGAGGGTCACCACCAGCATTTCAATGCCGGAAGTCGTTTCAAGATCTTTGCATACGGACCGGATTTGTTTGTGCCACTCCTCATCAAGCAGATTGGCATAGTCACTCACGTAGCCCAACGGGGTTGGGAGATTTTGTTCTTTGGGAGTCATCGCCAACAAGGGTGCAGAGAAAGCCAGCACCATCACCAGAATGAGCAGACCGACAAGCCCCTTTGGATACCTGGTCATACCCCACCCTCTTGACGAACAGTCTGAACTTGTTTCCACAAGCCCTCCAAACTTTGAAGGTACCGCTCATATACCTTGGGCCATTCAAGGGATCCAGGACTGTTCATTCCTCTCTTCATCTGAAGCATCTCGAGGAGGACCGTGGGTTCAAACTGCAGGGCCTGGGGAAGACATTCAAGAATCTGCACATCTTTTCCCTTTGACGGCTGGCCTAAGACCCGAAGAAGTCCTCGCACACAGGGGAGTACGGCGGTAATGGAAAGAATGAGCAAAGCCCGGATCGCCTCTGCACGTCCTTCTCCTTCAACAAACCGTTGCCGCAACCGAAACACATTAGCCAGGAGTTCCTGCTCACATTGCCATCCTAACTGCTTGTCCTCAATCTGCCCTGCGCCGAATGGGTCTTGGCCTGCCAAAAGCACATGATGGTCTTGCATTTGGAGATATTCCAACGGGAACAGATGACGTGATCGGGACAGTTCTTCCTGTGTCATCAGAAGGGGCGCGATGATTTGGTGCTTGCCCCATTGACGATGCAGTTGTCCTGCACGCTGCAGCCCAC
>JAOTTP010000061.1 GCA_029864405.1 Nitrospirota bacterium
ACGCGATACCGACCGCCACATTCGTCTCGTCTATACCTGGTTTCTCCTCTTGATGCTTGCCGGTTTTGTATTTACCTTTTTTTGGGCGCACAGCATGACGGAATTAAGTCCTAAAGGACTTGCCGAACATTATCGCGGGTCGGATGCCACATTCGGCGAACCCATGTCCTTCGGACAATTGTCCGAGACGACACATTTCCACCTCTTCACCATGCCCGTCGTGTTCATGATTATGGTGCATGTGCTGTACTTGACGATGATCAGTCCCACACTGAAGGTCATCACTACATGGCTCACGTTTCTCGGCGTGACACTTGATCTTGCTTCTCCCTGGCTTATTACTTATGTGTCACCTGCGTTTGTCTTGACTATGCTGACAGGTGACCTGCTGATGCTTGTCGGATTTTTGATTATGTTTATTATCCCGATGTATGAAATGTGGTGGCAGAAGGCGGCCTTCATGATGGACGAATCAGAAGACTAACCCACGACTCACAACTCAACGTTTGAAGGCCAGAGATTTTTATCCAGAACCCATGAGCCAATCGCGCGCTCCTGGGCTTTTTTATTTATTTATGGTTGTCTTTGGGTAATCGGTTTATCAGTTAGGAGGGCACGGAAGAATGCCTTTATCTACCAGGCCGAAGGGACACCCTTTTCCATTCGAAGTTCATTTCTGGAGCTTAACAAGACCCATTTACCAGGATAACAAAATCCTCTTCTTTGTGGCGTTACCGTAATGAGCAATCTATTCAAACACTTCTTCCGTTGGCGCAAGGGAATGCTTTCCGGCTTCATCCTCCTTACCATTGGATGCACACCTCAACTGTTTTGGGCCAAACCTGATGCCCAACCAGGTGAATTCGAAAAGGATGTAAGCCAGTGCCGGGAAACAATCATATCTGGCTCTAAGCATCAGAAAACGACCGAAGCCCTCTCCCTTAAATTTGGAGTTTCTGAAGATGCGATGGAACAGTGCTTAATGGCCAAAGGCTGGTTTCTGGCTGAGAAGCCCTGAGGCTGCTCTGTCGTTACCAATCCCTAAAAATCCTGCTCGGCATCTTCCCTACCCTTTCACTTGTAGGATCACCCCAGCCTACCCACGGAAATTCCCCACTAGTCAAAACTCTTAGATACCGCATCTTTCAAACTTCCTGAGTTGTCCTTTTGGAAAATTTTGTGATAAAGGACATGGCCCCTCTGTCATTTCACTTCAAGGAGGTTCAACATTGAAAACGCTTCCGAGATGGGTACATGTTCTATTTTTTATCAGCCTAGCTCTTATACCGGTTGAGGCTTGGGGAGAGTCTTCTCCACCTCCGACCTGGCAACTCTCTGCCAATCCTTCCTATAGCCGAGGGGATTACGGAACAAAAACAACCACGTCTGTTTTTTACCTCCCCTTTGCAGTAAAACGTTTATTTAGTTTCGGCGAGCTTTCCGTCACCGTTCCCTTCGTCAGCATTACCAGCGACGGCTCGGTCACCTTTGTGGGCGGTGATCGGAGTGGCGGCGGCGGAAGCAATAGTGGTTCGGGTAGCAGTAATAGCGGATCAGGCAATAGCGGAAACACCGAGGATGACGACCAGGTGACGACGAAAAAGAAGAAAACGGAAAATGGATTAGGAGATATCACTCTTTCAGGTCGTTATTATCTCATTGATGAACAGGATTGGATCCCCTCCCTCAATCTCACCGGCCGGGTTAAATTCCCCACGGCGGATGAAGATCGTGGGCTCGGCTCTGGTGAATTCGATGGCGGGTTTGGCGGAGAAATTGCCAAATCTCTCACGAGAGATCTGATTCTGTATCTTGATGGTGGGTATACGTTCTTGGGAGATCCCAAAGGACGTGACTTTCGAAACCAATGGAATTATGACGTAGGCCTCGGCTATTACCTGACCGATGATTTACGAGCCAGCGTATTTTATGAGGAATATCGGGCCGTGGTGTCAGGGATACCCAATCCTCGTGACATTTACGCCGACTTGAATTATCGCATCACCACTGCCATTCGCGTGAACGCTGGTGGATTTGTGGGACTCTCGGACAGTGCTGCAGATTTTGGATTCTCGGGGGGTATTCGGTTTAGATTTTAAACGTCAATCATCACGTCCTCCTCGACCTCGACCGCTGGAGTCACCTCCCCGATCTCCGCGATCCCGTCGAAAATCGGAGCTCCCACGAGATTCCCGTCCACGATCAATCTGTTCCCTGGACTCGATGCGATCCCTATCTCCTCCGGATCGATCACCGTTTCCGCCACTTCGTTCATGATCGGACTTTTTAGAAGACTCACGATCCTCTGTGCGCGACTCTCGGCCACCACCACCCTTTCCTGAACCGGACTGGCGGTCGCGTTCAAAAATTTTGCCAGGGCGCTCTCCTCGTTCAACAGCTTTTTTGACTTCTTGAATTCGATTGCGATCGGCACGAAATTCATTACCATGTTTTTTGATTTCTCGACCCAAATCAAGCAGTTCATTTGTTCGGAAGCCTTGTCGAAGGGCTTCACCAATAACCGGGATCCCTTCGGTACCAGGGACACCGGCTTCCTTCGTCATCGCCAGACCTTTTGCCCCAAAAGCCAGTGTCTCTTGATTCACTCGGCCCTTGCCCCCAGAACGTCCTAAGGATCGCACCTCATCAACGGTCACCCCTCGACCCAATGCTTCAGCCATGACTTCGGTTGCTCGGGAATTGTCGGTCCCTCCTTGACCTGATCCGCCTGAAGCGGCATCCTGTAACACCTCACGAGCGTCACGAAGATTTCGTACCATATCCCGGACCACCGGTTGAATGCGTTCTGGAGATGCACCTTTTGCCAAACCCTCTTTAATTTTATTCATGATAGGCCGTTCCGGAAGACCTTGCTCTATTGCCTGTTGAGCATGTTCCAGAAGTCGGTTAATCGATTCCGAGGCATGGCCTCTGGCTTGTCCCAACTGATTGATGTCCTGAACATCCTTGGTCGGCAAGGATGCGGCATGGCTCACTTGTGGAACCGAGGCCATTACCAGGCCAATCAACCAAACTTGCCACCTGTTCATGATACGCATGATTCCTTCATTCGGGATGCTTTGGGACCAATCTACCCTAACCCTACCGCACCACCACCACACCATTTTTTTGCCCAAATCCATCTTCAACGTAATCGTCCGCCACAGGAGGGACGACCCATTGTTCGCCATTCACGACAAACATAAACACATGCTCTCCCGATGATAACGGCACCACCCCGGACCATCGATCCCCATCCTTCCGCGCCAAGAGATGTGATGAGCGTGACCAATCATTAAAGTCTCCCACCACTGCAACGGATTGAGCCCCGGAATGTACCAAAGAAAATTCTACTCCTCCCTCTACTTGATGGGGAGAAACCGGCAAGGTTAGGAGGGGAGAAGAGGTGCAGGCGGCTAAAAGCCAAAAGACGGCCACAGCCACAACTACAAAAAAGCATGAAGTAATCGACTCTCGGGAGCACATCATGGCTCAGAGAGGGTACCCAACCACTTCCCAACCGGCAAGTGGTCCAATGGTTATAACGTTTCAGAGACATCCAGAATGGCATTTCTCGCTCCAAATCCATCAGAACTATATTCCCCTGCAAAAGGATCCGTGACCCACTCCTGCCCATCCACCACAAACATATAATGATAGCGCCCAGGCTTAACCTGCAGCGTCACCGTCCACGCCCCTTCATCAGTACGTTGCAATGGAGTTTCCTGGGGCTTCCATCCATTAAAATCACCGGCCACCGCTACCGAGCGGGCCTGCGGCTCAAGCAAAACCAATCTCACCATCACGGGATTTTCTTCAGAATCGGATTCCAGCGGAATGGCCTTCACCATCGAGGGAATTGGCGGGCTCACCGATCCCTGTGGGGCAACAGGTAACTTGACGAGCCACAGCACACCCAGTAGGACACAGGCAGCGACCATCGCCATTGCCGGATTCCACTGCAACACTCGTGGGGCAAACAGAACTGACCAGAGCGGATCCCACCACTTTAGGGGCTGGGAGGATAATTGCTTCAGAATATCCGCCTTCAACCCTGACGGCATAACAATTCTGGGTAGCTGAGAAGAAGCCAGAAGCAGCTGCTCAGTGACTAACACCTGCTTGCGCAAGGCCGAATCACTATCCATAGCCTTCAAGAAATCAATCCGCTCCTGTGGTGACAAATCATGGTCCACGAAGCGTTGGACCAACCAGTCTCGCTCATCCATATCGTCCCCATTCTGATCGATGCCTGGACGGTGTACACGCGTCATACGTCCTCCTTCAGCCAATCAAGCTCTTTCGAAAGTTTGATTCTGGCCTTGTAGACCCGCATTTTCAGCACATCTTTTCCGACTCCAAGTATCTGAGCCATCTCTTCGTACCCCATCCCTTCGACATGTTTCAGCACAAACGCCTCTCGATACAGGGGTGACAATTTCTGGATGGCCTGTTCCAGATGATAGGCCATTTGCTTATCGGAAGCCCCATGTTCCGGTGTTCGCTCATCGGCAACCTCCAGGATAGGATTTCCTCCCTCTTCTTCTATTGGCTGGAACCCTTCCCGTTCCTGTCGACGTGCCTGCGCTCGTAAATAATCTTTGGCTTTGTTGACTGCAATCCGATGAAGCCACGTAGAAAATCTTGAATCAGCTCGAAAATCCGCTATAGCGCGGAATGCTGATACAAATGTCTCCTGAGTGACATCTTGGGCATCGGTCTGATTCCCAATCATCCGGGCAATCACATTCAAAACTGTGCTGGCATAGCAATCAATCAGTTGTCCAAAAGCTTGATGATCATGTTGCTGACACCTGGCAATCAACTGTGATTCATCTTGGCCTTCAAAAGTTTCACCCATGAGGGCTCCCTGATGGCCGATCGGGATTGAGACCTATACCGGCGTGGCCTTGTTGATGAGTTAGACGTATCCTCACCTTGAAAGGTAAACATCCCAACCAGAGAGTGACTAAAGAGCTTTTCGCAAAATTCATACGGAAAACAATATGTTAGAAAGCGAATCCCTCGCAAGTCCTCATCAACGAAAAGGATACACCATTGATCGTTTCTCTTTTCATGAGGCGATTAGGTTTACTCCCGCCCATTTCACTCGTCTAACTCAACAAGACCAACGAATTGAGGATATGGCCGGGATACAACAATGAGAGATCGAGTATTCGTTCAACAGCCAGATCAGCAACGGAAATCCTGACTATTCCTTTTGCACTCTTCACCCTATCACCGTCTCAAAAGGAGGCTCGATGAACATCAAGCTGGCAATCCTTTCCGCAACCTTCATCATGGCCCTGGGAACCGCAAGTTTTGCTCACGACGGCAATTCCGGGCCTGGGTCTTTGAACTCAGGTCGAGGCTCCAAGATGAATTCTGGATCGAGCTCTATGAACTCTGGCTCGTCCCATCGGTCACCCAGAAATGAGAACAAGAGCATACGGCACCCAAACCCGCGAGAGGACCGGCAAATTGATCGCAGAGAAGATCGACGACAGGACAGCCGGGAACATCGACGAGCCAATCGATAATCATGAAAACCGGCTTGAGGACGCACTCTGAAGCCATCATCAAAATGGTGGCCTCTCAATAATGAACACCATGATGGAAACACAATCCCTAGAGAGACTAAGCAGTTGCAATTTTTTAGGCATTTTTCATTTCCTTTTCATGGATTTCTCATTTTCTTCAAGTACGGTACTGGTCCAGAAGTCTTCATGCGGTGAAAGGATTCATCATTCCAAAACATTCAGTGCCATTTAACCACACTATCAAAAGGGGGAACGTATGGTTCTCAACAACAAAGGCCTGGCCATCGCTACTATCACTCTCGGGCTCCTCAGTTCCTTGGCAGGCTGCTCCACTATTCTGGTGAAAGATAACACTACGCCTCCTCTCCAATCACGAGTCCACTGTTCAGGAGAAAAATGGGTGGATGATTCATCCATTGCCGTTCTCCCTATCCCGGTCGTGGCATTTTTCGTCCCTCATGCTGACCTTCATGAAATTCAAGGGGAGTCCTCTTTGCAACAATGCGGTGAATCAGCACGGGTGGTCAATCGAGAAGTGACCCTAAATCGAACGGCATGTATTCCAGCCGGGCTTTCACGCATCGTCACATTAGGAATTTGGCAATGGTGCCCCGTTCACGTGAATTGGGAAGCCGATGTGATCGTTCAATGAAGCCATCATTCTCAATCAAGGAGTACTGAAATGATTCGATCGAATTCAATGAAGATTGTCATCTTACTGCTCACACTTGGACTAACCGGATGCATCCTTCACCCGAGACCCAATGTTGCGGTGTATCCAAACAAGAATCAAACGGCAACACAAGTCGCCAAAGACAAATCGGACTGTCGCGCGTGGGCTGATGAAGAGTCGGGATACACTGATGCGGGTGATCATCTCGCGGATGTGGGAGGGGGAGCCGCAGTAGGAGCTCTCGGAGGAGCGGCAGCTGGGGCGATCATCGGGGCAGTCGCAGGGAGCCCCGGCACAGGAGCAGCATTTGGCGCGGCCGTAGGCGGAGTCGGGGGAGCAGGCATGGCTGGAAGTCATGGCTACATAATGGATTACGGGGTCTACAACCGGGCTTATGCGCTCTGCATGAACGCGCGACAATATGCCGTAAATTAATGAATCATGAATCGGCCTACAATTTACCCTGCGGGCACTTATGTCGGCACGATTCGCCATTTCACGAGACAAGAGAAGTGTCGTTGTGAACCAAGCACAGGTATTCATTACTTGCAAACTTCATGATACTTGCCGCGGGCTCATGAGCGCCTTCTCGTAATAAGGATCCAACTGTTTCAGAATATCCGCCCCCAACCCTATATCATGCCCAGGACGAAGAACTGGGTCTGTTTAGCGGAATAATTCCCTTTTGAGACAGCTCTTCCATGAGTTAGCAGAGAAACAAAAAAGGAGTTTAATGCTCAGCGTGAAAATCAACCAGTTGATCGTCCACTGGATCACGAGGAGGGCCATCCGATCAAGTCAACAACTGGTTCAACCACTTCATCATCGGCTCAATCGTGCTATCAATGGCCAGTTGAATCGTGGGGACTGAAATGGTCCTGGCAAAGACCAGTGGTCTCTTCAGTTTCTCAAAGATCCGTTCCCCGGCTGGATACGGAAACAGTTACCCAAAGCTTCAGAGGATGCTGAGAGCAAGACCTGGGTCACGAACCGCACAGGGCATACATCGTTGCGCGACCTCTTTGGTCACGTTAGTATGTGGCTTTTTGTGTCTACACGGATTTGGTGTCGATGATGATTCGATTGTGGTATCTCCACGGATTATGGGTTTTTCTTTTTGTCAGTGTGTCTTGTTCCTCACCACCCCACATGACCATCTACCAGACTGAAACTGAGTGGATTGACCTTCGCGAGTGGCCAAGCGGATATCCGGTGCTCACCAACCTTTCCCACCCCGCTGATCTTGGGGCGACCTCAGTTCGAGAAATCTTACAAACTATTCGGCACCGGCAAAGCGCGCTGTTTTCCTTTCACATGGGGAACCCTTCTCCCACCTTTTCGGAATATCAACTGACCCTCCTGGCATCGGAACTGTCCAAAGCCTTCGGACAGGCTCTTCCTGAAGAGGTGATTGCCTTCAGGGTACGAAAGGAAAAGACCGGCAATCTCTACACGAAGGGATTCTGTTTCATTCACGAACACCAGTTGCATCTCGTCATTCAAGAGCTTCAGCAACCCAATTTTGACAGTCCGGCCAACCAAACACGCCCGGCAACGGTGAGATGGGAATTCGCTCTCCAAGAAGGGCAGCGGGTATTTGCACCCCGCCCGGGTTCGACCCACGATTTTCCCCATTGGCTCATCATTCCAATCGTTCAGAGGTCTACACATGCAATGTTTTAATTTCCACATCGGCTGTCGACGCCATTCGAAACGATCATTCACCTCCTCATTCGCTCGACACACGCGCATTCATTTGATGTTGTGGGCATTCGCGTTTAGCACAATTATGATGCCGTCTTGGGAAGTGGCAGCCCAAGAAACCAGGGTTGAAGAGGCTGGGCCGCAGGCGGCCAATCGGGAAGACGCTTACGCACAAGAAATCCAAGCACTAAAGGATCGAGTGGAGGTCCTTGAAACTCAACAAAATTCCATTCTGGATGATATTTCCCAACGCGTGATCCTCGGAGGATACGGAGCCGTGGAGTTCGAATCGTTCGGAGGTTCAAAAACTTCCTTTGAAGGCAAACTGGAAGTGCTCATTGCCGGGCAGATTCATGACCGAATCCGTTTTTATAATGAAATTGACCTCGGCATCCCGGAGGGCGAAGCACAGGCGGAACAAGCTTACGTCGATCTGCTTATAGCCAAATGGATTAATTTACGAGCAGGAGTGGTATTGGTCCCTTTTGGAAAATTCAATTTGGATCATTTTGATCCCAGACGCGACTTGACCGATCGCCCCATAGTGGCCCGGCAAATCGTCCCCACCACTTGGGGAGATTTAGGAGCCAGTCTCTTCGGCCTCATCCCCTGGACCCCAAACTTGATCAGCACGTATGAAGTGGCGGTCATCAACGGCCTCACCGATGATTTTTCTTCCACAACCGGCGGCCTACGGGATGCCCGGTCTTCGTTGTCAAGAGACAACAATGGTCAAAAATCCGTGGTCGGACGCCTCACTTTTAAACTGGCGGACCAATATGAAGTTGGCGTGAGTGGATATCGTGGCGCGTCAAGCGACAATGACGGAAAAACGATAACCGGGTTCGATGTTGATCTAGAATTAAAACCTCGAGGGGTTCCGTTTTGGGAGGACTTTGAACTCAAGGGAGAATTGGCAAATTTTGACATCCAAGGGTCGAGTACCCCGTCACGGCTATTCGGTCTTTATACTCAGGTTAATTACCATTTCTGGCCAAGCTTTTTTGATCACACGTTTTTAGGGGAACCCTATACACATCCCACCTTCACCCTCGTCGGCCGGTATGACCATGCCCGCATTGCAACCAGAGCGGGAACGGGCAATTTGACCGAGGATCGATTTACGGTTGGACTGAATTACCGGCCAATTGAAAATTACGTCATCAAAACCGAATACCAAATCAATAACGGGGGCATCGAGCGAAAGAGCTGGAATGGCTTCCTGGCCTCTATCGCGTGGCTCTTTTAAGCATCCATCCTGTTCCACATGTCCGGTAAACACCTCCATCGGCTTATGGGTTTGTTATTCGCCATCATGGTGTGGAGCGACTCAACTCCAGCCTGGGCTGAACCATTAGCGATCATCGTCAACACCAACAACCCGGTCACCACCCTCCAAAAGACGACCGTTGCCTCGATGTATCGTGGAGAGGAACTCCATTGGTCTCATGGAAGTCGGATCAAGTTGGTCAACCGGGAAATTGGCTCGCCTGTTCGAGAACGGTTTTATGAACAAATCCTCAACGCTAAAGCCGACCAACAATTTTTCAGGCCGGGCACTCCCGTGGCTGTCCAAAGTCTCATCCAACGATCCGACGAAGCCGTCATCCGGTTTGTGGCCGCCATTGAAGGGGCCATCGGATATGTGAATCTGGCCTCGGTGAATGACAAGGTCAAAGTGGTATTCATTCTCCAGGAGGAGAGCGACTAATCCCATGCGTTTTCGATTGTGGCAAAAACTATTAGTGATTGTCGTGCTGATCCTGATCGGGGCGATTGGCGGGTTGACCTTCTTCACCTATCAGGGCACTCGAGAAGCTATGTTCGAGGAATTCATCATTCGAGGACGTGAGCTCGCCAAAGCCATCGCCTCGGAGTCCATAAATTATTATCACACCCAGGACGTCGAAGGATTCACCACTCTCTTGCAGTCCTTGGGAGAGGCGGAAGGGGTTCTGGCGATCATCGCCTATGCTGGAAATTCCGATCTGTGGGTGGAGTCCTCCATCATTGAATTGGCTCCGTCAGAACTTGTACTGGGCACCTCCCCAAATCGGCCTCACCAAGAGTCAGTCTTGCGCAACGGAATGAGAGTCACCGATTTTGTCCATCCCGTTCCCTTCCCCTTTCTGCCACAGCAAGAAGGCCCTCCGGAAACCCAGGGCTGGATCCGCGTTATCCTCGATCGTCAATCTCTGGAGGCCCGACTGATCCTCGTGCTCTGGCGGACTCTAGGGATCAGCGCTTTAGCCATGATCGTGGGAGGAGGGTTGGTGTTCGTGGTCCTTCGCCATTCCCTAAAAGTAGTCACTCCACTTACAAACGCCACCCAACTGGTTGCCTCTGGCCGACTGGATATTTCCGTCCCGGTTCATTCCAATGACGAATTGGGGCAGTTGGCAACCGGCTTCAATCAAATGACGGAACGGCTCTATCAGACCACCGTCTCGAAAGAATATTTGGACAGAATTCTGAAATCGATGATTGATTCCCTGTTCGTTCTCAACCCCAACAGAACTGTACAGATAGTCAACCAGGCGACATTGAATTTGTTAGGATACAGGGAATCGGAATTGGTGGGACAGAAAGCCGACATACTCTTCCCCACGACCCAAAACCCAATTAGCGGTGGCGGATTCGATGAATTACTCCAGAAGGGAACCATTGATCATACTGAAACCTTTTATCAAACCAAAGACGGCCGACGGATACCAGTCCTGTTTTCTGCAGCGCCGATGCATGACCGCCAAGGAACAATGCAAGGGATTGCTTGTGTGGCTCAAGACATCACCACACGCAAACAAGCAGAGGATGAGCTTCGGCTCTCGCATGGACTGCTCGAATCCATTCATAGAGCCCAGGCACACTTCATCGCCTCGACCGATCCGCACACAACGTTCCAGGAGGTTCTCTCGTCGCTTCTTCCGCTGACGAAGAGTACGTTTGGGTTATTAGCAGAGACCGGTATGGACAAGACCAGACATTCCTATCTGAAAACTCATGCCTTATGTACTAATACAGACGGTGTCCTTTCCACCACATCGGGCGTTGAGTCATCAAGACCACCCAACGAGGAATATGACAGACTCCAACCCGTGTTTGAGAAAGTGATCGTAACAGGACAGGCCGTGTCTACAAGTCTTCCGAGGCCAAATTCGTTCACAAATCAATTGAGCGAGAAGCCGGTCTTTCAATTAACAGACGTTTTGAGCTTACCGATTTTCTCCCAAGACCAACTGGTGGGGCTCCTCACTCTGGCGAATGTTGACAAGGGCTATGATGAGAAAACCATCAATGATCTCCAACCGATTCTCTCCACGTGTGGACACCTGATCGAAGCCTATCGAAACGAGCAACGAAGGATTCAGGCTGAGGCTGCCCTTCAAGAAAGCGTGGAAAGATTCGACATGGCGGTTCGCGGTTCGCGTGATGGCCTTTGGGATGCATGGGCGGTATCAGATGATTGGTTCGACCCTCGAAATCCCGTATATTTCTCTCCCCGTTTCAAGGCTCTTCTTGGGTTTCAAGACCACGAATTCGACAATGTCCTCGGAAGTTGGATGTCTCGATTGCATCCCGAAGATCGCGAGAAAGCTTTCCATGATTTAAAGGCTCACCTAGTCCAAAATATTCCCTACGATAGCGAATATCGCATGATCACCAAGGACGGTGAATGTCGTTGGTTTGCAGGTCGAGGGGAAGCGATTCGAGATGACGCAGGACAACCGGTACGAATATCTGGTTCCTTCACTGACATTACCGAACGCAAACAGGCGCAGGCGGAACTAGAAAAAGCCAATGACCGGTTGAAAGAATTGGACCAATTACGATCACAGTTTTTTGCCGACATTAGTCATGAACTTCGCACTCCCCTCACCGTCATTCGAGGAGAAGCGGAAGTCACCCTCAGAGGAAAAGACAAGCCACTTTCCGATTATAAAACAACTCTGGAACGCATTGTACAATTGACGGATGAAGTGAATAAACTGGTCAGTGATCTCCTCTTTCTGGCCCGTTCAGAAACCGGGACCATTCAAATCACAAAAACGGAGTTGGCCCTTGAAAACCTTTTACAAGACGTGCTGCAGGAAGCCGTGATCCTGGCTCAAAAAAAACACATCATGATCACATTCATTGATCCTCCAGCCTCAGGCCGAATCTATGGTGACCCTCAACGGTTGAAACAGCTGTTCCTCATTCTCCTGGATAACGCGATCAAATATTCCGATCCCAACAGTCACATCCAGATGGGCCTCAACGTTGATTCCGAATACGCCACCATTGAAATCGTGGACCAAGGGCAAGGTATTGCCGAACAGGACCTTCCTCATATTTTTGACCGCTTTTACCGAGGGCATCGAGTCAAAGACCACACCCAACCCGGGGCCGGCTTGGGGTTAGCGATTGCCAGATGGATTACCGAGGCCCATGGAGGTCACATTAGCTTTTCCAGTCGCCCCGGGAAAGGCACCACAGTGACACTTCGATTTGCCCAACAACCCTTAGCCAGCGAGATCGAGCATGAGACTACTCCTCATCGAGGATGATGATCGCATTACCCAGTTTGTTAAACGGGGCTTAGAAGCCGAAGGCTTTCAAGTCGATACGGCTAATACTGGTCCACAAGGATTAGATTTGGGAAGGGGGAATTATGGGGTCATTATTCTCGATTTCTTTTTACCCATTCTTACGGGAAAGGATATTTGCCAGACCCTGAGGCAGGAAGGTATTCACACTCCAATTCTCATGCTCACGGCACGAGATACGCTTCAAGATAAAATTGAGGGTCTACAAACTGGCGCCGATGATTATTTGACCAAGCCCTTTGCCTTCGAGGAATTGCTGGCCAGAATCCAGGCGCTCCTCAGGCGAGGCATCTACCAGGAAACACCCACAGCCCTCCAGGTGAGTGACCTCTGTTTAAACAAAGAAACCCGGGAGGTCACTCGGGGCCAACAAGCCATCTCACTAACGGCCAAAGAATTTGCGCTATTGGAATATCTCATGTCTCGTCCTAACCGCCCCTTGAGCCGAACCATGATTCTGGAACAGGTGTGGGGCCACCACCATGATCCACTCACCAATGTCGTTGATGTCTATATCCGGTATCTACGCAATAAGGTGGACAAAGGATTTTCCCACAAACTCATCCAGACCGTTCGCGACATTGGTTATAAGATTTCCGATTGACCCTTTCCCCCATCCTTTCTCCTTCATTCCCCTATCCACTCAGTCGTGTTTGACTCACAACTATCTATATTTTAATGGTTTTTTGTTGTTCCTGAATATTTCCTGATGATCTGGGAGAGGTCCATTTACTTTTCCCTAGTTCTTCCGTCTAACACCATAGTGAACAAAAGGAAACTGTTACTTTTTATTAGGGGATAACCCATTTCGATGAATCTTCTCCTGGTGGATGACGACCAACGCATTGTCAATTTTGTCAAACGTGGGCTGGAAGCCGAGGGGTATCATGTGGATGTCGCACTCAACGGGGAAGAAGGTCTCGAGTATGGAAGAAATCCGTATACCTTGATTATTCTTGACCTTCTCCTGCCCGGGATAAATGGAACCGAAGTTTGCCGTACCTTGCGAAAAGACAAGATTCACACTCCCATTTTAATGCTGACCGCACGGGATGGTGTCCAGGATAAAGTAGATGGCCTGCGAACTGGCGCGGATGATTATTTGACCAAACCATTTGCGTTTGAAGAGTTACTCGCCAGAATCCAGGCGCTTCTCCGACGTGGCGCCTACCAAGACATTCCCACCACCTTCCACATACTGGACCTTTGTCTACATAAAGAAACACGAGAAGTCACTCGAGCCGGGCGGCCCATTACGCTAACGGCCAAAGAATTTGCCTTACTGGCATATCTTATGTCTCACCCCAATCGCCCCCTGAGCCGGACCATGATTTTAGAACACGTGTGGGGGTACCACCACGATACGCTCACCAATGTCGTGGATGTCTATATTCGCTATTTACGCAACAAAGTAGACAAGGGGTTTCCACAGAAGCTGATC
>JAOTTP010000013.1 GCA_029864405.1 Nitrospirota bacterium
CCTGACATTCTATAGCAAATATCATGTGGTGGGGACTCCGATCGGACTCGACGAAGCCGACAATTATGTGACCCCAGAGGTTGAGATCACGTTGACCTCCGACATTAGCTATGTGTTCAATCCCGATTGTCCCACGGGCAATCAATGGGACACTCTTGTTCACGGATGCGCTGGGATCGTCACAGAGCTAACAGAAACCGCCACTGCGTCGACTACCTCGGCTTCCTATGTCGTGCTTACCGGAATGACCACCACGCCCATTGCGGGGTCCTATCTGGTGTCGTTTTCGGCTTCCGGGCGAACCACTACGTTTGGTCAAGACTGTCAATATGCCATCTTTCAAAATGGCTCTATCATTTCCCATACAGAACGCAATCTGGATTTTAATTCCGGGGGGACCCAAGCTGACGATATCTACATGGCTATGCATACCCAAGCCCTCGTCTCCGTGAATGGATCGGAAGTGGTGGAAGTCCGGTACCTAGGAAATGGCAATAATTTCAATGTGGAAGAAAGAAGTTTGCTTCTACACAGACTGCCCTGATTGCCTGCGTATGAGCCGGGGTTTTGCCTCTTCCTTCTTCCCTTCTCCATGAAGTTAAGGCCCACATCTTCTTCTCCGATACAAAGCCTGAATGCCCTGTCCAGGGGGAGAGTTTCGCGTTCATGGGCCAGGACAGGAAGATATTGGGGCTGTATGTTGCAAATTCATTTTTTTCACCCGGCATTGCGGTCTTCCATCTTACGATGGCGGGAGGTCCGTGGGTTCACACTTGTTGAAATGATCGGCGTGGTGGCCATACTGGCTATTCTGATCGGCGTATTGGCCCCGAATGTTATTGGCCGCATAAAGTCAGCAAACCAGGATGCTGAGAATCAAAATTTACAAGCGATTGCCAAAGGGGTGAACTTGTACCTTCAACAGAACGGGGCGTTCCCTCCAAATCTTTCGGTACTCAGCCCGGACAATATTCAGCTCCCTCCAGCTCAACTCACGGCCAACACTAATGGGTATACCAGATATTATTTTTTGCAACCCAATCTGAGTGGTTTCAGCAATGCCACCGGACTCTCATCAACCCAAATCGCGGATGCGCGGTTTTTGTTGATTTCTAATCTTTCACAAAATGAGAGCCCAACCATTACCAACGATGCAGAGTTTGAGACCTGGTGGGGCACCGATGAAACCCCGACGCCTGATCTCAAGATTCATCGGGGGCATGTGGCAGATCTTTTTCACCTACTTAGTCTCAGGGCCGAAGGTGCCGGTGGAAGCTTTTCGATCGATGGGACCGTCACGAATTCAGGCGGTGGCACCCTTTCTTCTCATGTACAATATCACCTGAGCGGTACCAGGATTGGACTGGATGAAGCCGATCCCTATGCGACGCCTGAGATTCTATTTATCCTGACCGATGAGGTTGCTTACCAGTTTGACACAGATTGTGTAGCTGGATCATCGCAATGGCGAGTGATTACTAAGGTGTGCTACAGCCCCTAGGAGAGTGCGTTGTTCGTATTTCGTGAAAGCGAAATCCACCCCCTCCGATGGAATACAAAATACGAGATACAACAGTAGAATGACCTGGTGTCAAGGCAATTAACAAACCATTCTTGACCCTTTTCTGATTCTCCCTCCGGCTTCCTGCCTTGTTCGTGGTCAAGGACCAAATCCCCGGAAGCTGAGACGCTCCCGAGCTCTAAATCTCATGAGGTACAAGGCCGGGTGTGGCAGGTGGAATTTTCTTCCAGTTGTTTACTCCACGTGAGGATGCGGCAACGGGTAGTCCAGGGATGTTTCCGGCCAGACAAAAAGTAAGGCCCACACTTTACGAGTGTGGGCCTTACCGGATCCGCTGGAATCAAAATTGCGAGTTTGAGCGGGATTGCAGGTCAAGGAGAGCGATGCCGGCGAAGGGATCTCCGAGTTTGGAGGCTTGATCGAATAGTCGACGAGCGGTCTGAGGATCTGAATGACCAACGTGGCCATCTACATAGAGATACCCCAGGAGAACGAGTGCGGAAGAAAGTTGGGGGTTGAGTTCAAGCGCCTGTTGAATGGCTTCTTTGGCATGTTCAATATAGCCCAGACTTTTTAGCGCGATGCCGAGGCCGACATGCGCGTTGGCCGAGCTTGGATGATTCCTGATGGCTTCTCGATAGGCAGTCATCGCGTCTTCCGGCCGGCCGTTTAGTAATGACCGCCATCCCATGTTCGTCTGGATTTGTGTGTCGTTTTTGGGTAGCCGATCTGCCGAGGGTATGGGGTTCTTTGCTGGAGTGGAATGGGGTTGTTGAGACGGTGCAGCTTTGAGTTCGGTAGTCTGCGGTTGAAGGGAAGTGAGGGGAAGAGTCGAATGCTCAACAGTTGGTGAGGTGTTGGGATCGAGACGAGACTGCGAGTGAGGAGAGATATATTTGTTGATCGTTTCCAGTTGGCGGATGAAAGGCTGATAGTCAGACTCCTGTCCGTGACTCAGGTCTTGGGACCCCGGTAGGGTCAAATGGCTTCCTAGAGCGGAAGACCACGTTAATATTCCTAGCCCGATGAGGGTACCGGGAAGCCACGTGGCCCAGGAAGCCCTTGGCGTCGTTGATGTTCGGTTGGCTATTGCCCTTGGTCCTGGACATGAAGAGATATGGTGTCTCATGAACGCTCATTGCACGGATGGTTCCAGGTTGAAGGTATCGGACAATAGGCGACATGCTTAAGAGAATTACGTGCGAAGTGGGAGCGAATAGTCAAAAACTCAAATCAATGAGCTGACAACGGGCAACAAGAGCATACATGCGTCTGTGTTGAGGCATTAGACGGTTCTAGGATACAAAATAGAAATAGCCCTGCGAGGATTCAGCGCCTGAGATGAGGCCTGAGGCAGGTAACAAGGCCCACCCGTAGATTCAGGTGGGCCTTCTGGGCGTGGGAGACGTATGTCTCGATTGTTAGGTGGCTTGATCGGGAAAAGCTGCTTTTAAAAGGGGTTGCAATTCCCCTTTTTCTTCCATCGGGCCCAAGACATCCGTATCGCCATAAAACTGGCCATTAATGAAGACTTTTGGCAAAGTCGGCCAGTTGGTCATTTTGGAAAGAGCCTCCCGCTTTTCAGGACTTGGCAGGGCGTTGATCAATTCGTAGGGGTAGCCGAACTTGTTGAAAAACTCCATGGTCTCCACGGTAAATCCGCACTGCGGTGCCGTCTTGGTGCCTTTCCCGTAGATGAGAATTTTGTGTTTGGCGATTTCTTTGTTAATTTCGTCTTCAATGGGCGTACTCATTGGGTTATCCTCCTTGGGCTTCATTACGGGTTTTTGCCTGAATTTCTAGGGCATGAATGCGTCCGTCTTTCATGGGCGCGTCAAGGGCTTGGTAAATCATTCGATGACGGTCCAACAAATTCTTTCCTTCGAAGGCATTGGAAATAACTTTGACGGTAAAATGGTCCATGGTACCTGTTCGATCAAGAACCGAGACTTCGGCATCGCCCAAGGCTTGCTGAAGTTGAGTGCTGAGATCTTCAAATGTCATCATGGGGAAGGTGTAATCCTAGTGAAAAAAAGATGGGATGTTCAGACATCACTATACCGGAGAGAGAATTTTCTGCGCAATGTGGATTTGAAATAATTGGGCGTGAAGCGTGAGGGAGTGAGGTGTAAGGCGTGAGGGGGTAAGGAATACGAGGGAAGATATGGAGAAGTTGAGGAGAATGTGGAGGAGAAATTCTTTGTTTTGACTCCTGGCCCCTGACTATTAACGCCTTACGCTTTACCCCTCACGCCTTACTTCTGACTGTTCACTTCAGGATACAGTACGGATTGCAGAAAGGCTTCGAGGCCTTGCAACACTTGAATGGGAATTTCATGCCCCCCACGGAATTCTACCCAACTGACGGGTAAACCGGCCGTTTGGATATGCTCACGAAGTTGCTGCGCCATGGAAAACGCTAAAATGGGATCATCGGTGCCATGGCTTTGAAACACCGGGAGACCTTGGCGGTTGGGCAGGCGAGTGAGCCATTCTTGCCTGGCAATGAGGGTGCCTGATAGCAGTGCCAAGCCTGCCAGGGGAATTTCGGAATGGAGGACCAGGTCGGTCGACAGCATGGCTCCCTGGGAAAACCCTCCAAGGACCAGCGACCGAGAGGGTACCGATAAGGTTTCTGTGGCGAGAGAGAGTAGGTCGTGCACTTGTGTGCGGGCCGGTGGCAGCCCACGAGGAATTTCTTCTGACAATGCATCCCACTGCCCCTGAGCTCTGGCTTTTGTGATGCGTTCCATGTCCAGCATCCACCAGGCTCGGGCATCCCCAAAGCCCATGTCCAGTTTCAGTGGGGCGGCAGGAAAGAGGAAACGGACTTCATCCGGGATATTGAGATAGCGCCATAAGGCGACTAAATCATCCCCTGGGGCTCCAAATCCATGCAAGAGAACCACAAGTGGTCCCTCGCCGCTTCCTTGGCGATCCAGGCCACCCGTAATACACACATCTAATCCGGCCCAATGTTCGTGTCGCATACAGTCAGAAATCTAATGATGAGGAAGAGAACAGGGAAAAATATTCGATTGCCTATGCATCGATGAGATGAAAGGGCAACTCTGATACTGGAGGGTGAATCTTATTGAAGATGCTAATGTCCCATTTTGGGGGCGCCAGCGTTGGCGCCTTGTGTGATAAGCGGAATCCGCAAGATCTGGTGACAGTGATTGCAGACGATTTTCAAGGTATTCTCATCGGCATATTCAATGTCTTCTTCTTTTTTCCAAAATAACTTGCTGCATTTTGGACATTTTCTGACTAACATCGACATCGGCACGACTCCCTTTTCCTGTCGCGTATTTCTAGTGGACTTAGTGTAATACATCTTGCCACAATCTGCCAACGCATGATCAATTTTTTGGATTCCCCCGATATTCAGGCGCAACAGCTTTTGGCATTGTTCTGTCAAACGGATTGGGCTGGTGATCGTTCACTGGATGACACTCAACGCATGCTGGCTCATACGGATGTGGCCATTTCTGCCTGGGATGGTCCCAGACTGGTCGGATTCGGGAGGGTGTTGACTGATTTTATCTATCGGGCCTCGATTTGGGATGTGATTGTCGATCGGGCCTATCAGGATCGAGATATTGGGAAAGAGATTATCCAGCGAATTTTGAAGCATCCCAAACTGGAACGAGTAGAGCTGTTTTGGCTCTGCACCAGGCGCTATCAAGGGTTTTATGCCTCTTTGGGATTTTCTGATAAAGAACAGACCGGTATGGTCTGGAATCGGCGCAAACAGATTCCACCTCTCACGGAATAATTCTTTGAGTAGCGATGGGCTTTGGTGAGACTTGGAATGTGTCGATAGTCATTCCATTGATGAATCCAGGCCAATGAATCGAGGTGATGAGTGATTGTTGTGGGGTTGATGTCAGGGACGTCCGCGGATGGCGTGGACGCGGCGGTGGTGGATATTCGAGGAATGGGACATGGTCTTACGAGTACACTGCTCAAACATGTTGGTCGTCCGTATTCTTCCAGGCTTCGGCAATTCATTTTACAAGTTTGTGAGCAAGGGACAGTCGGGCAGATCTGTCACCTCAATGTGGTCCTGGGGGAAGTGTTTGCTAAAACCGCGCTGTCAGCGATAAAACATTCCGGTGTTTCTCCTCAACGAGTGGCGTTGATCGGCTCACATGGTCAAACGATTCATCATCGGCCCGCCGCGATCTATGAGCCTGGTATTGGTCAGATCCGTTCGACGCTGCAAATTGGAGATCCCCACGTGATTGCGGAACGTACCGGAATCACGACCGTATCGGATTTTCGAGCCAGAGACCTGGCCGCGGGCGGAGAGGGGGCTCCATTGACTCCTTATGTCCATGCCCTCCTCTTTGCTCAGAAGCGTGCCACGCGAATGGTGGTCAATCTGGGAGGGATTGCCAATGTGACCGTACTGCCTGGCGGTGGAAAATTGGCAATGGTGCAGGCGTTTGATACAGGACCGTGCAATATGTTGTTGGATGGATTGGTGGCTATCGAGACGAAGGGGAAGGCTAGATTTGACCAGGGTGGTCGTCTTGCCAGGAAGGGGCAGGTGGATGGGAGCTTGCTTCGTTGGCTGCTTGCTCATCCCTATGTGTCTCGACGGCCTCCCAAATCCACGGGGCGTGAGATGTTTGGAGAGGGCTATATTCAGCGCGTGTGGGCTCAAGGGCAGCGTCGCCATTTGGCTTTCCCCGATCTTTTAGCGACGAGCTGTCGGTTTATTGCTCAGGTGACTCACAACGCTCAAAAGTGGACGAGGAATGTCACTGATGAGGTGGTGGTTGGAGGCGGGGGGGTGCGGAATGCTCGTCTCTGGTCAGAACTGTCCGGTGTATTCGATCCCATTCCCGTGAAGCGCATGGATGCTTATGGGGCATCCAGCCAAGCATTTGAGGCGCAAGCCTTTGCGGTGTTGGCGTATCAAACAGTTCAGGGAGTCTGTGCCAACCTTCCTAAGGTCACGGGGGCGCGCCGTCCGGTTATTTTGGGGACGGTGACTCCTGGTATTCACGGACTTCCCTAGGATCTTCCTCATGGTTCATTGTTTTTTCACCCTGGCGAAATGACGGATGGGTTGATGCCTCAGAACGGACTCTCACTGATTCTCTTGGCGGGCTTCATGCTCGGAGTGGTGCTGTTGTTGCGATGGATCTGGCGCCGCCCCCTTCCAGCAGGCTCCCTACCACCTTTGAGTCCTGAATCTGGTGAGAGCGTGGTGACTGCTCGACCTCTCATGTCTCCGGAAGAAGCGACTCTGTACAACTTGATTACCTTGGCAGCCCGTGACCATATGCTGGTTTTGGCCAAAATCCCCCTCTTAAGTGTCCTGTCCGTTGTCGATAAAGATGAAGAAGCTCGAAAGGCGGCCATGCGAACGATTCAACCTGTTCGCTGCGACGTTGTTCTTGCGCATCCCGGCACACTGAAAGTCATGACGGTGATTACCTTGAAGAAGGATGCCTCCAGTGCGGAAGGACGAGAGGATCGGGATCGATTTGTGGAGACCCTGTTGAAAGCGGCAGGAATTCAATCGATTGTTCTTCAGGTCACTCAGACCTATTCGGTGGATCAACTCACGGGATTGCTTGGTCTGGCTGAGGAAGAATAGGGCAGGGAGCCTCAGGTCATTTTTTGGCAAAGAACCTGTGCGCGGGTGGTGTCGTGCGATTATATCGTGATGATCGGTAGGATCGCCTGAAAGGCCTTAAGACCCTCATCAACGATGGTACCTGTTTCGATTGCCGGATCATCTATTGGAAGAAACCGCGCAATTTTAAAGAACGTGCGATGGTCGAGTGTGGCGGCGATTGCTGATCGTCGATCGTGTGTGATCGGAAGAGTCAAGCCTGGTCCGGCTTTCCACTCCCAGAGAGAGGGGCTGAGACAGAGACAGAGATGATGGTCTGCCACCTCCGAGTATCGATTAAACAGATTGCGTCGGTACTGCTTCACAAGTGAGCCCTCAACCATAAGGGCGAAGACCATGTGGTGACCCCACCAGAACAGGGATCGGAACGCGAGCTTGTTCTCACGGGTGTAGAATCTGGGGAAATCCACATATTGATACGGGAAATCTTCCAGGTGTTCGCCTTTGACAAATTGCCTGGCTTGAGGATCGAATCCTTCAGGAGCCAGAAGGGGCTGCGAGGCGATTTCTGCCTCGAGCCGGTGATGGAGGCTTTCCAGTACCTGTTTGATTTTGACTGAAATCGCGGCTTTCTTTCGGAAAAAATCCTGATCGGCCAAGAGGGCCAGTTCACCAGCGGTGAAGGAATGATTGGTATTCATCGGGTCACATGACCAAGGATCGGTTGTGGAGGGGCATCTGCCTTTTTCCTTTGAGGAATGTGCGTCGCGTGTGTGGCGAATGGGAGTCTCAGGACGGATGAAAATTGCGACCTACAATGTCAATTCTATTCGAAAGCGGATCGGTATTCTTCACAAGTGGTTACAGCAACACAACCCGGATGTCGTGTGCCTTCAAGAGACCAAAGTACAAGATCATGAGTTTCCGCTGCAAGCATTTGCCGACTTACCCTATGTCATCAACTTTTGTGGTGAGAAATCCTACAACGGTGTTGCCATATTCAGCCGGACACCACCGGAACTGGTGTCATTCGGTTTTGAAGACGGGGAACCCCAAGAGGATCCCACTCGTCTGGCTCGGGTGGCGGTCAATGGCATCACGATTATCAATACCTACATTCCGCAGGGATTTGCGATTGATTCGCCGAAGTATGCCTATAAATTAGGGTGGTTCCAGCGATTGAGACGGTATTTTTCGCGTGTGGTCTCACCAGGACAATCCGTGATTTGGTGTGGAGATATGAATGTGGCCCCTGAACCGGTTGACGTGCATAGCCCGGAAAAACATCTCAGGCATGTGTGTTTCCATGAAGAGGTTCGTCGGGCCTATCAGGAGACGGTGTCCTGGGGATTCGTGGATGTGTTTCGGCATCATTTCCCGCGTCGCCAGGAATTTACGTTTTGGGACTATCGACGTCCAGATGCTCTGGAAGCCAACCGTGGGTGGCGGATTGACCATATTCTGGTCACCCCGCCGCTCCTTCCCTATTCCCACACGGTGAAGGTGGATGTTCAGCCCCGTCGAGCAGAGAGTCCATCGGACCATACGGTGTTGTGGGCGGAATTCTCACTGTGAGGGAGTGTTGAAAACAAGTGTTGCACCTTTCGGGATGCTTTTAGCGATGCGTTCTCGCCGCCGCCTGGCCGTGCTCACGTACTCCTCCGAACGCTCCGCTCGTCCAAGCAGCTGCGGCTTTGCCTGACGAGCCTTTTTGAACACTCCCTCATCTTCCCCGGGTGGGTCTCTGTCACTCATATGCAAATGAAAAGGCAAGAGAATTGAAATATTATCCAGCCCGTGTGAGGGGGAAAAGATCGGTTCTTGCTGAACCGATCCTGGCAAATGAGGCGTATTCCTACTGCGTAAAGAGATGTTCGAATGTAGTCTTGTCTGGTTGATAAAGACTCAAGGGCAGAAGCAATCATTCACGAGAATGGTTGCCTCATCAACGACTCTGTTTTGATTTTCTGTGGCGAGGCTTTGGATCACCATTGATGTTTTCGAGAGGAATGAAGACCGCACATGCCACCACGGTGGTCCAGAGATTCGGTTTCCCGATAGCAGATTGGGTGATGTTCTGAGTTCGAACAATATCCCTTCCCATTTTAAACACCTGCTCCCGTTCCTTCCAGGCGACATTAGGATCGAATTTGATGCCAAGAGTGGTCGCGAGCATTTGGGCTGCGAGATCCTCGGTGTACTCTCCGGCTTCTTCGTCCGTTTCGCCGTAGGCATGATGTTCGGACAAATAGCCATAATTGACATTTCTGCCAGAGGGGATGGCCAAGCCGATTGAGGCGGAAATCAAGCGATTCCGCTCATTCGTTTCGGATCTGGCCATGACGCAAAAGGTAATTTCGCCTGGATTGAGTAGCTGCTCACCACGTTTTCTCGGGATGATTTTACAATCTGGAGGAAATATGGATGAGACCGTCACCAGATTGCAGTACGCAATTCCTGCGCTACGGAGGGCTTCTTCGAAAGAGGTCAGTTTTTCCTTGTGAACACCCACACCTCTAGTAAGAAACATTTGCGTTGGGACCATCGGGACTCCTTACGTCAATCAGTTAGTGGTGGATTAGGATAGGCAGGAGATGACGAGGTGATCGTCGAATCTGATTCACATCCTCGCTCTCCAACCTGTCTACGAAAATTATAAATGGGAAAGCATGGACGATTCGGACGGCCACGGGAAAGAGCAACCTTGCCACGTACGCGGATATTTTTACCAAGAGTGGTTGGCAAGGTGCAAGATCGTAAGGGCTAAACGTTCAAGAAAAGACGAGGAGGCTTCAAGGAGACGTTTTGACCACTAACAATTTAGGATCGGTCAGTTCCTGGATGGCATACCGAACCCCTTCCCGCCCTAATCCTGACTGTTTGATCCCCCCATAGGGCATGTGATCGGCGCGAAAGGTCGGAATTTCATTCACCAGGAGCGCCCCGACTTCTAATTGTGAGTAAGCACGATACATCGTGTCGATATTGCTGGTGAATATTCCGGCCTGGAGGCCGAAATCAGAATTATTGTGGAGGCTGAACGCTTCTTCGAGGTCTGCATAGGGTGTGACGGTGACGACCGGCCCGAAAATTTCTTCACAACAGACCTTCATGTTGTTGCTGACGTGAGTCAGGACCGCAGGTTCGATGAATGAATTCTTTCGTGTCCCGCCGGTCAGGAGTGTTGCCCCATGCGAAACGGCTTCTTGGATCCATGTCTCGACTCGTTGTGCGGCTTGTTCGTTGATGAGGGGACCTACGACCGTGTTCTCGAGCGAGGGATCGCCCATGGGCAATGATCGAACCCGGTCGACAAAGGCCTTGAGGAAGTCGTCGTACCGCGATTCATGGACGAAGATCCGTTGCACGGAGATACAGGTTTGTCCAGCATATCCGTATCCTCCCACCACGCAACGGTCAATGGCCACATCGAGATTGGCGTCCGGTTCTATGATCACCCCGGCATTGCCTCCGAGTTCCAGTAGGACCCGTTTGTATCCGGCTTTCCCTTTCAGCATCCACCCAATCGTCATCGAGCCGGTAAAGCTCAAGGCTTGGAAGCTCGGATGGATCACCATCTGTTCCGCCAGGGTATTGGAGCACGGGATGATGGTCAGCATTTCTGGTGGCAGTTCCGTCGTCAAAAAAACTTCGCCCAACATGAGCGAGGTTAACGGAGTTTGCGGGGCTGGTTTCAACACCATAGGGTTTCCCGCAGCCAGGCAGGGGGCCACTTTGTGGGCCACCAGATTGAGTGGAAAATTAAATGGGGTAATGCCAAGAACCGTCCCGATCGGGAAGCGCTTGACAGATGCTGAATAGGCCTCACCTCCAGGGGTGAGGTCCATCGGGAGGATTTCTCCGGGGATGCGCGTGCTTTCCTCTGCAGCCAGGCGAAAGGTCTGAATGGCCCGGTCGACTTCACGGCGTGCGTCAGTAATCGGTTTGCCGGCTTCCTGACAAATCGTGGACGCAAATTCTTCCCGTCTGGTGGATAGGCCCGACGCGATGTGCAGGAGCGCCTTTGCTCTGGTATGTGCCGGGATGGTGGCACATACGGTCGAGACTCGTTTAACAGATTCGGTGACCTGGTGGATATGCTCAGCCTCGGCCTGGCAGACCATGGCCAACACATCATGGGAATAGGGATTCCGTACCGCCTCGACAGAGGAGGTCTGGACCCATTGGCCACCTACAAGAATTGGCTTTGCCGTGGCCACAGTCATGGAAAGGTGAGAACCTCGTGAAATGGAGGTGGCTAGATCGATGAAGTTGCCTGGTCAGAGCCAGGCTTGGAAGAAGAGGACGAAGAAGGCAACTGTTCGGCTTTCTGGATTAGATTCTCCGTGCCCCATTCCCGGATCGCGTCCATGCTAAACGGTTCGAATGCGGCAATCGCTCCGCAACTCGGACATCCGTCGACTGGCATCTTGGCTTTGAATACTTCATCAAAACAGGTTAAGCACACAAACAAATCCGGTTCACCTTGCGCACATTCAACAGGCCAAAAAGATTGGGATTCAGTCATAACATCAAAACCGTTGTGTAAGTAAAAATATGTCTATCACCATCTACCTGTGCAAATGTACACCTAATTGCATTGTCAGATCAATGAGAAATTGCGTGGAAAGCTGATGAATGAAGGATCTATGTCCCTTCAATTTGAGCGGAAGACGGAACCGGCAAAGACATCGAAGAGGTTGAGGCTCCATGAAGCTTGAGTAATTTGTCTATTTCTTCCTTGAACGTCTCATAGGGGAAGGCGCCAGGAATCAAAATGAGATGAGGATCCTCGGGCACCGTGGTGGGGAAGAGGACGAAGGCGGGTGTGCCTCGAATGCCCAGGGAGCCGGCATCCTGCAAATCTTTTTCAATATCCTGCATATAGCGATGGGAAGCCAAGCATTCGGAAAATTGCTCGCCGTGGAGGTTGAGTTCCTTGGCATATTGTTTGAGATTATCCGGAGCCAACTGGCCTTCGCTGTTAAAGAGACGATCATGCATGGGCCAATAGGCATGTTGCTCTCCTGCGCATCGGGCGGCATCGGCTGCACGAAGGGGGCTGCCCATGCCTCGTGGGAAGTCCCGATAGACAAATCGGACTTTGCCGGTCTCAATATACTCTGAAAGCAATTTAGGAAAGGTTTCATGGAAAAACTTTTCGCAAAAGCCACAGGTGAAGTCAGAGTATTCCAACAGGGTGATGGGAGCCTTAGGGTCCCCTCTCACCACATCATCATCCTGGATCAAAAAATCCAGAGTTTTCCCATGAGTCGTGGGACTCATGAGCAATGTGCCGAGAAGGATGGTCAGCGATATGGTGGATTTGAGGGGCTGGGCAATATTCATCATCACTCCGTTACGGTTATTGTTGCATTCCTGGCGGACCTTGTCGAGGGAAGAGGTTGGGCGTGGGCCAAGGTGTTGTGGTTACCGGCGACGGGCTCTTTCCAGGAGCCCCATCATAAGAAGAGGCCAGACCACCGTGGCATCACTCAAGACTTCCGCAAACATCCCGCCCTCTTTTCGAGGCACAAATTTTCCCCATGATACACCCTCCTCATAGGTGCATCCGCTGAGGCCACCCCAGTAATCCGGCTCCGGGCAGATGCGAACACCGTACTGATATCGCGGAGGGGTTAACTGTGTACCCATCCGGAGATTGAGGATATCAATATAGGGGGGAGTTTGTTGCGCCCAATTGCGTGGAACTCCGCCCCCGATGGTGAAAATCCCCAACCGTTTGGCAGACAGCAGTTTTTCCGTATAGCTATTGAGATCTAAAAACGGATTAAACGCCGGACGAGATTGCTGCAAGATCTGCCAGGTTTCCTGATCAGAGAGATCGGGGGATTGAGGCGTGCCTTGAGATTGTCTTCTCTCCTTCATGGCCCAAATGGAGACATCCAGCCCCATTTCAGAATCGGTAAACGCAGGGATATAGACCGGGACACCCTGCTCATACGCACTTTTCAAAATCCCTGGTCCTTCGTAATGGTCGTGGAGAGTTTTCCCGATTTCGCGAGTCAGGATTTCCGAGGAGATGGGCGTGTCAGGAGTGATGCGCTTTAAGGTTTGGCTGACGACCCGTTCGACGTGATTCAGATTCGATTCCATCTCCAACGTGTCGTACACGCGGTTATAGCCTTTTTCATAGAGCTCGGTGTCCGTCATGGATGGGTGATATTTATAGTGGGTTTTGCCCACGGCTTCACTCAGACCATGAGCAATCAATGCGCCAGTGGACACCACCGCCTGCACCATGTTTCGATCGATCATGCTGCAGATAATCTTTCCCATTTTCGCAATGGTCATGGCCCCGGATAAGGTCAAGATCACCGTACAATCCGGATCCTCGATCATCTTGCTTAAAATCTCAAAGGCGTCGCCCAGCCGACGTCCGCCAAACGCGGTCTTTTTCATGGCTGACAGAAGATCGGAAAAGGATTGAATGGTTTCAGGGTCCAGAGCCTCCAGGGCTTCCAGGCCGTCGCTTTCGCCATCATGAAAAGTTCTCGTAGTCATCAGTTTATTTTTAATCCTCTGTAAGTTTCTTCATGAATAATCAGGCTGTTGAATAGGGCGAGGTGGAAGATCTGGCCAGGTGGGGAAGGTGCTATGTCTTTAGCAATCACGGTTTGGTTGAGCGTATAACGCTACGTTCGAACCAGTCCTCCTACGCCAAAGCCCCGGCGGACAGCCTTCGTGGCAACGTCTGTTTGGCATGCCAGCCAAAGCCTTTGCGAAGGCTGGTGATCCCAACGGGATTTGAACCCGTGTCTGCACCTTGAGAGGGTGCCGTCCTAGACCAGGCTAGACGATGGGACCAGTCTGTGTCTTATTCCTTGAACAACTGAAATTCGTATTTCCTGCCCTCACCAGGGATGTCAGAAATGTACCATTAGGGACTTATGGCATGCAACGAAAAAAGGGCAGATGACATGAGCCAGAGAGGTGAAATCACCTGTGGTGACAAGGGGTGACAGTCGCAACAAGGAAAAATAAGGGACTTGAATCAGATGTCAGAGGATGGTGGGTGGGGGGTATGGATGGTTAACAAGCCCCGCATGAAGGGATGCAATCCACAGTGGTAGGGATAGCGCCCGGGGGATAACCGGGTTAAGACAAACTGATGATCAGGACGAATGACTCCTGAGTCAAATGAGCATTGTGATCGGGACTGACAGTCGTCTGCGACGATGGAATGAGCTTCACGAGTATGATTTTCCCAGGTGAGAGCCGTATCCAATCGGATCATCAGATGGTTGGGAGAAAAGAATGGCGGTTCTGCTTGGATAGTAATCTGTGGAGAAGAGGCCCACAGAATCGGTTGAGTGAAAATGGGGTATAGGAGTATGACCATGTAGCAGAGCAGCTGGCTTATTTGAAAGAATGTTTTGGATGAACAAAGAGGCGTCATGGTTGTTCCGCTATCAGGCCAAGGGGATGCACATGTCCTGTCGCTATGGTTTGATTGTCAGGAAAATGGCGCCTTTTCCACGCTGCAAGAGCACTAAGACGGAGGCTTGAGCGTCAAGTCGCTTCACGAGCTGTTCGAAATCCTGTACGGAACGAATGGGTGAACGATTCAGTTCCAGAATCACATCACCTAGTTGAAGACCCGCGCGTTCCGCCGGAGAGTTTGGCGCAACTTGGGTGATAACCACGCCATGGCCATCACTTGTTTGTCCAGGCTTGACGGGCTCGACGGAAAGACCCGAGAGTGCGTGGTTGCCGGAGACCGATCCGGGAGCCTCCTTCGTCAAAGAAACGGCATCTTTAGGCATTTCAGTAATGGAAACAGAGAGATTGACAATTTTTCCGTTTCGCAACACCGCAAGAGGAACCGCACTCTCCGGTGTCGTTTCGGCCACAAGCGTGCGCAAATGGGTCGGATCTTTCACGGTGATGCCATTGTACGTGCGGATAATATCGCCACGTTTCAATCCGGCTTGTCCCGCCGGGCTATCGCTAAACACATCTCCCACCAACGCGCCCTGGGTGTCAGGTGCATCGAATTGGGTCGCGAGATCCTGCGACAGTTCCTGGATCGACACGCCCAGCCATCCACGAATGACTTTGCCATGCCCGATCAGGCTTTGCATGACGCTTTTCACCATTTGGCTGGGAATGGCAAATCCAATGCCCATGTAGCCGCCCGTTCGGGAGAAGATGGCGGTATTAATGCCGATGAGTTGGCCTTGCAAATTGACGAGCGCACCCCCGGAATTCCCCGGATTGATGGCGGCATCGGTTTGAATGAAATTTTCATAATCGACGATGCCGACATTGGCGCGGCCCACGGCGCTGATAATTCCCATCGTGACCGTTTGATTCAACCCAAAGGGGTTGCCGACCGCCAAGACCAATTCTCCAACTTCCAGTGCTGTAGAATTTCCCCAGGGTAAGGTGGATAATCCGGTGGCTTCAATCTTGATCACCGCTAAATCGGTTTTGGGATCCGTACCAATCAGTTTAGCCGGGAACTTCCGTTTATCTCCCAAGAGCACCATCAAGTCATCGGCCTGTTCCACCACGTGATTATTGGTGACGATGTATCCGTCGTCGCTGACAATCACCCCAGAGCCTAAGCCTTGCTCCTGCCGTTCGCGGGGTTGTTGAAACCGCCGTTCAAATTCCTCTCCAAAAAACCTCCGGAAGAAGGGATCTTCAAACAGGGGATTAGTGCCGGGAGCTTGGACTGTGCGTTTGGTCGCAGCGATATTCACCACCGAGGCCATAGCTTCTTTGGCGATTTTGACAAAGGTTTCGTTTGAGGCCAAAAGTGGGGTCGAGACGTTAACCACGGTAGGCGAATCAGCTGCATGGACGACTGGTACGCGGAGCTCGGCTTCGCTTGGGGCCGCGCTTATTGATGGGGGAGTCTCGGAAGGCGTGGAGGATGGGGCCTGGGAGCATTGAATGTGGGTAATACCAAGGAGGCCCACCACGACCGCCACCATCCAAAAATGGTGTCTGCTTCTCACAGGGGATGTTCGTTCGGCATATGGTCCTCTCATGCAGGGTACCTTCTTCCTTTGTCAGTTATGTAGGGGATTCATCGTACAAGGTGCTGATTTCTTGAACCTTATTCATGCTCCCCATTTTATCAACTTTGAACGCAAGGGCGGTGGCATTCAATGGCGAACAATCTTCTGCTAATTCTATCAGAGAAGACGCAAGACTCAAGATGCGCGGGTGAGCATGGGACCGTCATTCGTGCCGGTAATCACCAAGGATGCCATCATCAGGAAGAGCCCGCATTCGACCACGCCCGGAATCTGCTTGAGGGACGACTCGAGGGCTGAGGGTTCGGCAATATCAGGAATATGTAGATCCAGAATATAATTCCCGTTGTCGGTCAGGAAAGGCTGTCCAGCCTTTTGACGCAAAGGGGAAGGCCATCCCAGATTCTCAAGATGCCGTTGTGTCGTTGGCCAACCGAACGGCACGATTTCAACGGGTAAGGGGAAAGGAAGTCCAAGACGGGCTACCTGTTTGGCCTGATCCACAATAACCATGAACTGCCGTGCCGCCTTTGCCACTATTTTCTCCCGCAACAACGCCCCGCCTCCACCTTTAATCAGATTCAGATGGGGGTCGATCTGATCCGCGCCATCTATGGCCACATCAATGTCCCAGAGTTCCTCGTTGCTCAGTAAAGGAATGCCCAATTGTCTGGCATAGACTGCTGTGGCTTGGGAGGTCGGCACGCCACGGACCCGTAGTCCTTGTTGTACGCGCTGGCCCAAGGCCGTCAAAAAATGATGAACCGTGGAGCCGGTGCCGAGACCCAAGATCTGGCCATCTTCTATGAATTCAAGGGCTTTGTGGGCGGCTTGGATTTTTTGCTGATCGGGTGTCAACGGTGACGATGAGAATGACATAGAAGGGTCTCACTCAGGGGAATTATTTAATGGCAAACGGCCAGATACGGTGGTTGTCATCAAAACTACCGGACATCATGTCTCGAAGCGTGGTGGACCGCGAGTCTCATCAGGCAAGACGGCAGGGACGAGGATAGGAAGAACAGTCGCAAAGGTCCGTCATCCTGAAACCGGACTGAAGATGGGGCTTGGAGATCCTGACGGATACCCCGGGCATGCTGTGATCCCATGGTGTTAGACAGCCATGCCGGCAGCGATGGAAGCGGCCCCAAGTAGCGCGGTATGGGGATTCAAAATGACCCGAACGGGCATCTTGGCCAGCAATCGTTTGTACCGGCCCTTTGCCAGAAAGGCTTTCATGAAGGTGTCTCCCTGTAACGCGGGAAGGATCTTGGGGGCAATGCCTCCGCCAAGGTAAACGCCGCCCGTTGCTAGGGTTTTGAGAGCCATATTGCCGGCCTCGGCTCCGTAAATAGACACGAACAGCTGAAGAGCGTCTTTGCAAATATCGGGTTTCCCTGTGAGGCCGGCTTCAGTAATCAACACAGCCGGATCGCCGGTTGGGAGCTTCTCAGCAAACCAGGTGGGCTCGTTTTTCTTGGTATCGCGGAGAAATTGATAAATGCTGTGAAGCCCCGGGCCGGAGAGCACCCGTTCGTAACTCACATGTAAATAACTGGTTCGCAAATATCGCAGCAGATCGATCTCCAAATCGTTATTGGGAGCGAAATCCGCATGGCCCCCCTCGGACGGACAGATGTGATAGTCCTTCCCCGTCCACAACAACAGCGATTCTCCCAGACCTGTTCCAGCGGCCAATAACACCCGCGTGCCATCAGGTGTGGGAGAAGGGGCGTTGGGGTTGAGATCCTCGATTTCATCCGGTCGAAGAAGCTGTAGCCCGTAGGCGGTGGCCTCCAAATCGTTTAACAAACGGACATGAGGAATATTGAGAAACTCGGCGAGTTTGTCCCCTTCAAGTGTCCACGGAACATTTGTGGTTCGGCAGGTATTGTTCAAGACTGGTCCCGGCACACCAAAGCAGGCGGCCGTCAAGGGTCCCAGTGGAGAAGGAGAGGTGGGTTCAGACGAAAGGTCATCGCTGTCGTCTGCGGCTTCATCCAATTCGGAATCGGCAGGAGCCGGTTCCTCGAGAAATTCGGTTAACACTTCTTCGAACGATTCGTAGTCAGCCGTCCAAACCGTGTCTTCCCGAATAGGGTCTACCCGTTCCTTGTTCCAGTCATATAGGGCCAGATTGATTTTTGTCCCACCGATGTCAGCCGCTAAAATCATGACATGTTTCCCATGAAAAATGGTTAAAGGGTCAATCCTCAGCCTCACGGCACCATAGCCCAGGTAAAATCCTCAGGGCAAGCGAGAGCCTGATAGTCTCATGGCAGATCCGTATCACAAGCAAGGGGCAAGTATGAGGAGAGGGGACGGTCGCCTACAGGAACGTCCAGGTTGAAAATGTGGCGGCCTGACCTAGGGGGGTCCCATCCGGTTTGCGAAGGTTCCATACCGTGGCGCGATCCACTAAAAATCGTTTCCCGGTGCGGGAAATTCTGACACCACGATAATCGGAAATGTAACCCTGAGATCTGGCCTGGTCGAGCATGCGGGCACGTTCTTCACGATTCACGGGCTCGGCCGTTTGCCGAGAGGGCGTTTGAGTAAGTTGGTCCCAATCCATTTCCCACAGGATCAACGCGGTCCGGTTTCCATAATTGAGGATGGGGTCATCCTGCAGTCCATGAGAGACGACCACAAATGGGCAGGTGAACAAGCGTTCCGCCTGTTCCAGTGAAGTACCCTGACGGGGAATCAGTTCTTTTTTCAGCCAATGGGCATAGCTGTCTAACAGACATTGGGACCATTCCACGACCCAAGGCTGACGCCAGATGTCTTCCATTAACGTTCCCTAGTCATTAATATGGTGCATGAGGTGATTCCATGACAAAATTATAGTTTCTGCCTCTAATACCTTCCGCTTTTCTCGGTATCTTTTTCTTGCCTATGCACTACCCGAAAAAATTGAATTTGATTCTATTGCCTGGCCTTGATGGAACCGGAATTCTTTTTCAACCACTGGTCGAACAATTAAGGGATATTTTCCATGTTACCGTTATTGCCTATCCAAAAGATCGACCATCTTCCATGCCGGAAATGGCCGAAATAGTAAAAGAACAGTTGAGCACCCCTGAAGACACGATCTTGTTAGCTGAATCTTTTTCAGGATTAGTGGCACTTACCATTTTGGAGCAATGTGCTATTCCCCTTCGTGGCATTATTTTTTGCGCAGCTTTTGCTGAATCTCCTCGCCCTTTTTTGCTCAATTGTCTGACAATGCGGCCTGTGGGTCTGTTGTTATTTCCTTGGATACCAGGGATTTTTTACCGTGTGCTTTGTCTGGGATTATCTGCTAACCCTCTTCTAGTAAAGAACCTACAAGGGGTATTAGCAAACGTGCCTTCTCATGTTCTTGTGCATCGGTTACGGTTAATAGCGAGGGTTTCCTTCTCCAATCGTTCAAACGTTTGGTCAATACCTTGTGGGTATCTTCAGGCGTCTCAAGATAAATTAGTGCCAGACCGATGCGCCGTTTGGTTTGCTCACCACTTCCAATTCTTTAATCTGAAGAAAGTTGATGGCCCTCATTTTCTCCTCCAAGCGAAGGTGCAGCAATGTGTACAGTATATTTTGGAATTCGATCAGCATTTTCAGGCTGCCCACGATAGCGTTTGCCATCCGTTATGAACCCTTGCAAATTGATTGTTATTGAAAGGGGCGCGGTCTTTTTTCCCTTTTCCGCTGATTCGAGAAAAGTGAATCGTAAGCTAAGAGAGAAACTCGGAATTCTTTAGAACCTGGTTGGCAATTGATTCGGGGGTTTCGTTATCGCACTCGGGGTCAGGTCTTGCAATCATGCATCTATCAAGTCGAGACCATCTGAGCTGGTCCGGCCGTGGCGGCTCCCATTTCAGCTTCCCTGGGCAAGGATGACTTGTATCCAAAAAAGGAACCGGCGCCTTCTTGATATCTTTTTGTGCCGGCTTTCGCCCGGCGGACGAGGTCCTTTTGTTTCGGCAAAAGGACCCAAAACCATGGTGGCCGTGGCGTGGCCCTTCGGGTGCCCTGCGCCGTGTCGCCGACTCCGGCGGCGCGCAAACTCGCTGCGCTCAAACAATGCGCGCCTTCCTCCGAAGTCGGCAACACGACTTGGCCTCGCCACAAGGCCACGGGATTCCAATGATGCTCTGATCTTTTGGCACGATTCTCGGCATCACAAAAACCGCTCGTGCTCATTTGGAACGTGGTATGTGAAAACCCCACTTTACCTTTCCACCTTTGCCTCATCCGACGCCTGCTGACAGGCTCAAGGGACGGACGCTCTGATCATTCAGCAGACCTTGTCTGAGCGTAGCGAGTTGGTCTGCTCTCCTAAGGCTCGCGTCTGTCCCATCCAATGAAGCCTGTCTGGGCGTCACTGGTTTTGGCCACTTTTGCCGAAACAAAAGTGGCTCGGCTGCCGGGGCGAAACCCGGCATCTCCAAAAACGACATGGATACCATAGTTGGTTAACTGCATTAGACTGCTTTATTACCCACTCCTATACTGTTTGGCGTTTCCCCTCCCCCCAATGGGGCGAGGGTTGAAAGAGAACCTGGTCTGTGGCGTGGTGAAGCCGTATAGCTGACACCGGAGAAAAGGCGGGCAGTAGTGAGCCCAGCGGAGTTTCTTGCGCTCTCTCTTTTCTTTGGCAATGACCGATGCTTCCTGTCCGGCCCCCTGAGTGAACGCTCTAGGTCGAAATGCGGGAAAGAATGGTATCAGCAATGTGTTCCGGGGAAATTTGGTCGGTTGGAATAACATGGTCGGCGGCGGCTTGGTATTTGGGCGTTCGTTCTTTGAGAATGTCCTCGATTTCCTCTACGAAGGATTTGGTACCTGACAGAGAGGGCCGTTGATTGTCGCCGGAAATCCGGCTGGCAATAGTCGAGACTTCAGCGGTCAGCCAAAAAATTTTCCCATTCCCTCTAAGAATTTTGACGTTTTCTTCCTTCAGGATGAGCCCTCCGCCTGTATCGATCACCAATTCGTTTTGATCCTGCAACTTCCGGCACATCTGAGTTTCCAGTTCCCGGAAATGATCCCACCCGAATTGTTCGACGATCTGGGGAATGGATTGGCCTGCCTCTTTCACGATTTCCGCATCGGTGGATATGACCTCCCGCTTCAGGCGTTGTCCCAGGATTTTGGCCACGGTGCTTTTCCCTGTTCCCCTGTACCCGATTAAGACAATATTCATAAATTTCGTGTTTTGAAGTTCTTGTGAGGTGTCGTTTTTGGAAGAGTTGAGGAGGAATCCAAGATGGATTCCCGATTGAGGACGTCGGGAATGACGGAGAGGGGCCAGCAGAGTTTCTTGTTTTTTCTTGCTATCGGAAGGGGCAAATACCATTCCTGGAGGGATGAAAAGGCTACGCCTCCTTCTGGTATTGATTTAAGGATCACAAGGGCTCTCGCTGAAGTTAGTAAACACATCAGAACTCAATTGCCTCTCATTCATGAGAAGTGGCTGGTGAGCACGTTTCGCATCACGTCGATTGGTGCGGATTCGCCTGTCCAGAGTTCAAATTGTCCGACAGCCTGATGGAGAAACATGTCGATCCCTTGGATGGTGCGGCATCCTGCCGCCTGTGCGTCTTGCAACAAGCGCGTATTGAGTGGGTTGTAGACGATATCCATCACCGTCAGATCGCGGTGTAGCAAATGTTTGGGGACACAGCTTTCCTCGACCTTTGGGTGCATGCCAATGGGGGTGCAATGAATTAGCAATTGGGTTTGCGCCAATGCGGATTGCAATGTTTCAGGCGTCAAAGAGGCGTCATGCAATGGGATGGATGTCTTGGCTTTGAGGTCGTTCGCCAAGGTTGTTCGCTCCTGATCATCAACGCCCAGGAGGGTGAGATGTTTAATCTTGCCTTCCACGCAGAGTCCGAAGGCAATGGCGCGAGCGGCTCCCCCGGATCCCAGAATGACGACCCGTTGTCCCGAGCGTTCCACTCCACCTTGTTGTAAAGCTTGGAGGGCACCGGAAGCATCAGTGTTGGACCCCACCAATAGGCCACGGTCTTTGACGATGGTATTCACCGAGCCAATGTGTTTCGCGGTGGTTTCGACGGAATCTAACAGAGGGAGAACGGCGACCTTATGGGGAATGGTCACGCTGAGTCCCCGGATATGGCCCAAAGCCCGGATACCCCGAACCGCTCCCTCGAGATCCTGGACGGGAAACGCCAGGTAGACGAAATTCAATCCCAGTTGGCGAAAGGCCGCATTGTGGATGGCCGGAGAAAGGGAATGATCGACCGGGTTGCCTAACAGGCCACACAGCTGAGTTTGTGCATTAATGTCCATGACGGGTGCTTTCCCAATGAACGGGCAATAGTGATCGGGAGTTATCACATAACCTGGCCGGCAAACTCAACTTGTGTGTGTGAACGTTGGCCGTGCAGTCGAGAAGGATAAAAAACGATTTGGAGGCTTGAGAGGGTTGGGAGTGTAATCCGGGGAGTAGAATCGACCCCCCGGACCTACACATGGTGATGTCCGGGGACGTTATCGAGACGCCTTTTTCTTCCCCGCGGACTTCTTCATTCGCACGGCTGCTTTTTTTGCCGGTTTCTTTTTCGCGACTTTTGCCATGATTCCACCTCCCTTCCAATAATGTCGTAAGCAATACTATCCACGTTTATCGGTAGGACGACAAAAATCCTGAGGGATTGCAAGGAATTTCCTGCCGACCTGTGACAAGACGAATAGGAGGAGAGGAACCTGAGGGAACGGTTTCTATGCAGCCTTGAGCAAATTCTTAGATAGGAGGTTCATGGAGGGCCAGAGGGGAGGGTGAGAGAGTTGAAGGACAGACTGCGGGAAGACGAAGATGAAATGTGGCGCCTTCTCCAGGTTCGCTTTCCACAGAGATCGTCCCACCGTGCAGTTCCACCAATTGTTTCACAATTGAGAGGCCCAACCCCAGGCCTTGCGTGCCGATTTCTGGGACCCGGTGGGCCTGGTAGAAGGGCTCAAAGAGATTGGCTTGCGCTTCCTGAGGGATGCCAGGGCCGGTATCGGAGATGGACAAGTGGATGTGACCCGGAGGAGCCGGACAGGCTTTCACCCGGATGTGTCCATCTTGCGGGGTAAATTTATGGGCATTGTGCACGAGATTGGTCACGATTTGGTGCAGGCGGTCCTGGTCGCCCCAGGCCGTCAGTTTTTCTTCTGTGATTTCGACTGTCAGGTTTTGACCCTTGCTCTGTGTGAGCAGCAGCAACTCCTGTGAGACGTCCTCAAGGAGTTCGGACAGTGCCACAGATGTGTGAGTTAACCGGACGGTACCTGCCTCAATACGAGACAAGTCGAGGAGGTCGGCAATCATACGGGTGAGTCGATTAGCGTTTGCACTGATTCTGGTGAGGTAGAGATGTTGGCGTTCGCCGAGTGGTCCCACCATGCCATGAAGCAGGTTTTCCGTGAATCCCTTAATTGAGGTCAAGGGGGTGCGCAATTCATGGGAGCAATGCGAGAGGAATTGGGATTTCATCCGGTCCAGTTCCTTGAGCCGGTGATTGGCGGATTCTAAGTCTGTGTTGGCCTGTTGTAATTCAAGTGTTCGCTCCTGCACTTTGGTTTCCAGGCCGATGTTCAGGGCTTCAATCTCGTCATAGGCCAATGCCGTATCAAGGGCAATCGCCATTTGGTGCCCGACCGTGGACAATAAGTTTTGTTCTGCGATGGGGATGGGTTTCAGGTGCGTACTTCCAACGATCAGCACGCCAAGCGGTTGATTCTGACTCATCAGGGGAAGCGCGAATCCACTTTTGGTCCCGGCCTCGTCCAGCATCTGTCGAGTGGTGGGGTGACACTGATTCAGAATCTCCTGGATGTCTTCGATCACGATGGGAGATGGGGTGTTGAACAGTAAGTGGAGCAGGTCTCGTGGAGTTGATGGGATGTGAGCATCTTGAAACGCTGTCTTCCAGCCTGCCGACATCCCTTCCGCTTGAATCTTGTGAAAGAGTTGACGAGGTGCGTCCCATACGGCTGCCCAGGCATGGTCATAGGGGAGGGAGCCTGTAATGGCTTTGAGTCCTGACCTAATAATGGTTTCCCGGTCGAGGGTTGAGCCGATGTGGAGGGTGAGTTGATGGAGCATGGTCAATTCATCGACTCGCCGTCGGATCTCGATCAACGTATGTTCTTGTCCGAGATAGGCCTCCCGCAATTCTTCGTGCCGCTGTTCAGCCGACTCCAATTGTTCTTGAATGATTTTCCCGCGCTCTTGAAGTTCTAGGTGATCTCTCCAGAGTCGTCTTGCCAAGGGAAGAATCAGCAACGGGAGCAGGGAGAGTCCGGCAGTGACCCACAAGGGCTGATCGGGAGCGAAGACTCTCAAGGTCGCGACCGTGGCAAATCCCAATGCGATTCCTCCCAGAATCCATCCCCGGATGGTCTGTCGCCCGGGTTCCCAGGTAAAGGCCCATTCGCAATAGGGGGCACCATCGGCGATGCAGCACCGATCCTGGATGGTGGCGGCCTGTCTGCCAAACATGCGGGCCGGGACTTCCGCAACAGTCGCCTTTGTGGATTGGCATATCCGTTCGGCGCAGCCTCGAAGGTAAGGGCCGAACTGCCTGATAGTGGACTCGGACAATTGTAGCCGTATCACGGCATGTCCATTGGTGACCGATATGACCTCGGGTATGAGGGAACCTTTGGTGAATTTTTCTACAAAGTGGGGGAAGAGGCGGTAAATCTGGGCAATGGAAAAGGGCCGCCCGAGGATTTGAATAATGGGCGAGAGAAATTTTTCCCGTCCCAGATTGAAGTGGAAATTGTCCTGGTGCGAGAGTTGAACCGAAAACTCGGCCAAAAACATGGCGAATTCATAGGAATAGCTGTTCCAGTGATTTTTGAGGAAATCGACGGTCACATGATAGGTCCGGTCGGGAATCCGCTCGTTCAGCAAGACGACAAGGGTGTCTAACGCCGCTTCTGCGGCCTCAGATCCCTGCTGATGCTTGATGGCATCTTCAAGATATTCAAGATTGGCTCGGATGGCCATCCCGCTCACATCCTGAATGGTTGCGCCCTGAAGATTCTTCCCGAATGGACGAAACTCCATGAGCGGGCGCTCCAGGATGCGATGGGTTTTTGGTAAGAGCGGCATGAGCGTCCTTACGAGAGGGTAAGCCGGTGGGGGGACTGTAATGGAAAACGGAGAAAGGGTGAAGGGGGGGAGTCCAAATTCAGGGCAGAAGCATTAGAAATTCACCCGCAGGGACAACGCTCCGACGTGAAGAATTGTGTCCCATTCCCCGTTCAACACGGGCTGTTGGTTATTGTGAACGCCCCGTGTCTGGTACAGCAAAACCTGATAGGCCAGATCAAGTCCTATGGCTTTTGCGCCTAAAATGTCACAGGGGAGTATCCCTAGCAATTTCCCTGGAGCGTGGCAGAGAAAGCCCACACCCGCTGAAAAGGCATTGAAATCCGAATCCGGAACCGCGGGCTCGAATGTTTTGTTGGGAATAGGACTTTCGGAACGGACGTATCCTGTTCGAAAGGCCACATCCCAATTGGGGAGTGCAGGGGGAGAGAGGGCTTTGAATTCAGTTCCCACCATGAGGACCCAGGCATCTCCATAGTTGCGGGGTTGAGGGATCGTCTGGCCAAAGATCAGTTGCTGAGTAGGATCTTTAAAATTGGAAAGTTGCAGATCGAGATCTTTGAAGTCGGTCCAATCCGCATACTCCACGTCCACTTCAATTTTCCACTCGTGCCGAGCATTTCTGATGGGCCAGCCGGCAATGGCCCAGGTGTAAATATCGGGGAGTTCAATTGTCGCCGCCGCATCGGCAACCTTTGCACCATTGGCAAGAAAGTTGCCTTTCAGTTTCAGGTCAGCCCCATTGCGGTAGACAAATCCAAAATTGAGCAAGGGTTTCCCAGCCTCATTGCGAATGGGCGTCAGGAGAAGGCTGGCATTAAAGCCCAAAGCGGTATCGGTTCCATTGGCCTCCAGAGTTGCGCCGACATTTCGCCGGAATTCCCCATGGCCTTCTCCAATGAAACTGGCAAAGGTATAAATGTCCAGCCCCCCCCCAACGGAAAGATAATCGTTGAGCTTGTAGGCCAGGGTTGGTTTGATATCAAGGAGGGGAAGGGCGGCATGGGTATTGACGGGTGCAATGAGACTATTGTCGGGGTAATCAATCCTAAGGGCATAGGGATTGGTGACACCAATGCCAGCTGTCCAATTAGGTAAACCGTGTAATCCTAAGGCCGGTAAGTGGGCCGTCAAAAAGAACGTGCTGGGGGGAGGATTAGCAACGGCCCCGTCAAAATCTCCCTTTACCTTTCCCCCTGAGGCACTTTTAAACTCAATGCTTCCACCAATCAAGAGGGTTCCAGCAGAAAATTGGATACCCTCCAATTGGGCCATGCCGGCTGGATTATAATGAAGGGCTGAAGGATCATCGGCTTGCGCTGAGAATGCGGCGCCTTGGCCCGTGGCTGATGCACCATGATCGAGAACACGAAATCCTTCAGCACCCACTGTTTGAGGAAGCATGAAGGGGTTGATGAGCCCGATGAGCCCAATGATGAGGCAAAAAAGGGTCAGGCGGCGAGAGATCATTGTCGTCACGTCTCCTCCTTGAGAACGGGAACTGATCAGAAATTTCGGGAAAGTCTATGAAAAACGGGAAAAGATAGCAATGTTGATCATGGAGGAGCAACGGGTGACAATAGCCAGGGGGGAAGTCTTAAGGCCGGTGATCGCTAACTCCCTCTCTATTTTTGAAAGAGTGCTGGCTTGTGTCCAGGGATTCATTTCACGAAGTCGGACCGGTTGAATTCTGAAAAGGAGAACGGCATGCGGGTGAAAAAACTGTTGCATACGCGAATGCGGGTGAGTGACATGGAGCAGACACTGGCCTTCTATCGAAACGTGTTAGGGCTGGAAGTGGTGGAGCAAAAAGTGTCGCCAAGAGGGTCGCATCTGGCTTTTTTGGCGGTCCCCAATAGCGAAGAACTGATTGAGCTGTGCAGTTTTCCGAGTAGCGGGGCCGTCAAGGTTCAAGAGGATCTCGTCCATTTGGCCTTTGAAGTGGAGGATTTGGACCAGACGATTCAGGAATTACAAGCCAAAGGTGTGCCGATCACGGATGGCCCCACGCAATCCTCATCGGGCAGCCGGTTTATTTTTATCGATGCGCCCGATGGCTACGAAATTGAACTGATTCAACGACCGGCGGGAGTGGTTATCGTCTAACCTTCACGTGGCAAGGCATCATGAATACACCCACGATCACTCCCCAGGTCCTCTCCGACCAACCAAGCCGCCTGAGCGGAATACTGAGCCATCTTCCCAAGCAACCAGGGGTCTATCTCTTTAAGGATCGACGAGGGGATATTATTTATATTGGAAAAGCCGCCGTGTTATCCGACCGTGTGCGATCGTATTTCAAGCATGGAGCCGATCTGACTCCTAAGGCCCGTGCGTTGTTCTCGCAGATTGTGGATCTGGAAACGATCGTCACTCACTCTGAATTCGAAGGGCTCATTTTAGAAAGCAATCTGATCAAGCGGCATCGTCCACGGTTCAATGTGGTACTCCGGGACGATAAGCAATATCCCTATCTCCGGCTGCCGATTCACGATGATTTCCCCAGGTTGTCTATTGTCCGCCGGGTCAAACAGGACAAGGCGTTATATTTTGGCCCGTATGTCCCCACAGGGGCCATGCGCGACACCTTGAAAGTTATTCGCAAGGTCTTCCCCCTGGCCACCTGCACTATCGATATTAATGGGACCGCTGAGCGGGCGTGCCTGGAATTTGAAATTAAACGATGCATGGCCCCTTGCACGGGCAATCAGACAAAGGAAGCCTATCATCAGATTGTCAAACAGGTTCGTTGGTTTTTAGAGGGACGAGACACGGAATTGCTCGAGTCATTGCGGTCAGGCATGCAGGGAGCGGCGGAGCGGGAGGCGTTTGAAGAAGCCGCTCGCCTTCGTGACCAGATAGGGAACATTGAGCGGATGTTGGCCAAACAACGGGTCGCGCAAATAGGCGCCCGGGAGCAGGATATCGTGGGATTGGCCAGAACCGGTGAGGCGGTGGATGTGCAGATGCTGTTTGTGCGAGGCGGCTTGTTGATCGGTCGTCGGGATTTCTTTTGGTCCGACGCTCAAGGCGTCACCGATGAAGAACTGGTGCGGTCGACCCTCGAACAGTTTTATGCCAAATCAGTCGTTCCCCCCAAAGAGATTTTGCTGCCTGTGGGGTTTGAGGATCAATCATTAGTCCAGCGCTGGTTGTCTGAGAAAAAAGAGCAAACCGTCCGTGTGCTGGTTCCGGAACGAGGAGCCAAATATCAACTGCTCCAGCTCGCCCAGGAAAATGCCGCAGTGGCTCTCAAAGAACATCTTCGCGTCCAAACCGAATCCAGTGAGGCGGTGGAAGAGCTTCAGGCGCTCTTAGCGTTGCCACAGATTCCGGTTCGCATTGAATGTTTTGATATCTCCAATACCATGGGAACCCATTCAGTGGCCTCCATGGTGGTCTGGGAACATGGCAGAATGAAGAAATCAGACTATCGGCGATTTCGCATTAAAACGGTAGAAGGCGCCAACGATTTTGCCAGCATGCATGAAGTGGTGAAACGTCGATACGGCGGATCGTTGGCCAACAAACCTGGGAAAACGTTGCCGGAGCCGGACCTGGTGGTGATTGATGGTGGAGCCGGACAATTAGGCGCGGCCATGGAAGCGATGGCGGCCGTTGGTCTATCACAGGTAGCTATTTGTGGATTAGCCAAGGCGAAAGGTGAAAAAGACGAACGGATCTTCCTCCCCGGTCACAAGTCCCCAATTGTGTTGCCGTTGAAATCTCCCGCTAGCCGTCTTGTGCAGACCATTCGAGATGAAGCTCATCGCTTCGCCATTACCTATCACCGCAAGTTGCGTGGTGACGCGATGATTCCTATTCACCCCCTTCGTTCGTCCAAACCTTCGAAAGCCGTATCCTAATCATCAACCGAAAAGTTGTGATGGTGTCCGTCATGGTTGTCGATGTCCCCTGATTCTCGCGAGGTGTGAGAGGGGATCTCTTTGAAAAAATGTGCGGTCGGATTTCTTTCATACTTGATGGGAAGACAGTATGGAGTGAAGTGGTTTCAGCTTCATGAAAAAATTTGGGGGATGGCTGGGATGATAGGAGGATGAGAACGAGCATATTCTGGAGATTGTGTTATCCTGGTGTGCGTTTTTCGATGAACACGAGGCTTCTTTTCATGAGTAAAAGATTTAAGGTCTATGATGGCTCCACCGATGGATACACACATCACGTATGAGAGGAGATGTGACTGATGCAATGCCCCCGATGTCAGGGAACCATGATTGTCGATCACTTTGTGGATATGGCCACGAGTGGTGAGATTTGGATGCCTGGCTGGCGGTGTCTGATGTGTGGAGAAGTCATTGATCCGCTGATTGAGTATCATCGTCAATTGCAGCGTGACCATCAGGAAGTGGTGGGTGCCATTTCCGGATCAACGGCCCGTCCTCCCTCACCCCTTTCCGTGAAGTCGCGCAAGGCGACGAAGCGGTCGTTCTAGCCTTTCTGTTTTTCCCCCTTTCCCCGTCCCCGTTTTCGCCATCCTGTTGCCTGAATGGCAACCTCGTGATTGGCTTGTGGGGTGGGTTTCTCTATGCTAGATTCCTCAGCATGATGTTGAAAAATCAGCGTTTCCTGACGTCAAATCTGGAGGCGGATGCCCTCACTCATTCCGACCTTCTCTTTCCAGGTTGACGAGGAGATTTTTTTGACCCACCCCCACATTCCTCAACAGATGTGACCAGGAAACAGGGGATTTTTTTGTGGCTCATCCATCAAAGCGATGACCGTAATTTCTCTCATAAGGCATAAGCATGGCGCATACGTACGATCATCAGACCGTTGAAGCAAAGTGGCAGGCATATTGGGTTCAATCCGGGACTTTTCATGTTCAGGAAGATCCGGATAAACCCAAATATTATTGCTTGGAGATGTTTCCCTATCCCTCCGGCCGGATTCACATGGGCCATGTGCGCGTATATGCGATCGGGGATGTCGTGGCCCGCTATAAAACTATGCGTGGGTACAATGTGTTGCACCCGATGGGGTGGGATGCCTTCGGGTTGCCTGCCGAAAATGCCGCGATTGAGAAAGGGGTGCATCCCAACGTCTGGACTCAAGAGAATGTGGCCTATATGAAAAGGCAACTCCAGCGGATGGGTCTGTCCTATGATTGGGATCGGGAGGTGAATACGTCTCAGCCAGAATATTACCGCTGGAATCAATGGATCTTTGTGAAAATGGTTGAGCGTGGGCTGGCCTATCGAAAACGCTCGGCAGTGAATTGGTGTCTGTCTTGTGAAACGGTATTGGCGAATGAGCAGGTGTTGGCGCAAGAGGGAAAAGATGGAGGGGTGTGCTGGCGATGCGAGTCGGTGGTCATTCAAAAAGAGTTGGAACAGTGGTTTTTCCGCATTACGTCGTATGCCCAGGAATTATTGGATGGCTGTGATCGATTGACGACATGGCCGGCTCGGGTGCTGGCCATGCAACGGCATTGGATTGGGCGGAGCGAAGGCGTGGAACTGGATTTTCCCTTGGCGGAGACATTAGCCGGGTTGAAGGCGATTCGAGTCTTTACCACGCGACCGGATACCATTCATGGAGCCACCTTCATGAGCCTGGCACCGGAATCCCCCCTGGTCGAACAATTGATTGCCGGAAGGCCTGAGGCCGCCGGGGTTCGAGAGTTTGTGACTCGTGTGTCTCGTCTGGATAAAGCGACCCGTACGGCGGCCGACCGGGACAAAGAAGGCGTGTTTACCGGCGCCTACGCCATCAATCCGTTTACCAAGGAACGTATCCCGATTTGGGTGGCGAATTTTGTGTTGTATGAATATGGAACGGGGGCCATTATGGCCGTTCCCGCGCATGACCAACGAGATTTTGAATTCGCGAAAACCTATCACATACCGGTTCGGCTGGTGATTCAAGACCGGGAAGGCAAGCTGGCCTCTGAAACCCTGGAAGCGGCCTATGAAGAACAGGATGGCGCCGGACTCCTGGTGAACTCCGGGAATTTTTCCAGCTTGTCCGTGTCGCAAGCCAAACAGGCCATCGGTGAATATGTGGAAACACAGGGATGGGGAAAGCGAACCATCAATTTCCGATTAAGAGATTGGGGCATCTCCAGGCAACGCTATTGGGGGACGCCCATTCCGATGTTGTATTGTGATCGGTGCGGCATTGTCCCGGTTCCCGAAGGCGACTTGCCGGTTGTGTTGCCTGACGATGTGCCGTTCACCGGGAAAGGCGGCTCTCCGCTCAAGGAATCTCCTTCGTTTTCGCAAGCCACATGTCCGACATGTGGCGGTCCGGCACGCCGTGAAACTGATACCATGGATACCTTTGTGGATTCGTCCTGGTATTTTCTTCGTTATTGTTCGCCGAAAAACACGACCCAGGCGGTGAATCCCCAAGCCGCGCACCATTGGATGGCGGTGGACCAATATGTCGGCGGGATCGAGCATGCCGTGTTGCATCTGCTGTACGCGCGCTTCTTTACCAAAGTCTTACGTGACCTGGGTCTCACCACGGCTGATGAACCCTTCACCCATTTGCTCACGCAAGGCATGGTGACCAAGGAAACCTACTGGTGTGAAGAGCATCGATGGCTGCTTCCCACTGAAATCAAAAAAGATGGCGGGCAGCGGGTCTGTGTCCACTGCGGACGGACTATTGTGACAGGCCGCACCGAGAAGATGTCCAAGTCTAAAAAGAATATTGCCTCGCCAGAAGACTTGTGTGAGCGATACGGGGCGGACACGGCCAGAATGTTTTCGTTATTTGCCGCGCCACCGGAAAAAGACCTGGAATGGAGCGATTCCGGAGTGGAAGGGTGTTACCGGTTTCTCAACCGGGTATGGCGTCTGGTGCAGGAACTCCTTCCCGTGGTGAATGGCGCGGATACCAAGCCGGGGTCCGGTGAGTCTGTGCTTCTCCCTCAACTGCAGCGGGCGACGCATCAGACGATTAAGAAAGTCACGGAGGATCTTGAGCGGGGCTTTCAATTCAATACGGCCATTGCCGCTCTCATGGAATTCGTGAATGAGTTGTATAAGTTCTGGAAAGAGTATCCTGGGGAGGTGTTAACTGTTGCCGAGCGAGCAGCGTGGCGAACGACGGTGGAAACCTTACTCCTCTTGCTTGCACCCTTTGCTCCCCATGTAACTGAGGAGTTGTGGGAAACCTTAGGGAAGCGTCCAGGCATGAGCCGGCAGGCGTGGCCTGATTTTGATCCCGTTCTTGTGGCCAGTGCCGAATGGACGATTCCCCTACAGGTGAATGGAAAACTCCGGAGTAAGATCGTGGTTCCGGCCGGATCGACAAAGGAGCAGATCATTGCTGGGGCTCAGGAAGATCCTAAATTGGCCGAATGGTTGCAAGGCAAGGCGGCCCGCAAAATTATTTACGTCGAACAGAAGCTGGTGAATTTTGTCATCTAATTCAAGCCGACCGGCTTGGCTCCTTCAGCGTGTGAGATGCCTTTTGGGGGGGTGGGCGGTTCTACTGTGCCTGAGTGCCGGATGTGGGTATCAATTTACGGTCGAAGGGCCTGGTCCGGTGGTGGGGGGGAGTGCCGGCCTTGTTGCGCAAGGACCGCCGGTTCGCCTGAACTTTTCTGGGCTCAAGAATAACAGCTTTGAACCAAATCTGGAATTTAAATACAACAGGTATCTTCGTCAGGCAATGCAATCGGCCGGCAGTGCGGAATTTGTCGATGATGCATCCGCCGATTATATTTTGGAAGGCGCGATCCTGTCGGTGACGCTTCCTTCGTTGGCTTTCTCTCGTACGCAAACGCAAGAAAGCCGAGTGATGGTGACGGTGGCGTTGAACGTGAAGGATCGAAAAACTGGAAAAGTCCGATGGTCTCAAACCGGATCCAGTACAGCGGAATTTTTTGTTGGAGCCACATCGACGTCAAGTACTTCGAGCGGATTGCAATTTAACCGGGTCTTGCAAGACCGGGCGATTGAACAAGCAGGGCAACAGGTGTCTGCCGATTTAGCTGATCAATTTTTGGGTGCCAGGGAGCAGGGGGTTTTCGACAGGGAGGGAGGGAAAGTGGTCCCGACTCCGCCATCATCGAGTCGCATCGAAGTTCCTGAGATCTCTGAGCCTCAGGGAGACCTCTTACCTCCAAGTTCTTTGAGCAATTGAGCGACAGAGTCTTCTTTCAGAATTGTCTGTGTAGTCGGTCGTACTCACCGTGAAAGTTCATGAACTCCAGAGTCAGATCACCCGACAGGGGTTGTCCCCTCTTTATTTGGTGATTGGGGAAGAGCCCTATTTTCGTGATCAGGCCTTAAGCATTCTTCGTGTGGCGGGTCAGGAAAAGGGTGCTTCAGGGTCCTCTGACGATTCAACGGCCAATGATTCCTCCCAAATGTTTCATGTCGATGTCGTCTATGGCGATGAAACCGACGCGTCGGAAATATTAGCCATTTCGGAAGAGGCCTCGTTTTTTTCAGTGAGGCGACTCCTCATCCTTAAATGGGCAGATAAACTTTCTGCTCGAGATGGTGAAGCCCTCATGCCATATTTTCAAGCTCCTAATGACACCACGACGCTGGTCATCACGGCGGCAAAATTGGACGGGCGGACGAAGTGGGTTCAAGAACTTAAAAAACGGGCGACGGTGGTGGAGTGCGCTCCGGTATTTGAGGGGCAGCGAGCAGGGTGGGTCACGCAGCGAGCGCTAGAGTTAGGCTTGCAACTGGAAGACAGTGCACTCGAGATATTGAAGGATCAGGCAGCCGAAGGGTTGTATGGGACTGCCAGTGAATTAGAGAAATTGGTGGCGTTTATGCCAGAGGGGCATCGTGTCCGGGCACAGGACGTGGAAATGGTCAGAGGGAAGCCACCGGGTATTTCCGTGTTTGATTGGTCGGAAGCCGTGGCGCGAGGGGATCAGGGGCGAGCATTGGACATTGTCGCCAAAAATTTAGAAACGGGGGAAGCTCCCTTGCGTATGTTGGGTGCTTTCCTATGGCAGATGCGCAGGGTCTGGAAAACGCAGGCATTGATGAAGGAAGGGCTTGATGGGGGACAGGCTGCACGCCAAGCGGGAATTCCGCCGTTCCGTGCGCGGGAATTTGTCCAACAGGTGCAGCGGTGGAAGGAGCCACACCTTCGTCGGGCATGGGAGTTATTCGCTCAAGCTGATTCTGCTCTCAAAGGCGGGCGGGCCTCACGTCCGAAGCTCATCTTAGATGACCTCGTCATCCAACTCTGCCAAGCCACAAAGGCTGGGCCGGGAAACAAAGCCCTAGCTGGCCGCACGAAATCTCACAGGGCGTGAGATCCCGTGACCATTGTGTACCTATTATTTGGTTGAAAGAGTGTTGACGCGGGACGCGAGACGGGAAACCCAACGAGAGGCGGTGTTCCGATGAAGCGTGCCTTTGGTTACGGCTTTATGAAGCTCAGAAGTGGCTTCCCGCAAAGAGGCCTTGGCCTCGTCAGTTTTATTGTCTTTGACCGCTCCATGAACCCTCTTGATATAGGTTCTGACCCGCCGAAGGATAGACCGGTTGCGCTCTTGTCGCTTCAGAGATTGACGAGCTGCCTTGATTGCTGAGTGATGCCGATTAGCCATATATTCCTCCAGAAAAAAAACCGAATTGAATTTTTACCACAGTTTCATGAAAGTGGTCAATTAAAAGCGTCTGAAATTTTGTTGGTGCTCAAGAAGCCTCATGCGCCATGAGATATGATTTTCTCCCGAGTGAGGTCAATCATGATTCGGTGGTCGCCAACGGTATTTGGCTTGCGACCCCTACGGGCCTCTGATAAGATTGCCCTCTTCTCCGCTCGATACTTCCATGTGATGGTGGGTGTAGCTCAGTTGGTTAGAGCGCCGGATTGTGGATCCGGAGGTCGCGGGTTCGAAACCCGTCACTCACCCCATTTTCCTTTTCTTCGTTCTTCCGCAAAACGCCAATAAATTGAAAGACTATTAGGAAGGCATGGAGAGCTCTCCCTGTGCTGTCGATACGCCATGTGAATCTGTCGCGACTGCTCGCCGTGAGGATGAAACAAGACAGGTAAACGCGGCCGCTGCGCCTGCGTCTGCCGAGGAGGACTGTCTCGAAGCACCCGATTGGGCTGATGCTGCGCAACAAACTCATCGGAACCCAGATAGATCTGGCCCGTGAGCTAGCCCCAGGGTGGCGGTTCGCCACGACTCCCGGCCACGAAGGCTCACGGGCACTCCTCTGCAGGCCTCTCTCGCTTGTCAAAGTCCCCGAGAATCCAGTCCATTTTCAGATAAGCGGGAGCACGAGTCTCCCCCACCGTCGCACGAGAGTTGTTACACGCCCACTGTCGGGGATGCGGCACTATCGTCGCCTCGACGGGATTGAGGACCAGGTAGCGTCCGAGTTCGAGCAGGTGTGCATTTTTCTCCACCAGAATTGACGTGAACCGTCCTTGAAATAGATGCCCGCCTTGCTGATATCGGCGATGGTATCCCCTGACCATTTAGCTGCCGCATACCCAAAGACAGATTCGGTTGTGGTGTTTCAATGAGGAGATGATTGTGATTGTTTATAAGGCAGTAGGTGTGACAGCGTCATCCCTAGCGATCGATCACATGGCCGAGCAATGGGCCGCGGGCACTCATATGCTGAGGAAATGGAAAAATTTTTGAAATATTCAACAGCCTCATGACTATAGCTTGGTGAATTTAGTTCAGCGTTTAATTTTCGTGAAGTTGACAATGTCGGGGCTTTGAGTTTTTGACCATACGATGGGAGTTATGTTGACTGCTGTGCATGAACAGTGCACACTATAAAGAATGATTGTCAGTATTAAGCATCGGGGCCTGAAACAATGGTTTTATAAAGAAAACCCATCGGGCTTAACCCCGCATCTGGTGCCGATCATTGACGATATCCTGGCGCGGTTGAATGTGGCCGCGGATGTGAAGGCCATGAGCCTTCCGGGATGGAACCTGCATCCGTTAAAAGGGGAGTTGAAAGGGTTTTGGAGTATTAAGGTCACAGGAAACTGCCGCATTATTTTTCGTTTTGAAGGCGGCAACGTCTTGGATGTGAATTTGGTTGATTACCACTAGAAAGGAGTATGTTATGGGACTGCATAATCCACCTCATCCGGGTCGCTCGATCAGGAGGGACTGTCTTGAAGCCCTTGGATTGACGGTTACGGATGGAGCCAAAATATTGGGGATTACCCGGCATATGCTGTCGAGAATTATAAATGGGCAGGCCGGCGTTTCACCGGAGATGGCCGTGCGGTTGGAAAAAGCTTTTGGCGGAACAGCGCAAAGCTGGTTAGCACTTCAGCAAGCGTATGAACTTGCAAAGGTAGCACGGGGAAAAATCAAAGTTCGTTCGGTGTCTTCGGTCCGGGAAGAAGCAAGGGTTTAGGGAATTCCGTTTTGTGGTGGTCTAATGAGATCCAAAGTAGGGGAAAATGGAAGATGTGCCCTGCCTTCGGGGCCTCCCAAGTTATAGACATTCCAAATATTTTCCAAAGCATAATTATCAAGATGAGCACCCTCCTTGCTGGCCAAACGTTCAAGAATTGAGAACCACGTAGCGGTAGCGTTCGAGCAGGTGCGCCTCTTTCTCCACCAGCATTAATCTGAACAGCCCTTGAAACGACTCAGAGGCTATAAATGATTTCCTTTTTTTTGAAGAAGGAATTTGAAATGCGCGCGTGCCAATCCATGATGCTAGGTAATGGTCCTACCGTTCTAAAAGCGAGGGCATGGCTGGATGTTCACATCCAGCCACTGCCCGCAACGATTGCCGTGAGGTACACATAACTGGCCGTGATGCCAAGGCTTACAGTCAACGCCAAAATAAATGTGTTCATCGATCACTCCTTTCTACTGGCTCTCATCCACCCTGGTATTCCTCAATCTTCCAGCGGTCCGATGCCCACCACGTCGTTAATCCACCAGAGGGGGAGGTTCAAATCCTCAAACATTCCCAATTGATCAATTTTACCTACGAGGTCTTAACCGGATCGGTAGAAGAAGGGTCCTGAGGACGTTTCCCCTTCAGCATCACGATCATGCCAATAATTCCCAAAATAATAGAGAGTATTCCGAATAGTTCCATGGCCTCCTCCTTGGTCTAATTTTCACTGCAAAGGTAAACGTGTATTCACCCGAATTGGCTGTATTTCGTTTACATTCACATTATATCCGGTAGGAGAAAGGGGAGGGTAAGGCTTGTCTAAGATTTGGAAATTTAAGATTTAGAGATTTTCCAAGATGAGATGAGGGCGGTGAGGTGAACAGTGATGGTGCGCCCACGTCTACGACCATTCAGCTCACGCATGCCCAACGACCTGTGTACCCTATCGATCAAGACACCCGATAAACATCTCCCTTTGACTCTGGTATTGTCCTTCCTTGTCAAAGGAGTGATAATATGAGGCTTCTTCCAGTTTTCCTTAACCGGAACTGATGATGAAGCTTTTCTCTCCTCTTGCCATCCTCAGCCTTGCGGTAGTGTTTTCTACTCCGACGTTTGCCGAACCCTATTCTCCATCCTGTCAGATCGCGTTAGAAAGAATTGATACAGCCCGGAAAGCGCTCGTTCCATTCCGTCGTACCATGGAAATGGCAAGAGCCCATCAATCTGGCGCGTATGGTGAAGCGGAGGCCTGTGTTGTCGGGAGCCGTGTTGGTGGGGATACACCCGTCTATTGTTCTAAGTCGCAATGGCACAGCCCAAAACCCGACGCGTTCGCGTTGGCGGCCATAGACCAATACCGGCAGGAGAGACACACGTTTGAAGAATTGTTTCAACAGGCCAAGCAGATCTGTCTGCTTGAGCCATAACCACGCACGATGCTCGTGAACGTTCTATCGGGAATCAATCTGTGATGATCAAATTCTTGTATGGGATAGGTCTCCCTCTCCTGCTTCTCCTCGCCTGGACGTGTCCTGCTGCCAGCGAACCGTATGCTCCCTCCTGTGGCCTCGCCGTAGAAAAAGTGATCAAGGCTCGAAGAAATCTGCTCCCCTATCAACGAGCGTTACAATTAGCCCTGAACCGGGAGCGTTTAGCCTATGCTGACTTAGCGGTGTGTGCACGAGGCGGAATCTTTAGCGTAGGAAGAGCCGTAGCCTGCAACCAGGCCTCGTGGAAGGCCCCAACGCAAACGAAGGAAGTCATTGAAGCTGAAGAGAACTATTTACAGGAAAGAATTGAATTTGAGAAGTCCTTTGAATACGCTGAGAACTCTTGCCTCTTGACCCCGTAATTCCTCCCGGTTCTCCATGACCTTCATCAAGAAGGCGCTTGAATTAAAGGTCTCGAATATCGGAAGTGGGCGTTTGCCATTGACGCAAAAACATGAGCAAGGGTTTCCTTAGAATTCAAAACACAACCGACGAGCCTGAGGGCGAGTGGGGGGCTCATGTGTGTTTGCAAGACCTGACCCTTCTTGCAGGAAGCATCATGGGTCATTTCGCAAAAAAAAGTATTTCGAAGGTGTAACCCATGAAAGACTCTTCCCCTCGGCATTCACGTTGGAATACCAATGCCTCGATTGGAAATAAATGAGGGGAGCGACTATCTACCCGCTCGGGTAAAGATGTCAAGCAGTCTCTCACCCGTTGCCGGGCAGGCCGAGAAAGTGGGTACGGTCTCGATTATCGCGGACGATGTCCTGGCGAGCATTTGCTCAGACTTGTGACATGGTAGACGGCTCCGGAGTATTCAAAAAGCAGCGGACGAGCCATGGGGCGAGAGTGTGGGGGGCCATGTGTGCTTGAAAGATCTGACTCATTTCAACTCACTGGAAAAGCAGGTTCTCGCGTTATTGAAACAATAAATCAATAGTCATGCCTGACCCCATACCCGTGAATATCACTTCCAAACATTTTCTTCGGCTGAGGGAAGCCAAGGGAGTCTGAAGATGAACCAAAACACACGAAAGAAACCTATGCGGCGCATACAGGCATTTTTTATAGGTGGGCTTTGTGCCATTTTACTCTTCGGCCAATGGGGCTGTGCAACCCAACCTTTTACTCTTCCAGCTGAAGTTCGTGCACAATTAGGCACGATTGGCTTGGTGTCGGCCCAGTATACTCCGGCGGTTGAATTCGAATTGCCCGCCAAGGGTTGGTTAGGCGGCGCGGCACGAGGAGGGGTAGGGGGAACGAAGTCCTTTATCGTTTTAGTCCCCACAGGCGGAACGCTGGCTGGCGTAGGTACCCTCATGGCTATGGGAGCGCCTGAAGGTCTTTTGGTTGGCTTGGCAGGAGTAGGCCTTCTCCTTAAAGGGGCTGGGTATATGATTATTGGGCCGTTTTATGGGGCTGCGACGGCGGAGGCTCCTGCGACGGTGGAAGAAGCAGAGGCCCATCTCAAGGCCGCGCTGGCCTCCATGCGCATTCAGGAAAGCATGAGAGATCATGTGGTCCAGGCCGCTAGCGTGGCGAATGTGAACCTGAAGGCTTTAGACAAACAAGGCCCTGAAAGTTCCTCCGATCTCCTTACTTATTTCCCGTTAGACGATACCGACATTGATAGTGTCCTTGAACTCCGAGTGACCCGCCTGTGGTTGAGTTCCAACGAATCGTTTTTTCATCCATTAACCAGGATGTTTGCTGATGAGGACCAGTCTCCGCTTGACCCTTACCAAGATCTCCAGATTAACCCGCCCCTGTCGTTGGGGATGGAAGTCCGCAGCCGACTGATTCGGACCGCCGACAAAGTCGTCCTCTACGATAACACCTGGAAGTATGAGGGGGAGCCTCACTTATTCGCCGAGTGGGCCGCTAATGACGCACAACTCTTTGCGGCGCATTTTGACCGTGCCTATGACGAACTAGCTATAGACCTATCCAGGAGTATGTTCTGACAGGATTCATGTCTTTCTATAGGGATTTATGAAGAAACTAGGCTTCCTAGTGTGTTTTGGTTTTGTCTTGTTCTGGCTGTCTAATTTAGCAAACGCCGCCGACTTCCAGGGCAAAGTTATTCACATTGCCGATGGCGATACCATCACCGTTCTGAATGACAGCAAACGGCAAATCAAGATACGCCTCAATGGCATTGATTGTCCTGAAAAGGCTCAAGCCTATGGGAATAAGGCCAAAGAATTTACGAAGGACCTTGTCGCGTTGCAGATGGTCACGATCCAATCCCATGGTCAAGACAAATATAGCCGTACGATTGGAGATGTGTTTGTGTTTGGGGTCAGGCATGAGTATTGATTTATATTTATAAAAGCGGTTCTTTGTAGGTTCCGGCTATAGCTCGAGACCTCCGAGTGAGGGGTCACATTTCGGGGTCAGGCCTTGCAACCATAACATTCATCGATTCCCCCTGCTTCAAACGGCGATCCACTGTCGCCTCACGTCATGGATTTCGCAATAACTATGAGAGGACCGCTCGTCCATATTCGGTACGTGGGCTTAAAATGGTATGATCAACTGAGCTGACCGCGAAGGAATTGGGAATACGATGAGCCGAATCAATATTTCGGAATTTGTCGGGCACCAGCCATCGGGGTTGCTTCTCCCCACCAGCCGACCACAGGTTTGGTTGTAACATGGCCGACTAATAACCAGTAGTTTGATTTGGTTGAAGAATGAAGGGTCGATTGTTATTGTATCTTGTAAACCATTTGACTTGCGCGACACCTGTATGGATCGGTCAATTGATTGCAGAATAATCAGCACTACCGATGCTCCGTCTCCCTAATGAAGAAGGAAAAGAATAGCGTGCAATCTGAGTCGTCTCGTGCAAGGCGCTAGGGAGGACAAATGAAAGGTCTTATACCACTCGCCGCGTTCATACTCCTTGCCGGATGTGCAACCCTCAATGAGCAAGGCTACGGCTTTATTTTTCATTCCAGTGATTTCGGCAATCCGTGTACACAGAATCAAGGGAATATCCCACGGGTATACGATAACGGGTCTAGTAATCCCATCGACGTTAGCGTGAAAGTCATTAATACCGGCAACGTAAATCTCTTCATCGATGGTACCGGCTTTGTTATCCCACCCACCGGCCCCCAAGACCGACCGCGTGCCATGCGCCGTACCCTTCAGCCAGGCGAATCATTTGGTATCAAGGCTCAAGGAGCTGATTGCGGGTGGATTGCAATAGTACATCCGCATTAACGGTAATATTGGAATTGTTAACCTAGCAGCTTGCGAAGGAAATGTGGCGTATTCACAGAGTCGGTATTTCATCCTGTCAGCGCTGAAATGCCTGAGACCGCGAAAAACAGGAATTATCCCATGGAACAAATGTAGCTGCTCGTTTGGGTATCCAACACACCAGTCCGTCAAACCCCCAGAACCTTGACAGAACCGTGCCGCGTGTGAGGCTACACTATATCCGGGAAATCTCCGGAGTGGCGGGTGATGCTCGACCTATTCTTTCATCCTGTCGAAAAGCAGACTGTACAGCATGACAACAGGCCGGGAAAAATTGGATCATTCAGAATGTATGGTTCTGGCCTTACAGCTTGACGATGTGTGTCGGGAATCCATCTTGTGGGTTGCCAGTGAAAAAATCGCTGGCAGGTGACCGCCCTGCACGTGTGGACCCAATTCTCGTGTTCACGTGATTTTCTGTGTTGCCGGGTTTCGCCCCGGCAGGCGAGGTCCTTTTGTTTTGGCAAAAGGACCCAAAACCAGCGACGCCCCGTCCGGTCTCATTAAGATGGGGCGGACGCAAGCCTTAGGAGGGCGGCCTAACTCGCTGGGCTCAAACAAAGTCCGCCGGTTCATCAGAGCGTCCGACCCAAGGACCGGACGGCAGGCGTCGGAGCAGGGGAGACAAATCTTTCAGAGACACACATGAAAGAGCCAGGACCCCTATATTCTGTATGATCAAAAAAACATCGTCAAAAAAGACATCGGTCATGTTTGTCGTTGCGGTGATTGGGCTGTGTGCATTGTTTGCCGCATGCACAAACGGGAGCGGTGAGAATGACATTCTGAAAATCAAGTTCTGGGCTATGGGCCGCGAAGGGGAAATTGTTCCTGAGCTGCTTAAAGAGTTTGAACGCGAGAATCCGGGGGTTCGTGTCATTGTTCAGCAGGTTCCCTGGACCGCGGCCCATGAAAAACTGTTGACGGCATTTGCCGGAGACTCACTGCCTGATGTCGCTCAGATGGGCAATACCTGGATAGCGGAGTTTGCGTCACTTGATGCCATTGCCAGGCTGGACGAGATGGCCAAGGCTTCTTCCGTGATTGAGGAACAGGATTATTTCCCGGGCATCTGGGCGACGAACCGGATTGCCGATGCACTGTACGGCGTGCCCTGGTATGTGGATACGCGGCTCCTCTTTTTCCGGCAGGATATTCTCAGGGCTGCCGGGATTGGTCGCCCTCCCCGTGACTGGGCTGAATGGATGCAGGCCGCAACGGCGGTGAAGCAGTACGTCGGGAACAAAAACTTTGCTCTGTTCGTGCCCGTGAATGATTTTGAAATGCAGATTTCCCTCGCTCTTCAACAAGGTGTTCCGTTGCTGCGGGAGGGTGATCGCTATGGCAATTTTTCAAGCCCTGAGCTGGTGGCCGCTCTTGATTTTTATCTCGACTTTTTCCGCAAGGGGCTGGCTCCGGCCTCCAGTGAATCCGCCATTTCCAATGTGTGGGATGAATTCGCACGCGGATACTTTACCTTCTATCTGACCGGTCCATGGAATATTGGGGAATTTCGCCGCCGGTTGCCTGCCAATATGCAGGATGACTGGATGACCGCCATCCTGCCGGGGCCTTCGGGTCCGGGGGCATCGACGGCGGGCGGTTCAAGCCTGGTGGTGTTTCAACATTCAGCACATCAGGATGTAGCCTTCCGGCTGGTTGAATTTCTGTCCCGTCCGGAAATTCAACAACAGTTCTACGAGTTGAGCGGCAATCTGCCGCCGCGGCGGTCAAGCTGGCGCGGAGACCGGCTTGAATCAGATCCGTATGTCGTGGCCTTCAGAGAGCAGCTTGAGCGCGTGCTTCCAACACCGAAAGTCCCTGAATGGGAACGCATCGTGCAGGAATTGCGCATGGTGACCGAGCGTGCTGTTTATGAGAAATGGACGGCTGTTGAGACGGCGCGTGAATTGGATAGCCGGATTGATCGCATTCTTGAAAAACGACGCTGGATGCTTGCGCGAAAAGGGGGAGCCGAGTCGTGAAGCCGTCTGTGGCAGGTTGGCTGTTTGCCGGTCCGGCGCTGGCGATCATTGCCGTCTTTTTCTTTCTACCGGTGCTGGCGGCCTTGGCCATCAGTCTGACAGACTTTGACATCTATGCCCTGGCCGACCTGTCCAACCTGCGGTTTGTCGGTTTCCAAAACTATATCGAGCTGTTGCAACGGCCGTTGTTCTGGCAGGCCCTGGGTAATACGCTGTATTTCGTGCTGGTCGGTGCGCCCCTCTCGGTGATGGTGTCACTGGCGGCGGCCCTGTTGCTAAACGGGCAGATGGTGCGCTTCAAGGGATTTTTCAGGACCGCATTGTTTGCTCCGGTGGTGACGACAATTGTGGCCGTGGCGGTGATCTGGCGATATCTTCTGCATACCCGCTATGGTCTGATTAACTACGGTCTCGACGGGTTGGGCCTACCCGTTGTGGACTGGCTGGGCGATCCGCGTTTTGCCATGCCGGCCATTATCCTTTTCGCGGTCTGGAAGAACTTTGGCTACAACATGATCATTCTTCTGGCCGGCCTTCAGGCCATACCTGAGGATCTGTATGAAGCGGCACGGATTGACGGGGCCAACGCCTGGCAGCGTTTTTCCCATGTCACACTGCCTGCCCTGGTTCCCTCGCTGTTTCTCGTCGGGGTCCTGACCATGGCGGGATACTTCCAACTGTTTGCCGAACCCTATGTGATGACACAGGGCGGACCGGTCCAGAGTACGCTCAGCATCATTTATCTGATGTATGAAGAAGGCTTTAAGTGGTGGAGCCTGGGCTCGGCCTCCGCCGTGGCCTTCATTCTATTTGTGTTTATGATTGTGGCGGCCATCGGCCAGCTTGCTGTGATGCGGCGGTACGGGAGTGGAGTGTAAGCCATGTTCATACGGAATGTATGGTTCTGGTCTTACAGATTTACTGATGTGTATCGGGAATCCATCTTGGAGTTGGCTAGAAAAAAAGCGCTGGCTGGTTCGCACATCGCACTTGTGCAATTAACTTTCGTATCAACGTGGTTTTCTGTGTTGCCGGGTTTCGGCCCGGCAGCCGAGGTCCTTTTGTTTCGGCAAAAGGACCCAAAACCAGTGACGCCCCGTCTGGTCTCATTAAGATGGGACGGACGCAAGCATTAGGAGGGCGGCCCAACTCGCTGCGCTCAAACAAAGTCCGCCGGTTCATAAGAGCGTCCGACCCAAGGACCGGACGGCAGGCGTCGGAACATGGAAGACGAAACTTTCAGGAATGTGCATGAAGAGGGGGGAGCTATAAATTCTGTATGATTGGTAAGCCGATGAGAAATCTGTGGAGAGGATTCGGAGGGAATATCGGCCTGTCTTTCTTTGCCGCGTTTGCCATGCTTCCGTTGCTGTGGATGCTGAGTGTGTCCTTGATGTCTCCGGGAGAGGCCAGCAGTTTTCCGCCACCGCTATTGCCGAAGCACCCGACACTCGAGAATTATATGAAGCTCTTTGAATATTCCAGCATGGGGAGGAATTTCTTGAACTCCCTATTTGTGGCGTCGTCGGCCACACTGTTGTCCCTCACGTTCAATGTCTCGGCCGGCTATGCGTTTGCCAAACTGGAGTTCAAGGGGCGGCAACTGCTGTTCCGCGGGCTTCTGAGCGCCCTGGTCATTCCGGCACAGGTTTCCATGATTCCGCTGTTCCTGATGTTGAAAGGGATGGGGCTGGTCAATAGCTGGATTGGTGTGCTGATCCCCTTTGTGGCCAGCATATTCGGGATCTTCCTGATCCGGCAGTATGCCCTGTCTATTCCAACGGAACTGATCGAGTCGGCCCGGATTGAAGGCGCGAGTGAAATCCGAATTTTCCGGTCGGTCGTGGTGCCGTTACTCACACCCATTCTGATTACCCTGGGGCTGTTTACCTTTCTGGCCGCATGGAATGATTTCCTGTGGCCGCTGATCGTCCTGACCGACAGCGACAAATATACGTTGCCGATTGCCCTCGCATCTCTGTCGCGTGAGCATGTGCAGGATGTCGAATTGATGATGGCCGGTGCGGTGGTCACCGTGACACCGGTCCTGGTTCTTTTCCTGGCGCTTCAGCGTTTTTACATGAGCGGAACTCTTGCGGGTAGCGTGAAGGGATGAGATGTTCATGGTGGGCATCATCCTGTCTCCTTGCCGGAATGGTATCCTTATCAATGGTCGTATTTGCGGCGGATAAGAGAAACGCCAATAATTTCCGGTTGCTCGACGGTTTTGAACGGATCGGGGAATGGCAGGCAGGCGCTACGGAAGACTGTGATGCGTCTGTAAGCACGACAAAAGGCGCAAGAGGCCATGCGCTCAAACTGTCGTATACCTTCCGGGCCGCCGGTGTCGCTTATGCTCGTCGCGCACTCCCGCTTAATCTCTCGAAAAATTTCGAGATGGCATTCCAGCTCAGAGGTCATGCCCCGAAGTCGACGCTTGAGGTAAAGCTGATTGATGAAAGCGGTGCGAATGTTTGGTGGAAACGGTTCTCTGATTATGAGTTTCCTGATGACTGGACAACCATTCGCATTCGGCGCAGTGATATCAGTTTTGCCTGGGGTCCCATCGAAGATCATACGCTGAAAACCATCGCCAAAATGGAGTTTGTTGTTGTCGGCGCAAGCGGTGACAAGGCTTCCGTCGAGTTTGATACGCTTGAAATACGGACGCTGCCCGACCTGCCCGCCGTTCTTCCTCTGCTCGTGGCGAAAGACGGTGACGTTCCTGCTCCTGCCGCAGTTGACGGCAATCCGGAGACAGTCTGGACTGCCGATAAGACCACGGACTTGACGCTTGATCGGGGCTATGTGGGCGAGCTTGGCGGTTTGACCTTGCGATGGGCCGCGGGGCAGGAGCCTAAGACGTTGAACATTACCCTTTCCGAGGACGGCACCACCTGGACAGTGCCGGACTGGCAACAGCATATCGCGCCTTCCTCCACAGGAACCACCGAATATCTGCGCATGCCAAAAGCCTTCGGGCGTTATATTCGCCTTTCAATAAACCCGGCATCCGGAGGCCGTGTTGGCCTGTTGGATGCGACGGTCGAACCAACGGAGTTCGGACAGGATGATAACCGGTTCTTGCTGTCACTAGCCCGGGAATCCGAAAAGGGAACATATCCACGCAGTTTTTTTGGGGAGCAGATCTACTGGACCATCGTTGGCGTTCCTCAGGGCGGCCGGGCGGCCCTGTTGTCGGAAGACGGCGCCATGGAACCTGGACCAGGGGCTTTCTCGATTGAACCGTTTGTGATCGAAGATGCTTCCGTGCTGAGTTGGGCGAATGCCGAACATCACCATAGTCTGCTGGATGATTATCTCCCCTTGCCGCGAGTACGCCGGACCCATGAGGGCTTGTTACTCGATATCAGTGCCCATCGTCCGCCTGTTCCCGCCGGAAGGGAAGGCGCGACTGACGGTAATGCCCGCGATGTGGTCACCAGATATCGTATTGCCAACACCGGCCATATCCGGCGAACGCTCACGCTGGCCCTTGCAATCCGCCCAATGCAAGTCAATCCGCCTACCCAAACCCTGAACTTGGTTGGGGGTGCCAGCAGAATTGAACGGATCAGCTGGGATGGTGCAGCGTTTCAGGTGAATGGTGACTGGTCTGTGTATCCTGACCTGAAGCCGGACCACGTGTCCCTGGCAGGCTTTGAACGGGCCGGTTTCCCGCATGTGCAAGATGCCGCCGCAGGCATGGATTCACAAAGCGTAGTAGCTCCTGGAGGCTTCGGCTCCGGCGTCATGTATTTTCATATTGATCTGAGGCCGGGTGAGGTTCGCGATGCGACTGTGGTCACGGTGCTTGGTGATGATGACGGGCGTATGCCCGATCTGAACCACGAGGCCATTGATGCGGGCGAAATGGCTGCAATTGATGAATGGCGGGAAATCCTCAATCGGGTGGACATTTCAGGCCCTCCTGAAACCATGCCGGTTCTCAATGCCTTGAAAACCGCGTTCGCGCATATGATGATCACGCGCGAAGGGCCTGCACTCCGTCCGGGGCCACGTTCCTATGCCCGTTCGTGGATACGTGACGGGGCGATGATGAGTGAAAGTTTCCTGCGTCTTGGGCACAATGGGCCTGCGGTCGATTTTGCTCGCTGGTATGCGCCTTACCAATTCTCCAGCGGCAAGGTTCCCTGTTGTGTTGACAAACGTGGCGCGGACCCGGTCGTCGAGAATGACAGCCATGGAGAGCTAATTTTTCTGATCGCGGATATTTACCGGTACACGAGGGATCGTGGCTTTGCCGAGGCCATGTGGCCCTATGCGGACAAGGCCGCTGCCGCTCTCGATGCACTGAGGCTGTCGGAACGCACGGAGCGCAACCGTCAGGGTGACCGCAAGGCACTCTTTGGTCTGTTGCCGCCCTCGATCAGCCATGAAGGCTATTCGGATCAACCGGCCTATTCATTCTGGGATAATTTCTGGGGTCTGAAAGGGCTGAACGATGCGGCATTCCTCGCTCTTGAATTGGGACACACGGACCGTGCAGCCGAACTCAGGGCGGATGCCGCCGAATTTGCCGGAGATATTGGGGCTTCTGTCCGGTTGTTGGGTGAAGAGCTCGGGCACGTGCCGGGGGCAGCCGACCGAAAAGATTTTGACCCGACATCCACGACGATCGCGCTTTCGCCTACCGGGGCCGCAACAGCCTTGCCCAGGGAGTTGCTGATGGCCACGTTCGAGAAAGCCTGGTCGGAGTTTGTGGCGCGGCGCGATGGCCAGAAGGCGTGGGAAGTTTATACTCCCTATGAATTCCGTCAGGTGAGCGCGTTTGTGCGTCTGGGAGAGCCGGAGCGTGCCCATGCCCTGCTGGACTTTTTCATGCGGGATCGTCGCCCGGTAGCCTGGAACCAGTGGAGCGAGGTCATCAGCCGACTGAAACGGGAACCGCATTTCATTGGCGATCTGCCCCATACATGGGTGGGATCGGATTTCATCCGGGCGGTGCTTTATCTTTTTGTTTATGCGGATACTGCTAACGACTCACTGGTCATCGGCGCCGGTCTGCTGCGATCCTGGCTACAGGGTGAAGGTATCCGGGTGCGTGGGCTGAGAACCCCGTATGGCGAGGTGTCCTATACGGCGCGTGAGGGGGGCGGGCAAGTGCGCGTTGATCTGGAAGGATCGACCAAGCCACCTGGCGGCTATGTTCTGCCGGCTTCCCTGAAAGGTGATGTCAGGGTAACATTCAATGGAAACCCTGTGGGCGTCCCCATAAAATCCCCTTAAAACCGTCTGCGGCGATCCAAATTGTTTGCAGACATTTTATAAAAGAGGACGAGCGTACATGAAAAACAACTCGACATTTCCCCACGGGTTTCTCTGGGGTGCGGCGACATCGGCTTACCAGATTGAGGGGGCACCGCTGGCAGATGGTGCAGGGCCGAGCATATGGCAGCGTTTTGCCCATACGCCGGGACATACCGTGAATGGCGATACCGGCGACGTCGCCTGTGACCATTACCATCGCTGGCGCGAGGACATCGCCCTCATGAAGGAGCTGGGGCTGCAGGCCTATCGGTTTTCGGTGGCCTGGGCGCGTATTTTTCCTGAAGGCAAGGGAAGGCTGAATGAGAAAGGCCTGGATTTCTACGAAAAACTGGTTGATGGCCTTTTGGAAGCAGGGATTGAACCGCTCCTGACGTTGTATCACTGGGATTTGCCGGCAGCGTTGGACGATCTGGGCGGGTGGCTGAATCCGGACGTGGCACACTGGTTTGCAGACTATGGGGAAGCCATGTACCGGCGGCTGGATGGCCGGGTAAAAAAATGGACGACACTCAATGAACCATGGGTGGTTACGGATGCCGGCTATTTGCAGGGTGCACTGGCCCCAGGGCATTCCTGCCACTATGAAACGCCGGTTGCCGCGCATCATCTGATGCGCGCACATGGTGCGGCCGTTCAGGCCTATCGGGCGGTCGGGGTGCATGAAATTGGCCTTGTGGTGAATATTGAGCCGAAGTATCCGGCTTCAGATGATCCGAAAGACCTGGCGGCCACCAATCGGGCGGATGCCTACATGAACAGGCAATTTCTTGATCCCGCCCTTCTGGGATCCTATCCGGAGGAGATGAAGGAGATATTCGGTGACGCATGGCCTGAATGGCCTGCCCAGGATTTCGATCTTATTTGTCAGAAGATCGATTTTATCGGACTGAATTATTACACCCGCGCCGTCACCTGTGATAAGCCGGATGCCTTGCCTGTCAGGGCCGGGACCGTTCGCCAGCCCCACAAGACCTACACGGAAACAGGGTGGGAGGTCTACCCGGACGGGCTTTCCGATACCCTGCTGTGGCTCAAGAACCGTTATGGTGAGATGCCGCTGTATATCACCGAGAATGGCTCGGCATTTTTTGATCCGCCGAAAGCGATGAATGGCCGGGTCATTGATCCGCTACGGATG